>JANONW010000111.1:0-73001 GCA_031421065.1 Prolixibacteraceae bacterium
AACACCGAAAGCATAATGAAATCCTGTGGTAAATACATTTAAATAATTATTCGCAAATGCAGTCAAGTCAGCAACCGGAGCGGCACTAACCTTATTTGCCATTTGCACAAGTGATTCAGAAGCTACCGGATTAATCGTTCCCTCCAAATGGGCATGACACAATGCAGGAAGGTCGGCGTTGTATTGAAAACCATGTTTTCCTAACCACCAATTCCTAACCCCAATTGCGGCAAGCGGAGCAAAGATTGCACCTACATTAATAAACATGTAGAACAAAGAAAAACCGGAGTCCCTCATTTTTCCATACTGAGGACTATCATACATTTGTCCAACCAACGCCTGCAAATTTCCTTTAAACAATCCATTACCAAAAGCGATTACAAACAATCCGATACATGTTAAAGTCAGGAAAAGAACTTTGTTTGGTGTTGGCGTTGGAGAAGGAATTGCAATAAGAAAATATCCAACTGCCATCAAAATTAAACCTGTTAAAATTGTTCCCTTATAGTTTCTGGTTTTGTCAGCAATTAATCCTCCAATAAATGCCAGAATATAAATCGAAAAATAAAAAATAGAATAGATTATACCTGCATTTGTTCCCGACAAACCAAATTTTGCCTGAAGAAACAACACAAGTATTGCCATCATTGTGTAAAAACCAAAGCGCTCTCCCATATTCGCAAGCGCTGCCGATAATAATCCCTTTGGATGTCCTTTAAACATATTCTGACTTTTTTAAAATTAATAAAAGGTTGTAAGTTGTAAGTTTTTGTAATGCTGGCAAATATAATCAAGTTTTTAAACCGTACAATTGGAGTTTAATCATGTATTTTCAGCATAAAAGTTTTGAATTAGTAACTTTATACCAAATTTTACCCATGAAACTATTCACTTGTTCGCAAATATCAGAAATTGACCAGTTGACCATGAATCTCGAACCTATTTCATCCATCGACCTGATGGAAAGGGCTTCGGCAAAGGTAGCTGACTGGATCATTCAGAACATTGGAAACGACCGGCCATTCTGGTTTTTTGCCGGACCCGGGAACAATGGCGGCGATGCACTGGCCGTTGCCCGGATGCTGGCATTGGCAGGTTATAATTGTACCGTCTTTCTATCAACTTTTGGCCGCGAACCAAAAGGCGATCCGGCCTTCAACTTAATACGCCTTCAAAAACAAAATAAAGTTCCCGTAAAAATAATTGATTCAGAAGAATCCATTCCTGAAATTCCTTCAGAAGTAATTGTCGTTGATGGATTATTTGGTTCAGGATTGAACAAACCGCTGGATGGATTGGCTGAGAAAATTGTACGGAAAATAAACCTCTCGGGGTCAACAGTCATTTCCATCGACATTCCCAGTGGGCTATTTGGCGAGGACAATTCGAACAACAATTTATCAGCAGTTATAAAGGCAAACAATACGCTTACTTTTCAGTTCCCAAAAATCAGTTTCTTTTTTCCTGAAAATTATCAGTTTACCGGAGGCTGGGAAGTGCTGCCCATCGGATTATCTCCTGAAGCCATTGTCCAAACAGAAAGCAATTATTTTTACCTGACCAAAGAATTCATTTCAGGAAAATTAAAGAAACGCGAAAAATTTTCGCACAAAGGAACATTCGGACATGCTTTGCTTATTGCCGGAAGTTATGGGAAAATGGGCGCTGCTGTGCTGTCGTCAAAAGCTTGCCTGCGTTCAGGAGTTGGTTTGTTAACCTGTCATGTTCCGCGCCTGGGTTACGAAATTATTCAGAATTCAGTTTACGAAGCAATGACTTCAATCGATCATTCCAAATTTATTTTCAGTGAATTTCCCGATCTCAAGACATTTTCAGCAGTTGGAATTGGCCCGGGACTCGACAAAACAACAGAAACGCAACTCGCATTCAAAAAGCTACTTCAGGAACAACCGAAAAGAATTGTAATTGATGCCGATGCTTTGAATATGCTTGCCGAAAATCAGGATTGGTATCATCTGATTCCTGAAAACTCAATATTAACGCCACATCCCAAAGAATTTGAACGGTTGGCCGGTTCATCGGCCAATTCATTTGACCGGTTGCTGCTTCAGCTTCAGTTTTCGGCCAGGCACAAAGTTATTGTCGTTGTCAAGGGGGCTCACACCAGCATCACTTTTCCGAATGGGGAGGTGTATTTCAACAGCACTGGAAACCCTGGAATGGCGACTGGTGGAAGTGGCGACGTGCTCACAGGAATCATCCTTGGATTACTTGCTCAAAGTTATTCTCCTGAAGATGCATCACTCATCGGTGTCTATCTGCATGGGCTGGCAGGAGATCTTGCGGCTGACAAATTTAGCCAACAGGCAATGATCGCCGGAGACATAATTGAACTGTTGGGAGCAGCTTTTATTCAACTTGAATAATATTTTGGCTATTTTTGGGTTTTTAAGATATAACCTTTTGGGGATAATATAAAAAGCTCTCATTTTAGACAGGTTTCCAATCAAGTGTTAAACTTTTTACCTTTGCTGAAATACTATATTATGAATACTAAGAAAAAAAAAATCATTTGATGCCGTGAAAATGATGCGTGAAATACGTGATAAAATTAGCGTTGAAACTCAAAACATGACATTTGAGGAGTTTAAAAAGTATATTGATTCAAGGATTAAAGCAAGTGGATTAAAACCGATTGGACAATAATGCATTGCGTCACCTTGATTAATCCAAATAGAAACCATTTAATTAAATTTTAGAAAAATGAAACTTTCAATATTAACATTGGTACTTACGCTTTTTGTAGTTTCAATCACTACTGCACAAAAAGACGACAAGAGAAAATCAGGATCCGGAATAGTTACAGATCCGGCAGAAGGGATTGTTTACGCACTGCCACAAACAGGCATACGCGTGAACGTGAAAGCAACCCGTGAACGATACGTTCATGGGCCTTTTTCAAGCTATGCGCAAAAAATGCTGGGCATCGGCAATGTTCCTTCTACAGATGCCGATCGCTGGAACATGGATGAAATACAAATAGAAGTATTCAGCGAACCCGATCCTGATCAGGTTCACAAAGCCATGGGACAGGCGGCCCAATTGGTAAGCCAAACCGAATCAGGGATTCTGGCAGGGATAAATTCAGCAGTTAAAAGTCCTGAACCTGCGATTCAAACCAGTTCGTTCCTGATGAAAAACCCCGACAAACAGGTTAAATACACTGATTTATCAATCTGGAGTTTCTATTCACCAATCGATTCGACCAAAAGGATAAAAATGGTTTCCAAGAGTCAGGAACAAAAAGCTGCCGAAGCAGCCGAAACCATTTTCAACCTTCGAAACTCCCGGTTTAGCCTTTTAACAAATGCAGATGACGAACCGCTTCCCGATGGAAAATCTTTTGAAGTAATGACCGAAGAACTGGGCAAAATGGAAGAAAACTATGTAGCATTGTTTGTCGGAAAATCGACCAAACAATGCCACGAGTTCAGTTTTGAATTTGTTCCCGGACAAAAAACAGTTAAAGGCGAGGTAATCTTCAGGTATAGTGACGAACGCGGAGTATTGCCGAAATCAGATTTATCAGGCAGGCCCATCGTAATTGATGTTACAAAAGCTGAAAATCTGGCTGCCAAACAAAACAGTTTGAGCACTTCCGAAAATCCGAATGCTGGGAAAAGCGGTTTGTATTACCGTATGCCGGGCATGTCGGAAATAAGGATTATGGATGGGATTGCCCAACTGGCCGGAGCACGTGCACCAATCGCCCAATTCGGAAGCATTGCACCAATCCCTGAAGATTTACTCGACGGAACCTACAAACTGGAATTCTTCCCAAATACCGGAGCTATAAAAAACATTACTAAAAATAAATAGACAATATTGGCTTAATTTAGGGGCTTCTAAAGAACCAACTCATAAAAAAAAATTAACAACTCATTTTTATGCAACAGTTAAAACAAACGCTTCACGATTCACCAATTGCCAGATGGATGGCATTAATCCTGATTTCGGCAACCATGTTTTTTGCTTATTTCTTTGTAGATGTTGTAGCGCCACTACAAAAAATGATGTTGACAAACTTCAATTGGTCGCCTGAAGTTTTTGGATATTTGGGCGGATCGGAATTCTTTTTAAACGTATTTGTTGGGTTTCTGATTCTTTCAGGAATTATACTCGACAAAATGGGTATTCGGTTTACCCTGATGTTATCGACCATAACCATGGTTGCCGGAGCTGCAATTAAGTTTTCGGCCTTGAAATACATCGATGTTGCTTCAGTATCCTCAGTTTTTGGATGGGAGTTGCCAACCACAGCGTTAGTTGCTTATTGCGGATTTGCAATTTTTGGAATTGGCGTCGAAATGGCTGGGATTACAGTTTCAAAAACGATCGTTAAATGGTTCAGGGGCAAAGAAATGGCACTTGCAATGGGGCTTGAAATGGCCGTTGCACGACTTGGGGTTTTTGCGGTTTTCCGTCTATCACCAATTTTTGCCAATTCTGAAAATCCTGCTGCATGGGATCCGGCGAATTCAGTATTCATGGGGCTGGCTTTTCTATGTATTGGCCTCCTAACTTCTTTGATTTATGTTTTTATGGATACGAAATTAGACAAGCAACTTGGCGATGATGGGAAACTCGCTCCTGAAGATGAATTCAGGATCAGCGATCTTGCCAAAATTTTCACTAACCCCGGGTTCATAGCCATTGCCGGACTTTGCGTTCTATTCTATTCAGCTATTTTCCCATTTCAGAAATTTGCAACCGACATGCTCTCATCAAAGCTAAACATTCCCATTACCGAAGCTTCAAACTTATTCTCCTTCTTCCCGATCGGGGCAATGATTTTGACTCCGTTTATCGGGTTATTCCTCGATCTTAAAGGGAAAGGTGCTTCATTAATGTTGTATGGCGCTATTTTACTGGTTGTTTCACACTTAATTTTTGCGCTTGTCCCCAATGAAAACTTTTCTTATACACTTGCATTTGGAACAATCGTAATATTAGGGACTGCATTTTCACTGGTTCCTGCTTCAATGTGGCCTTCGTTGCCAAAAATTATTGAAGACCGGTATCTGGGAACAGCCTTCGGATGTATTTTTTGGATTCAGAATATCGGATTAATGTTGGTCCCCGGTTTAATTGGCTGGTCAATTACCAAATCAAACCCTGGAGTAGCCGAACAAATTGCGGCCAAAGTTCCAGGTGCTGCCTACAATTACCTGGTTCCTGAACTGATTTTTGCCGGATTTGGTGGTGCTGCAATTTTACTGGCACTATACCTCCGAAGAGTGGACGCCAAACACGGTTATGGATTGGAACTGCCAAATAAAAAAACACCAAAAATGGCATAGGCCAGCCTGTACCTTGAGGTTTGACCCGAATTCAAATATCTGAACTGGGATAATCGAGAACCTGTATTCGTTTTAGCGGATGCAGGTTTTTTATTGTTTCGTTTCTGAAACAAACTACAGGGATTAATTGTACTTTTAGAAGCTGAATTTTGGACAGAATTTCATTTTTAAAAAAATATATGAGCAACGAAACCTCAAAATTAAATCCCGTTGAAGTATGGGCAAACTTTTATCAGTTGACACGTATTCCGCGGCCTTCGCACCACGAAGAACAAGTGCGCAAGTTTATTGCCGACTTTGGCAAAGGTCTCGGTTTGGAAACAATTCAGGATGAAGCAGGTAATGTGATCATTCGCAAACCCGCTACTGCCGGAATGGAAAAACGCAAAGGAGTAATCCTTCAGGGACATCTCGACATGGTTCCGCAAAAGAACAGCGACAAAGACCATGATTTCGCCAAAGATCCGATTGAAACCATCATCGATGGTGAATGGGTGAAAGCCAACGGAACTACATTGGGATCAGACAATGGAATTGGAGTTGCCGCTGCAATGGCAGTGCTCGCCTCGAAAGAACTGGTGCACGGCCCGATTGAGGCATTATTTACGGCCACTGAAGAAACCGGAATGGACGGAGCCAACAATCTAAAATCTGGTATCCTGAAGGGTGAAATTCTTATCAACATGGATTCGGAAGACGAAGGTGAATTGTATGTTGGTTGCGCCGGCGGCGAAGATGCCATCGTTCAGTTTAGTTTTACTGAAGTTCCTGTACCGGCAGAATCGATCAGTTTTCGACTGAATGTTACCGGACTGAAAGGAGGCCACTCTGGTTTGGACATTCCTTTGGGACGCGGAAACGCCAACAAAATTTTCTTCCGTTTGCTGAAAGAAACTTACAAAACATGTAGCGTCCGTTTGGCTTCCATTAATGGTGGGAACCTGCGCAATGCCATTCCACGCGAAGCTTTCGGGGTGATTACGGTACCTTATGAAAAAGCAGACAAACTGGTAGGCAATATTGCCGGACTCACCACCATCATCAAACGCGAGCTGTCAGCTACCGAACCAACTCTGAAAATCGAGCTTTCGAAAATCGAAATGCCCGCCTCGCTGATTGATGAAAAAACCCAGATCAATCTGACCCACGCCATTGTTGCCTGTCCTAACGGAGTAATCCGCATGAGCGACAGCATGCCGGGACTGGTCGAAACCTCCACAAATCTAGCCATCGTAAAATCCGACAACGCAACAAAAATTGTTGAAATTTCATGCCTGATGCGCAGTTCGGTTGATACCGCCAAAGCAGAGCTGGGTTCAAGAATGGATTCAGTATTTACACTTGCAGGTGCAAATGTGAAATTGAAAGGCGGTTATCCGGGCTGGAAACCAAACATGGATTCGCCAATTCTGAAAACCATGCAACAGGTTTACAATGATAAATTTGGCCGTATTCCTGAAATCAAAGCCATTCATGCCGGATTGGAATGTGGAATTCTGGGCGGGACATATCCAAGTTGGGACATGATTTCGTTCGGTCCAACGATTCGTTTTCCGCACTCTCCCGACGAAAAAGTAAACATCGGATCAGTCGGCAAATTCTGGGATTTTCTGGTTGAAACGCTAAAGAATATTCCGGCGAAATAGATCCTGATTTTAATCCCAAAGGGATGGCAAGATTATAGACAACTAGAATTACACCATTGATTATCAGTAACTAAAAAATCAATGTGCTGCATTATTCAACAGTATATATAAATTAATCATCTGCCTTATGTGATTGATTTCATACCACTTACGCCAATCAAGCAAACATACTGTATATTAATTCAACACTTCTGCTTGTATATTTTTCAATCATCCATTCTACATATATTTGATATTCTGATACTTACATTAGTATTTTATGTTTGGCATTGTTGTTGAATTGCCCCAAATAAGATTACAGATTTTTCAATCATCTGAGTCAATGGCCAAATTTCAAGAACACTTTTAAATGTCAATATCATGAAAAACGTTTCAGTAATAATCATTGGGTTGTCGCTTTTGTTCTATTGCAAAACAAGTTTGGGCAATGTGAACACCGGCAACCAAACAGGAGTTCAAGCCACAACCCCTACAGAGGACAAATTAAATATCATGAGTTCTCTGGAGCTGAACAACCTCGCAACAAATTGGGCTGCTGAATATGGCAGATTAAACCCAGACATGAAAATTGCCGTTAGCAACATGACTGATAATCAAACCATCACCGGCAGCGAATTAAGTTTTATCTCTGAAGAAATTGGTGAGACAGCTTGGAAAATGGCAGTTGCCCGCGACGCGATAGTATCGGTCATTAACGCGAAGAATCCAATGTTGAACGAAATCTATCGTCAGGGAATTTCAGCAGAAGAGTTTGCCCGGCTTTTGGGCAATCCTGAAATGCAGAATTGGGAAACCATGATTGATGGCGGGAAAAATGCACCCATCAATTATTTTATTATCAACAATGCATCGGTAAAAACGAACATTGCAAATTTCAGCAAAACAAATTTCACTGCGACCAATGGAATTACGGCAGCAACTGCTGCTGAACTCATTTCGGCTATACAGAAGGATATTTATGCCATTGGCTTTTGCAAACTGACTGATGTTCGTGATGCCTCGACCAATAATACAATTGAGGGAATTAAACTACTTCCGATAGATAAAAACAAAAATGGCCGGATTGATAATTTTGAAAATATTTACGCTAATCTGAGCGATTTCACCCGCGGCGTTTGGATCGGAAAATATCCGTACGATTTATGCGGAAGTATATATGCAGCCTCTTCCACCAAACCCACAGATAAAAATACATTGGCATTTTTAACCTGGATACTTGCCGATGGCCAGCAATTTCTGAATCAAAACGGATACAGCGATCTCGCCAGTGTCGAAATACAATCGAACATTGATGCTTTATCAGGCTCGGAAGTTGCGGCAACTGGAACAGACGAACCTTTAGCATCACAAACATGGTTATTAATTCTATTTGGATTTGTTGTAGCTGCATCGATAATAACTGCCGTAGTCGGATACCGAAAAAACAGAAAACTGATTGCAGTAAAGGAAGATGACAATTTCGTCCAGGTATTTAATGAGCATTCGATAACAGCACCAAAGGGCTTCTATTTCGACAAAACACACACCTGGGCTTTTATGGAAAAAGATGGAAATGTGAAAGTTGGCCTCGATGATTTCCTGCAACACGTTACCGGAAATCTCAACCGGATAAAAATGAAAGAACCTGGTGAAATGGTAAGAAAAGGTGAAAAGATCCTTGCCATAATTCGTGATGGCAAACAATTAAATATCTACTCCCCAATTTCGGGCATTATCGTAGAGCAAAACCAAAAACTCATTACAAATACTTCTATCATAAATTCTTCTCCTTTTAGCAAAGGTTGGGTATATCTGATTGAACCAAAAAACTGGTTAAGGGAGATTCAGTTTCTGTATATGGGCGATAATTACCGCGAATGGCTACGCAATGAATTTACTCGGCTTAAAGACTTTTTTGCAGCCTCTGCAAGGTTAAACAGTGTGGTTTATGCCCACATCACGCTTCAGGATGGGGGCGAACTTACTGACAACGTATTGGCCAATCTTGAACCTGAAGTTTGGGAAGATTTTCAGACAAAATTTCTTGACACCTCCAAATAATTGATTCTGCAATTGTTCATTGGCCTATATCCCTATCTGATGGCAAAAGACAAAATCAGTGATAAAAACAAAAAAACCCAACACGGAATCATTCACGGGTTTTCAATCGTATGCCCGTACCCATTGAATCGCCCTCATGGATGAAGAAAGAAAAAAAATAAGAGAACTGTCGAAGCGATCCCTGAACCTGCCGAAGGGAAGAGCGGATAAAAAGAATATAAACCAGCTGTCACAACCATAAAAATGACGGCATAAAAAATAGAACTATGGACGGATTTACTTACATCAACATTTTCGAAACCAAAGGGATTGAATATCTGGCAATCGCTGTGTTTTTTGTCATCCTTATCCCTTTCTGGCTAATATTAAACAGAGAGGTGAAATCTAAAAAACAACTTCAAGAGTCGTTAGGAATTCTTACTTCCAATTCTTTAAAAATCCCTCAGGGAATCCTTTTCAGCAGATACCACACCTGGGCGCATCTGGAAATGACGGGAGTCGCTAAAATTGGCCTCGATGATCTGTTGCTGCATATTACCGGCAAAGTAAGGTTCAACAGTCTTAAATATGCAGGCGATAAAGTTAAAAAAGGCGACTTACTGGCAGAAATTAACCAAAAAGGCAAAATTTTAAAGATCTACTCCCCTATTTCAGGAGAGATTATGGAGATAAATTCAGAGCTGGCAAAAACTCCCGAACTATTAAACGAAGACTCATACGGAAAAGGTTGGTTGTATGAAATTAAACCAATAAGCTGGATTGCCGACACCAATTCATATTATATGGCAGAAGATGCAACATCCTGGGCAACACAAGAATTGGAAAGGTTCAAAGATTTTCTGGCATCTTCAATTGGAAAATATTCATCCATGCCCGGCAACGTTGTATTGCAAGATGGCGGCGAGTTAGCCGATCAACCGCTTTCTGAACTTCCAAATGAAATATGGGAGGAGTTTCAGCAAGATTTTTTGAGTAAAAAAGTTTTATGCAAAAATGAAAATTGCTTTCGAAAAAGTGAAACAAATTTGAATAGTTGAACCTGAATTAAAATATTGAGACTAATTTAGCATTCACATTATGAATTAAGAATATTGCTATGAGTTGGTTCAAAAAGATAACTGGCGAAAACAGTATTGGAAGCCCGTTAATAAAGGGATATGTAAAATTCCAATCTTCGATATATGGACGGGTAGTATTCATCATCACCATTTCGTCGGTTTTCCTGTTTGTATCATTCGGTATCATTTTCCGATCGGTAAATGAGGAATACATGAAATCGGTGATCAGCGAAAATGGAAATAATATCGGGTACCTCGTTGAGGGTGCTTTATATCGTTCCATGCTCGAAAACGACCGGACTTCCCTTCAGGCTACGCTCGACATCATCAATACCATGTCGGGGATTGATGATGTAAACATGTATGATAACAACAACAATCTCGTATATACTTCCATTTCGAACGATACAGACAAACATGGCGACCCTGACTGCAAAAGTTGCCACAAGGATTTCGCTACCATGTTTTCTGCCAATGAAAAATCGCACCGGATAATTAATGCTGACAGCGAATGCATTATGAATCCGAATACCAATACCAACAGCCGACACTTATTAATAAAATCACCAATTTTAAACAATAAATCCTGCTCAACCAGTTCGTGCCATGCGCACAGTCCTGACGATGAGGTCCTTGGTTCGCTTATCATTAAAATGCCACTGGAAGGACTTGACAATGCACTTAAAAAATCTACAACCGACTATACGTTGCTGGCAGCGTTGATGACTTTTTTGCTCCTGATATTTTTAATATTATTCACCAATAAAAAAATTAAAAACCCTTTAAGTGAATTAATTAAAGCCAGCGAAGCGGTAGCAAAAGGAGACAAAAGTACCCGTCTGGAAATAAAACCCAATCAGCTTTCTGATATGCGGATGGTTTCGTACGCGTTTAACGAAATGCTTGACAATCTGCAAACCGCGACCAACGAACTTCAAAACTGGTCGCAACAGCTCGAATATAAAGTTCAGAAAAAGTCGGAAGAATTGGGGCAGGCTCAAAACGAACTGATTAACATCGAACGAATTGCCTCGCTGGGTAAATTATCGCTGTCGGTGGCACACGAGATCAACAATCCATTATCCGGAATCCTTATTTACACAAAATTAATTTACAAGCAGTTAAACAATCAGGATTTTGAGCCAACAAAGAAAGAACCGATGCTGAGGCATTTGAAACTAATTGAGAATGAAACAAAACGCTGCGGGGATATTGTGAAAGGCTTATTGGATTTTTCAAGGAAAGATCAGAATAATTTTGGATCAAGGCACCTTCATGATATCCTGCTGGAAACTTATGAATTGATGTCTCATCCGATGAAAGTCGCAAACATTAGCTTTTTATCTGATTTCGGGGCCAAAACAGATTTGATCAGTTGCAGCCCAAACCAAATCAAACAGGTTTGTGTGGCCATACTTGTGAATGCATCTGAAGCAGTTTCGGAAAATGGAGAAGTAATTTTCAGGACACTGAATCCGGACGAGGAACACATCAGGATAGAAATTACTGATAACGGAGTTGGTATTTCGGAAGAGGACATTCCCCATATTTTCGAACCTTTCTTTTCAACCAAGGAGAAGGAAAGCGGCATCGGATTGGGTCTGGCCATTGTTCACGGCATAGTTCAAAGTCACAAAGGGAAAACTGATGTAAAGTCGATACGCGGAAAAGAAACAACAATTTCAATAACTTTACCGGTATTACGGACTTAAGGAAAATATATTATGGCAAAAAAAATATCCATACTAATCGTTGACGATGAAGAATCTGTAAGAGATTCATTGTACAACTGGTTTATCGAAGACGGTTACCGCGTTGAATGTGCCGAGAATGCGAAGAAAGCATTGTCGATGCTTGAATCTGACACTTTTGATATCATTCTGGCAGATATCAAAATGCCCGGAATTGACGGATTGGAAATGCTCAAGCGAATAAAATCCTTAAGAAAAAATTCCATTGTTATTATGATGACGGCATTTGCAACGGTAGATACGGCAGTTCAGGCATTGAAAGACGGAGCCTTCGATTATGTAACAAAACCATTCGATCCCGACGACCTCTCCCACCTCATCAGAAATGCGTCCAAACAAATTACTTTGCTCGAAGAAAATGAAATACTGAAAGAAAAAGTGGTTCTGTTGGAAAACGTTGAGGATCTGATTGGCAACAGTGAAGCAATGCAAAAAGTGCTCAAAGAAATTGAAAGTGTTGCCCAGTCAAATGCTTCAGTAATAATAACAGGCGAAAGCGGAACTGGAAAGGAATTGGTGGCCAGGGCCATCCATGCAAATTCTCCGCGCAAATTCTTCCCGATGGTGAGCGTACATTGCGGCGCTTTAAGCGAAAGTTTATTGGAAAGCGAATTGTTCGGGCACGAAAAAGGTGCTTTTACCGGTGCGGTTTACAATCGCAAAGGGCGATTTGAAATGGCCGACAGCGGAACGATTTTTCTGGATGAAATTGCTACCATTTCTCAAAAAATGCAGGTTGAATTGCTGCGGGTGCTCGAAAGCAAGAGTTTTGTCCGTGTAGGTGGCAACAAGGAAATCACTTCCGATTTCAGGGTAATTTGCGCTACGAACAGAGATTTGAAAAACATGGTCGAAAAAGGGCTTTTCCGTGAAGACCTATTTTACCGTCTTAATGTTGTGAACATAGATATTCCGCCATTGCGCGAACGAATTGAGGACATTCCTCTGCTAGTTGATTATTTTATTAAGAAGTACTGTATATCAATGAACAAACCGATTATTGATATAGATTCCGGAGCATTAAAACGACTGGAAGAATTCCCTTTCCCAGGCAATATCCGCGAACTTGAAAATATGATCGAGCGGGCAATAGTGGTCGGAAATGGTAAAAAAATAAGCCTTAAAGACCTTCCATTGGGCAAGACAGTCGTCAACACCACTTTTGAAAGCCTTGATGACCTTGAAAAGAACCACATTTTTCAAATTCTCAGCAAATACAACTGGAATATTTCTGTATCGGCCAAAGCACTAAAAGTTGACAGGGTGACGCTCTACAATAAAATAAAGAAATACGGTTTAAAACCGGCCAAATAATCAAGGCCCTATCTGATTCCTATTAAACCGTTTGTGAATGAATCTGGAAAATATCACCTTAATTTCATTTGGCTATTTTGAGAAAGGACTTCTTGAAATGGTCGTGAATGATGTGGAACGTGAATTTTCGCTTCCGGTGAAAACGCAGGAAGGCCATCTGGATTTAAGTGAATTTTATGACCCTGCACGAAGGCAATATGACGGGAACAGGCTATTAAAGGAAATCGATTACCGGTATTCTACCGATACAGTTAAAACACTCGGGTTATTTAATGTTGACCTTTTTATCCCCATTCTTACCTATATTTTCGGACAGGCATTTTTAAACGGCCGTGCAGGTATCGCATCTATTTACAGGTTAAGAAATGAGCGCTACGGAATGAAAGCAAACGAAAAAATATTTACAGACCGCATTCGCAAAGAAGTTATTCATGAACTCGGTCATACTTTTGGATTGATACATTGCCAAAATCCTGACTGCGTGATGAGGTCGAGCACTTATGTGGAGGATATTGATCAAAAGAGCCATCATCTATGCAATCAGTGCAGAAATAATCTTGGCTAACCGTATTTGATTACTAAAATTCAATGAAAAGCTCCGATGGCATCGGTCGCAAATAAATACATTCAGGAAGTAAAACTAAACGGACAGAAGCTGGGCCGTTCATTCATTACCCATCAGGAAATCATGGATGGCGGAACACTTGAATTTACGATGGCTAAGCCAGTTTTTGCCGTAAGCTTTTCCATCGAAAGTCACCGATTGAATGTATTTGTTTTCAGGAGCGTTCAGAATTACTTTCTTCCCGTTTTCGAGTTTCAGTGTGATTTTCTTGAAGAGTGGCGCCCCCACCACATATTGGTCGCTTCCGGGAGTAACCGGGTAGAAGCCCATGGCCGAAAATACATACCAGGCCGAAGTTTGTCCGTTGTCTTCATCTCCGCAGTAACCATCAGGAGTTGGGGCGTACATGCGGTCCATTACTTCGCGTACCCATTTTTGGGTTTTCCCTGATTTTTACATCGTATGGCACATAACCCAGTTTGTTATAGAATTCAACACCTTTCCGTCCAACCGAAGATAAAGGTCCTTCCGTTTTGCTGTTTTTAATCACCGCTTCGTAAAGTGTGTTGATGTCATACCCACGGGCGCCTTTCAGGTAGGCATCGGCGATAATAGTGGCCGAGTTGGAGCCGATCATACAATCGCGGCGCCCCGGGCTGGCCCACTCAGGAAGGAATCCACTTTCTTTATAGGCGTTTACCAATCCTTTTTTTTAAAGCTGCGAAAGAGTTGAACTGTTCCATTTCGTGCAAAAGCGGCATTGCTTCCCATGCTTTCTTGCTTTCCTGAAATAGGATTTCATTTTCCGGTGATTCCAACCTCCATTCATCGATCATCGTCAGGTCATTATCAGACAGATCGCCTGATAAATATCCGGGCAACAACTCTTCAATTTCGCTGTAACCACGCTTCATTTTCTTATTCAATTGATGTGAACATTCCGATTATTTTTCCTCTTCAGCAGTAAGACGACTAAACAAAAAAGTAAAAACTCCAAACTTCAGTTTAAGCTGGAATTTGGAGTTTTGCAGTATACCACTATTGCGTGTTTAGTTTCTTTTCCGTCTTGGCCGATCGCCCCTGCCGCCACCACGGTCGCTAAATGCAGGTTCCCTGCGGCCTTCGCGACGTCCGCCGGCATATCCACCACTGCCTTCTCTGCGGAATGATCCGCTTTCGCGTGGTTGTGTTTCTGCAGTCGATTCAACCTTGCCAATATTGATGACATGGCCTTCAATTACTTCGTTGTTCAGCGCTTTTACCAGGTCTTTTTCGTAACTGCTGTCAATTTCAAAAAAGGAGAATTTACGCTGAATATCTATTTTGCCTATTTCAACGTTCCTGCGGCTCGAGTATTGGTTGATCAGCCCGATCAATCCTGATGCGTTCAGGTTTTGTTTTTTTCCGGCGTTGATAAACAGTTTGGTGAAATTCATACGATCGCCGCCACGGTCGCTTCCACGGTCGTTGCGCTGGAACGAATCGCGCGATGCCTCAGCCCTCACGTTCAAATCGCGTGAATTCTTGTAATAATCAAGCAATTGGTTGAATTCGAGCGATACAAAATGTTTGATAATGTCGTCATGGCCCATTCCTTCAAATTTTTCAAGAATTTGCGGAAGGTATTTTTCAATTTGGGTATTGTTGATTTCAACGTTTTGTACACGGCCGATCAGGTGAAACAATTGTTTTTCACAGATTTCGTCTCCGCCCGGAACCATTTTCCGTTCGAATTTCTTCCGTGCAATTTTTTCAATTTGTTTCAGGCGACCTGTTTCTTTCAGGTTGATAATTGAAACAGAAATACCGCTTTTCCCAGCCCTTCCGGTACGTCCGCTACGGTGAATATACACTTCATGATCATCTGGCAGTGAATAATTGATTACGTGGGTCAATTCAGTTACATCCAATCCACGTGCGGCCACATCGGTCGCAACCAGCATTTGTAGTTGTTTGCTACGGAAACGGGCCATTACCTGGTCGCGCTGGGCCTGCGAAAGATCACCGTGCAAAGCGTCGGCATTGTATCCGTCGGCCATAAACTGCTCGGCCACATCACGGGTTTCCATTCGGGTGCGGCAGAAAACAATGGCATAACAGTCGGGATAATTATCAGCGATACGTTTTAAAGTCTCGTATTTATCTTTGGCCTGAACCATATAATAATGGTGCTCAACGTTTTCGGCACCTGCATTCCTTTTTCCTACTGAAATCTCAATCGCATTGTGAAGGTAATTGGCCTTCATGGAGGCAATTTCTGTTGGCATGGTAGCCGAAAACAGCAGTGTTTGTTTTTCTTTTGGAGTGGTTGACAAAATCGCGTCCAGTTCTTCTTTGAAACCCATTGTCAGCATTTCGTCGGCTTCGTCAAGAATCAGCCACCGGATAGCCGAGATGTTAAGCATTTTACGGCGGATCAAATCATGGACACGACCGGGAGTGCCCACAACAACTTGTCCACCGGCTCTCAGTTCCCTTATTTGTTTGGTAATGTCGGCGCCACCATACACAGGGATTGTTTTGAAGCCGGGAATGAATTTCGAGTATTTATCCATGTCGCGGGTGATTTGCAGGCACAACTCACGTGTTGGACACAAGATCAACGTCTGAACCTCTTTTATTTGCATAGAGGTATTGTTGATAACAGGGAGTCCGAACGCGGCGGTTTTGCCGGTTCCGGTTTGGGCCAGGGCCACTAAATCATTGGTTGATGAAATCAGGTGCGAGATAGTTTGCTCCTGAATAGGCGTAGGGGTTTCGAACCCCATTTCAGCGATCGCCTTTAAGATTTCCGGCTTTAGACCGGTTTCTTCAAATGTCATATTAATTCCTTTTAAATTGTGAACCAGCAAAACGCTGACCCTTGTAATGGAAGGAGACAGTTAGATGCTCCTGCCATAAACCAGGCAAAAAGGAAATTAACCGACCCCTAAAATCTGGGCGCAAAGGTAATTTAATTTTCTAAACGCAAGTAGTTTTGTCATTTATATTTCTGAAACAGAACCGACTTAACACAAATACAACATTAATCTTGACAAATCAGGAATTTCTTCATTTTTTCCGATTGGAATCTTGCTTTTGGAAAGCGAATTGAAAATTGAAGGCCAGGAAGGTTTTATTTGACTTCGGATTTTAACAAAAATCTATTTTGATTATTAGAGCTTAAGTGGTTTTTGTCGGCAATCCCAGACCGACAGTACAATGATTTTGTTAGAAGTTATTTCATAAATGCCCAATCCATTCTTCAATATCTTTATCAGCCCGTTTATCTGTCAAAAACTGGCCATTTATATATTGAAGCTGTCCTTCTTCTACCGCCCTGATTTGTTCGTTCGACAGCTCATAAATACTTGAATCTGATTCTTCATTGGCAATTAAACGGTACATTTCTTCCAATAGTTCACTGTCATCTGATTGGTCAATTTTTCCGATTAATTTTTTCTTTAATTCTCTTACAGTCATGTCATTTCGTTTTTACAAACTTACTTAATTTGTGGGTAATCGGGAAAAGTATATTATCTCTATTTTGAAGAATGAATCATTCTTCAATAAAATCATTACAACGAAGTTAAAGAATCTTCCTGAAAGTTGGTTAATTCCACAATTGATTTCAGTATAAAGAAATTGTACGATTATCTTTGAGGTTTGAAAAAATTAATATGAAGACTTTCGTTTCCCGACTATTTCGTTTGGGGCTGATCGTTGTTCAGGTTATCCTGACAATTGGCCTTTGCTCATGCGGTAGCCGTCCTTCCCTTGACAAGAATACAAAACAGGACGATTCGCTCGTAGTTTCGGCAGATGAGATCGACGACTCACATGAAATACAGCGGGTAAATACCATTTTGGTTTCTCCAGAAAATCCACGTCCGGGACAAATATTCCATGTGATGGCAACAGGTGGTAAAAGTATCCGGAAAGCGAAAATCGAGGTCAATAGCACTTCCGGAGAAATTATAGCCGCGAAAAGCAGGCATGGAGCCGGATTGCCTTTTTGGCGGATTGATGAATTTATTGCCGGTCCGGTTGGCGAATATCAGGTTACTTTAAAAACAGGGAATACTACTGAAATGGTTGAGTTTTATGTGACCGAAAAACCAACAATGTCAACATCGCAAGCTGTTTGGAAAACAAAACAAGGCTGGGACAGCAAAATGGAATCACTTTATTCGGCATGGGTAAATGCTTTGTTTCAGGATACCGATGAACGTTCGTCGTGGACTGCACTGCATGAAGTTACACAAAATCAGGATCGAAATTTTCTCTATAACCACCTCTCACTGGGCGAGGATGATGCAAATGGTAAAATTAAAGTGCTGATGGAGCCTGATTGTGCTGATAATCCATTTTTTCTGCGTGCTTATTTTGCCTGGAAACTTGGGCTCCCGTTTGGCTACCACGAGTCTGACCGGGGAATTCTGGGACGTGCGCCAAAAACAGGGCGATGGATCACAAATGAGACAACCATATCAAAATCCAATCCGATTCAGAAATTCAATACATTTGTGAGAATGGTGATGAATGGAGTTCATTCAGGAACTGCACGCACTTCGTTGAGCAACGAAAACTCCGATTATTATCCGGTTTCGCTTAGCCGAGAGTCAATTCGTCCCGGAATTGTATTTGCCGATCCTTATGGGCATACGCTCATTCTGGTAGGTCAGTTACCTCAGACTGACGACAGTCCGGGCGTGCTTCTTTCGGTAGATGCCCAGCCCGATGGAACAGTGGGCATCAAGCGGTTCTGGAAAGGTAACTTTTTATTTAATACAATTGAAACAGAAGTGATCGGAGAGCCGGGATTCAAGGCATTTCGGCCAATTGTTGTGACTGATGGCAAGCTCCGGCTTTTGAAAACAGAAGAGATCACCGCAGAATCGGGGCTGATGCCATTTTCTCTCCAGCAAAAGGGAATGGAAAGTGACACTTTCTATCACACAATGGAACAGATCATTAATCCTGAACCTCTTGATCCTGAAATGGCAATGCTTGATTTGATCAAGGCGCTGCACGAACAGCTCGTTGTAAGGGTTACATCGGTTGAGAATGGCGAAAAATATATGAAAGCGCATCCTGGAACTGTTATTCCGATGCCGGGTCGGGCTGCGGGAGTGTTTCAAACAGGTGGATTATGGGAAGACTTTTCAACCCCTAACCGCGATCTGCGACTTCTGATCGCGATGGATGCCATAACCGATTTCCCGAATAAGATCGTGCGCTCGCCCGACGACTTCAAATTGCCCATGCTCCAATCTGCGGAACACGTAAAAGAAAATCTGGAAGCTCTTTTGGAAAAGAAGTTGTCCGAACTTTCGATCGCATACATTCGAAGCAATGGCACAGAACAAACATTAACGCTTAGTGAGATCCTAAAGCGGAGGGACACGTTTGAAATGGCATATAATCCGAACGATGGTGCCGAAATCCGCTGGGGGGCACCCGAAAACAGTGAAGAACGCTCTACTTGTCGCCGCCATGTTTCAGCCAGTCAATTGGAAAAAATGAAGTCGGTTCGTATTTGGTTTCAGAAAAGGCTTCATCCGCCAACATAGTAAATTCTCTAATGTTTGTTAACAGACTCATATTTGCCAACAATCTGCTTTTCAGTGGGAACTTTTTTTGGTTTATTTAAGCTGAATTCCAAATTTGGATGTTTTATGGGTAAATCATGTATTCTATTTTGCAATTGTGGCGCAGGTGTAATTACTTCGGACAAATCGGAACAAATCAAATCGACTTTGGTATCTCTTGATGCTGATTTATTTCAGTTAGATGATTTCTGCGGAATTGTGCTGAACCGGAAAGGTTTCATCAGGGCAATCGATCAAAAATACGCCCGAAAAATAATGGTTGCCTGTTATCCCCGTGCAATTAAAAACCTGCTGGCACAAAACGATCTGGAACTTTCAGGATTGGAAGTTTTGAATTTCAGGGAACTTCCGGTTGCAGGCATTGAATCGAAATTAAAGATTGATTTTTCGTTTGCCGAAGGAAAGGCTATTGAAACGAATGTGGAAACTGGACTGGATGTTCCGGCATGGTATCCGGTAATCGATCAGCCACTTTGCACCGATTGCGGAAAATGCTTCAAATTCTGCTTGTTCGGCGTATATACATTTGGCAACAAACGATTAAAAGTAGTGAATCCGCTGGCCTGTAAAAACAATTGTCCTGCCTGCGGGCGAAACTGCCCGACTTCGGCCATCATTTTTCCACGATTGAAAGAAGTTGGTGTTTTGGCAGGTGCAGAACCGGGAGCTGAACATCAGGTGAAAGAATTTGCAATGGATAGCAGTTTAATTTCGACACTGAACCAACGTTCGGCATTGAGACGAAATATTTTTAGGGCTGGATTGATCGAGCAAGCCGAAGCCGAACGACAAAAAGTGCTTGAAGAATTGAAGATAGCCCCTCCCAACCTCCCCCAAGGGGAGGAGAAAGAAAAGCTACAGTAACCGGCATAATAAGCTGTGATTCAAGATAGAATTGAAAAATATCCAATATCCAATATCCAATATCCAATATCCAACAGACTTGAAACTTGAAACTTGAAACTAATCAATGGGTTTACTAAAAAATATACTTTTTCATACCGATAAAAAATGTTTGTACAAATTTGTCGTCAACATGGGAATCAAAGGCTCCATGTCGTTTGCCCGGTTTCAGAAACGGCAAAAGAAAGGCGAATTTTTTCCGGCCTTCAATTTTATTTCGGTCACCGACGACTGTAACCTGAATTGTCAGGGATGTTGGGTGATGGGAAAAGAGAAAAACAGCCGTTTGAGACCAGAACAAGTTGACCGTATTATTGATGACACTAAAAAGATGGGTTCGTATTTCTTCGGAATTTTAGGAGGCGAACCACTTTTGTACAAACCACTTCCTGATATTTTCAAAAAACACAACGATTGCTATTTTCAGTTGTTTACCAACGGCACGCTTATTACTCCTGAAGTGGCTGAAACACTTCGGCAATGCGCCAATGTAACTCCGCTTATTAGTTTCGAAGGCGATGAAGAAGTTGCCGATGTTCGTCGTGGTGGCAAGAATGTGTTTCAATCGGCCAACCAAGGTATCGACAATTGCATAAAAGCCGGACTGGTTACCGGGGTGGCCATCAGTGTTTGCAAATCGAACCTGAAAATGGCCATGTCGCCTGAATTTATTAATTCTTTGATAGACAAAGGAGTTGCCTATTTGTGGTATTATATTTATCGTCCGGTCGGACATCAGCCCAATTATCAACTGGCCCTTAGCAAAGATGAAATCAGGGAACTTCGTCAGTACATGGTTGATGCCCGGATGGAATACAGTATTGCCATTATAGATACCTATTGGGATGCGGATGGAAATGGAATGTGTCCGGCAGCAGAAGGACTGAGCCATCATATCAATGCCTCCGGTTTTGTTGAACCTTGTCCGATCATTCAGTTTGCTGCCGATCATGTGGATGAAAAACCGCTGGATCGACTTTATGCAGAGTCTAAATTTCTGAGCGATTTCAGGGCCCAGATTCAACAAAAAACCAAAGGTTGTGTTTTGATGGAAGATCCACAGTGGCTAGCAGAATTTGTACAGAAACATGATGCAAAAAACACATCAGGAAGAAAAGGGGAATTAGAACGATTGCAAATAGCTCCTGAAACCACTAGTCATGGTTCGTGCGAAATTATTCCGGAGAAAAGCCGGATTTACCGCTTTGCCAAACGAAGGGCATTTTTTGGATTGGGTGCTTATGGATGAAAATTAAGCCCACTTCCCGTTCCCCCAAAGGGGAAAGCTTTTGGGTAGTGATTTGTGAAGGGTTTATTATTGATCTTGAATGCATATATAAAGTAAAATTGTAATTGATAAATGAGGTGTAAAATGTTCATTCAGAGCGATATACTTTGCCGTCTGCTTCAGCTGACGGATATGATTAATATTTGAAATGAAAATTAAAGAAAACATATTGGTTGTCCCTGAACAGGCCATCACCCGAAACCGGTTGAGGAAGGCGGCGCGCGAACTGGTTGCTGAAAGGGGGATTTTGCCCCCGGCGAGCTTTTCGTTGATTGGCCAAATGGCTGATGAGGTGATTGCTCTGACCGATACCAATACCAGTTTCCGTGAATTTGCGATGGTTGTTTGTGGAAATGAGATTTGGCGTCCAATCGTTGCTGCCACACCTTTCAATCGCCGGCTGCTGCTTATACCACAGTGCCTGAAAAACGAAACCAATTGCAATGCGGAAATTGATCAGCTGGGATTGATTTGCGCCGGGTGCCAGAGTTGTCAGATTGATCCCATCCTGCAAAAAGCGGAGGAGCTCGGTTATGCTACGCTTGTTGCCGAAGGAACTACGGTTGCCGTTAGTCTTGTTCAGGAAGGATCGGTTGATGCGGTGATTGGTGTCAGTTGCATGTCGGTACTTCAAAAGTCGTTTGAGCCGGTTTCGCGGGCAGCAGTTCCTGTAATTGGCATTCCGTTGCTTTTCGAGGGCTGTGCCGAAACCGATGTTGATAACCGCTGGCTGAACGATGAACTTTCTGCCTTTCAGGAAAATGACAAGTTTCGCACTGTATCTGTTTCTGCATTAAAAGAGAAAGTACGGTTATTCTTCTCAGAAGAAATTCTTTCTGAAGCTTTTGGTTCTGCCAATGACCAGACTTGTCAGTTGGCGATTCAGTCGATGCTTACCGGAGGGCAACGGATTCGACCGCTTTTAACCGCTTTGGCATATTCTGCTTACTCCGGAAATATTTCAGATGAATTGATGGCTTCACTTTCAGTGGTGGTGGAGTGTTTCCACAAAGCATCGCTCATTCACGATGATGTGGAAGACAATGACGATTTCCGCTATGATACAGAAACCATTCACAAACTGAACGGAACAGCCGTGGCCATTAATACCGGCGATTTTCTGCTGGGGAAAGGATATGAGCTGTTGGGAAAACTGCCGATCGAGCCGGCAACACTGGCTGCCTGCTATCAACTGGTTGCCAGCGGGCATGTGGCTTTGTCGTTGGGACAGGGTGCCGATTTGCTGGCAAGTTCACACAAAACCATTCTTTCGCTCGATAAGCAGCTCGAAATCTTTGAGCGGAAAACAGGTTCTGCGATCCGTGTGGCGTTGTTGCTCGGGGCCGTTGTTGCCAATGCTTCTGAAAATGATTTGGCTATCCTTAAAATATTTTCCGGTTACTTCGGAATGGCCTACCAGATCAAGGACGATCTGGATGAATTTCGGGAATCAAACGAACACACCCAACCTGCTGATTATCCGTTGCTGCTTTCGCTATTGGCCCAAAAATCGGATGAATCCACGTCTGCAAATCTTCGGTTGTTTTATGCAGAAAATAATGGGTTCAAAATTTCTGAACTGATTCGTGAAAATGAAACTGCCCGGAAAGCGGAACAACTTCTTCAGGAATATACCGATAAAGCATACCGTGAGCTCGATAAACTGGAAAACCTGAAAATGAAACTGAGTTTGTACACGGTACTGGGCAAAATATTTTAAGTTTAATTTTATTTGGAAGAAATGCACCAATCCCAATCATCCCCCCATATTCCTTTTTACAAACAAATGATTGAATTGCTTCGACGGGCATTTGCTTTGCTGGATGGGCAGGGCAGGGAAGAGGTGATGCAATTTCTGCTCGGTCAACAGAATTCGGATGGTGGTTTTCAGGATCGCGGCGGACGGTCTGATCTGTATTATTCGTTGTTCGGTGGGATGATGCTGCGAGCGGCGGATACCGAAGACCGGAAACCGAAGACCGAAGTCGGAAGTCGGAAGTCCGAAGACCGGAGACTGGAGCCGCAACTCGTTATTGAATCAATTCGAAGATTAAAACATTTTATTTCGAACGAGTCTTCTTCTAATCCTTCCGGATTCATTGAAAAATGTTGTTTGGTATTACTTCAGAAGGAATTGGACACAGGCAGGTTTTCGCGGATTAGATCCGTTTTTTCGTTGGGCAAATCATTCTGGAAGGAACGTTATTCAATCAATCTCTCGTACCGTAGTTTTGTGTTGTTCCTGACGATAGATGCTGTTTTTCCTTTCTCCGGATTATTAAAGTTTGGTGCAAGTAAGATGTTGAAAAAAACAATTGTCGATGCAAATTCACCTTGTTCGGAGGTTGCAGCCAGAGTGTTTCTGCAAAAAATGATGAATCAGGATGGAACGGACGAACTGGAACTTTTAAAGTCGTTTGCCTGCGAACCGGGCGGGTTTAAAGCTTTCGCCCATCTCAACAAAGCGGACATGCTATCTACAGCCGTAGCTCTATTTGCCCTGAATTTTGCCGTATGCGATTTGCGATTACTGAAGCCTGCCTGTCTGGATTTTATTGAACAAAATTATGCCGAAGGCGCTTTTCTTTCAGGCGATGGCGACCAGGCTGCCGATGTGGAATATACGTTTTATGGATTGCTGGCGCTGGGGGTGTTGGCTGGTTATAACTAACATTCCGTTCACTGAAGTGAACGGCAAAGGATAGGAAGCTTTTAATAAGTGAAACAATATCCTTCGCCGTGCTGCTTTAGCAGACGGACATAGACAAAAACACCGATCTTTATTATCTTGCATCCTCAAACTGAAACCAATGAACACAAATATTCAACTCAAATTTGACGAACTCAGCTACCTTCTGCTCCAAAAACGCAATGCGGATGGTTATTGGGATGGCCGGCTTTCATCGAGTGCGCTGGGCGTGGCGGTGGCCATAACGGCACTGCATTTCAACGATGCCCAGGGAAATGCTTCTGAAATTTCTTCAGGAGTGAATTGGCTAAAGAATAATATTAATCCGGACGGCGGTTTTGGGGATTCGCCTAAAAGTACCAGCAATGTGAGCGCCAGTTTGCTTTGTTTTGCCGCAACAAAAGCTTGCAGTACAGAAAATGAAGGCGGTTTGTTGCTTCAGAAAATAGGAGGTTACTTGCGATCACAAAATATCGATGTTAATTCAGGGCAACTTATTCCGGCCATATTAGATTTTTACAAAACAGATCGCACCTTCTCTGTTCCTATTCTGACAATGTGCGCTTTTTGCAATGTTCCGGGGAAAGAGGCATTTGATTCCATTCCGCAATTGCCTTTCGAGCTTTCGTTGTTGCCACGTTCGTTTTACAGCATGTTGAATTTGAGCGTTGTAAGCTATGCTATTCCGGCTTTGGTGGCGGTTGGCATTGCTATTTTCAGGTTTAAGAAAAAGAAGAATCCGCTGATGCGCATGATTCGCGAAGCTTCCGTAAAAAAATCACTGGCATTGCTTCGGAAAATCCAACCCGAAAGTGGTGGTTATCTGGAAGCTGTTCCGCTCACAGCTTTTGTGTGTTTGTGCCTCGTTGAATCGGGATACCACAATCTGGAAGTGGTTCGCGATGGAATGGCTTTCCTGAAACGCACACAGCGCGAAGACGGAAGCTGGCCGATTGACATCGATCTTTCGACTTGGGTGACGACATTGGCGGTGAAATCGCTGCGAAGTAATCAGGATAAAGTCCTTGATTCGAAAAGTAAGCAACAACTGACGAATCATTTGCTGGCAATTCAGAATAAACAAATCCATCCGTTTAACGGAACGCAACCGGGTGGCTGGGGTTGGACTTCCCATTCGGGTTCCGTGCCCGATGGCGATGATACACCCGGAACTATTCTTGCTTTGCTGGCACTGAATCAGGAAAATCCGGAACTCATTAAGGAACCGGTTTTGGCTGGTTGTAAATGGTTGTTGCAACTTCAGAACAAGGATGGCGGATTCCCGACTTTTTCGCGGGGATGGGGCAAATTGCCGTTTGATCAGAGTTGCTCCGATTTAACCGGTCATGCTATTCTGGCAATGGCTAAAACTGATCACCTTTTCGGTGATTCACTGGATCGGGAACAACTTTCAGAAATTAAAAAGTCGTTTGTTAGAGCCTTAATTTATCTGGAAAAACATCAGGACAAAACAGGGTATTGGTTGCCGTTATGGTTCGGGAACCAACATACGGCTGATCATGCCAATCCGGTTTATGGCACGGCCCGAGTGACTGCCTATCTGAATGAAACATTGAATACCCGATTAGGAAACGGGTATGAAGTGATACTGAAACTGATGATTGATCGCGGTTGCCATTATCTAGCCTCTGTTCATGATCAGGATGGAAGCTGGGGCGGTGCAAAAAATATACAAGGAAGTATTGAGGAAACTTCGCTGGCAGTGACAGCTTTGGTTCGAAATGGATTTCAGGAAGAATGTGCTTCAGGCTTAAATTGGCTGGCTGAAAAAACAGAAGCCGACGGGTTGGTTGCCTCCCCTATCGGATTGTATTTTGCTTCGTTGTGGTACGATGAGGAATTATATCCTTTAACCGCTTATCTGGAATGTTTGTCGGAAGTGAAAGAATCTATTTTGTCACAACAGCATGTGGTTAGTAGAAAGGCATCATTTTTATGATTTCATCTTCTGTAGTCAGGTATTCTTTCATTAAGTTGGCGGTAAGGCAGGAATGTACCGGAACGATTTCGATCAGGTCGCCGGGTTTGAAATATTTAAGATCCCGGGGAGCGATTTTCAGGATACCATGTTCTTGTGATAGTGCATGTAGATAATTTTTTTCATCCAAAAGAATTTTAGTATCACCGTCAGTAATTATAATCCTTCCAAAAAGTGGGTTCCCGTCAATATTGATGATGGAATCTTTTGAAAAATGAACTGCACCTCCATAAATGACCACCTCGTTTCGTGATGGGTGTGTGGCAACTACCGGACAAACCATTCGGACAGCTATGTCAGTCAATTTACATGATCCTAATTTGTGTTGCATCAGATCGTAAAAAACAAAATTTCCGGGACGGATCTCGTCAACTCCATCGAAGTTTTCGCAAATGCTACATGATGGGGTATCGCCCAAAGAGATGATCAACTCGGGCCATTCATTCAGATATCGTGCTTTTAATGCTTTCATTTTCAGGAGGGCATCGAAATGTCGGCTGAAAATATCATGTGTCGAATTGGCCTGATAAGTGTGCCCTGTGTGTGACACAAAGCCTTTGAACTGAAGTAGCGGCGACTTTTGAATGTTTTCGAGCAATTGGTCAATCAAATGTGTCCGGTTGGCTTCAATTCCTGTCCGGTTGTATCCGGTATCAATTTTAATGAAAACACCGGTATGCCAGGTAATTTGTTTCTGAAGTGCCGCAAGTCCTTCCCTGTTTTCTATCAGTACGTTTAGTTTTATCCGGCCTGCAAGTCCATTGATTTCAGGAATTTCAGGAATATTTACAGAAAAAGCGATGGTAATATCGTCCCAGCCAAAATCAGCGAAATAATTGGCCATTGTTAAAGAAGAAACGGAGATACAATTCACCCCTGCTTTGCGGAACCATTCTCCAATTCCGATAGATTGGTGAGTTTTAAAATGGGGTCGGAAATTCAGGTTTAAATTTTCTGCTTTGCGAACCATGTTTCCGATGTTTCGTAAAGCAATCTCTTTGTTTAGTAACAATGTAGGTCTTGTAATTTCCATTTTTGGACACTAAATACGATTACGCTTATGCAAAAACGTTCTAAAATAGTCATTCGTACCGAGAATCAAAAAAAAAATAGAAAAAGAAAGGAAGCCAGATAACTGGCTCCCCAATATTTTACGCTCCCAAATGGATGGTTTGTGCCCTGTTTGGCCCAACCGAAGCTATTTTAATCGGCACCCCGACTTGTTCTTCGATGAAATTAATGTAGTTGTTAAATTCCTCCGGAAATTCATCCTGACTGGTTAACTGAGTCAGATCAGCCTCCCATCCCGGTAATGCAACATAAACAGGTTTTACATTATCATTCAGCTCAAATGGAAATTTTTCGGTTTCTTCTCCATTGATTTCATAAGCTACACAGATTTTGATGGTTTCAAATTTATCCATCACGTCAGATTTCATCATGATTAGTTCGGTCACTCCGTTCAGCATGATTGAATATTTTAAGGCAACCAGATCGAGCCAGCCACAGCGGCGCGGGCGACCGGTAGTTGATCCATATTCTTTGCCAACATCGCGCAAGTTCTTTCCGTCAATATCAAACAATTCAGTTGGGAAGGGACCCATTCCAACGCGTGTACAGTATGCTTTGAAAATGCCATATACATTTCCGATTTTATTGGGCGCAACTCCCAGTCCGGTACAGGCGCCGGCGCAAATGGTGCTTGAAGAGGTTACAAATGGGTACGAACCAAAGTCGATATCCAGCATGGTCCCCTGTGCTCCTTCAGCCAAAACTGACTTGTTTTCTGCAAGGCTTTCGTTTATCAGGTGTTCTGTATCGACAATCATAAAACCTTTTAGCACTTCAATTCCTTTCATCCAATCCTGCTCAAGTTGTGCAAGTTGGGTAGCGTAATCGTAATGATAATAATTGTCGAGCAGATCTTTGTGGGCCTGAACTCTTGATGTATATTTTTCAGTAAAATTCTCGAACAAATCGCCAACCCTTAATCCTTCGCGGCCAATTTTATCGCGGTACGTTGGGCCGATCCCTTTTAAAGTCGATCCGATTTTAGTTGCACCTTTGGCTTCTTCGGAGGCAGCATCGAGCAACCTGTGGGTGGGAAGTATCAGATGGGCTTTTTTTGAAATATATAAAGTTTTTTTCAGGTCAACATTGTGTTTCCGTATCGATTCAATTTCTTTTTCGAAAGTAATCGGATCAATTACCACTCCGTTCCCGATCACGTTCATTTTATTGTCATGGAAAATACCTGAAGGGATGGTATGAAGTACTTGTTTGAAGTTATTTATTTCAAGCGTGTGGCCAGCATTTGGGCCACCCTGAAACCTTGAAATAACATTGTATCCCGGAGTCAGTACATCAACAATTTTGCCTTTTCCTTCGTCTCCCCACTGGAGTCCTAATAATACATCTACTTTCATTTTATCACGGGATAAGATTGATTTAACGAGCGATAAAATTACAATTATTTTGGAGATGTAAGGTCAAAATGGAGTGTTAAAAAACAGGAACTTTATTGTTTTGTTTTGAAGTGTGGGTCTTGAATAAATACAGATGGTTTTAATTATCGAGGCTGTTGTTGATGAAATGTCCGTATATGTAAAGTGTGTGGTGCGAAAATTTGAAGTTGTGTTTATGGCAAATATCTTCAATAATTTCTCTGAGGCGGGGATCATAAAATTCGGTCAGCGATCCTGAGCGTACATCAATCAGATGGTCGTGTTGCGGAATTGCAAAGGCTTTTTCGAATTGTGCAATGCTTTTACCAAATTGATGCCGGATCAGCAGTTTGCAATCAAGCAGCAAGTCCACCGTATTGTAAAGCGTTGCACGGCTTACCCGATAGTTCTTATTTTTCATCGAGATATAAAGCGATTCAATATCGAAATGCCCTTCCCTTGAGTAAATTTCCTCAAGAATTGCAAATCGCTCAGGTGTTTTCCGATGTCCGTTTTTTTCGAGATATTCTACGAAAGTGTGCTTAACGGTTTCTTTGGTATTTTGGTTATTCATATTTAAACCAATTAAAAATAGAGTTCAAAAATAGTATTTTTTCAATGGAAAAGCTAACTGAACATTTATTCCTGTATTTTCTCAATGCGGTCAATCTTGTCTATTCCCTTGATTTTCATTAACCGGGAAATAAGTTCGGACAAATCCTGAACACTATGGATATATAAATACAGATCACCTTCGAAAATACCATCATGCGTATCGAAATGAACGGTACGCATGTTAATGTTGCTATGTTTGGAAATAATGGTGGTGATTTCGTTCACAATTCCGATACGGTCGAACCCGCTTAACTTGATGCGTGAAAGGTAGGAGAGCTTTTTGAATTTGGTCCATTCGGCAGTAATGATGCTGTCGCCCTGCTGCGACATCATTTTAAGTGATTCAGAACAGTTCCTTTTATGAATAATAATATGTTCTGCTCCTGAAACATAACCGACTACATCATCGCCGGGAATAGGATTACAACACTTTGCAAGCGTATAATTTAACTGATCAGGATCTTCTTTCAGGATAAATGGTAATTTTTTGTCGAGCTTGTCCAGTGTATTTGAAACAGCCTCTTTTTTTGTGCCGAATTTTAATTTCCAGAATTTGGCAAGTTTATTTTGCCGTCGTGTTTGAAGAACTTCTCTTAGATTATCGAGTTCCAGAAATCCCATCCCAACCTGTGCATAAAGTTGTTCTTTATTGGTGAGATTATAATAGTTTGTCAGTTTTTTCAGGGTATCCGACGAAGGTGCAATCTTAAGTTTCGCGAGATGATCTTCAATAATCTTCCGGCCCTGGTCAATGTGCTTTTTGCGGTCGAGCTTAAATGATTGTTTTACTTTTGCTTTTGCTTTTGCCGAAATCAGGAAATTTAACCAGTTCAACTGTGGCGTTTGCGTTTTCGACGAAAGTATTTCAACCTGGTCGCCACTAAGCAGCACATGCGAATTAGGAACAAGTTTGTGATTGATTTTTGCCCCAATACAATGATTGCCCAACTCCGTGTGAATTTCATAAGCAAAATCTAGGACGGTAGCATTTTTAGGAAGCGTTACCATTCGTCCTTTTGGGGTGAATACAATGATTTCTGAAGCGAAGAGGTTCATTTTAAATTCATCCAGAAATTCGAGTGCATCCGATTCCGGATTCTGAAGCATTTCCTTTATTTTCTGAAGCCATTTATCCAGCTCATTCTCAACATCATTGATATTTTTGTATTTGTAGTGAGCTGCAAAACCACGTTCGGCAATCTCGTCCATTCGCTGTGTACGTATCTGGATTTCGACCCATTTTCCCTGAGGACTCATTACAGTAATGTGCAAAGCTTCGTATCCGTTTGCTTTCGGAATGGTAATCCAGTCACGTATCCGGTCAGGTTTGGGTTTATAAATATCGGTTACCAGCGACAGAATATCGAAACATTGTCGTTTTTCTGAAACATCCGGATTGGGAATAAAAACGATTCGTACAGCAAGTAAATCATATACTTCATCAAACGAAACACCTTTGGCCTGCATTTTATTCCAGATGGAATAGATGGATTTTAAGCGTTCTGTAATTGTAAAATCTACTCCTTCATTTTTTAATTGTTGTTCGATAGGCCTGATGAACTCTGTAACCAGGTAATCTCTTTTTTCCCGCTGATTGTGAAGCCTGAACTGTATCTGGTTGAAAGAATCAGGATGTTTATATTTCAAGCTGAGGTCTTCCAGTTCTGATTTGATGGCGTACAATCCGAGCCGGTGGGCAAGGGGGGCAAAAATGTACAAGGTTTCCGCTGCTATTTTCAATTGTTTGTTGGGGGCCATCGAATCAAGTGTCCGCATATTGTGCAAACGGTCGGCAATTTTTATCAGGATAACCCGGACATCATCCGAAAGGGTCATCAGCATTTTCCTGAAATTATTTGCCTGTTTTGAGTCTTGCTGAGGTGTAAATTCATCAGTAAGTTTGGTAAGGCCGTCAACAATCGAAGCAACTTTTTCGCCAAATAAATTGCCGATATCTTCAAGCGTGTAATCGGTGTCTTCTACCACATCGTGCAAAAGTGCTGATATGATGGATGTTGCGCTTAATCCAATCTCCTCGACTACAATGGTTGCCACAGCAATTGGATGAATGATATATGGTTCTCCTGATTTTCGTTTTACACCGGCATGTGCAGAATTGGCGAACTCAAAAGCTTTGTTTATCCGTACTTTTCCTTCATCCGAAACTTTACGGTCACATGCTTTTATCAAGTCGTCATAATAATCCTGAATTAATCTTTGTTCTGCTTTTGTCTGAAGTTTTGTCATCGCCTGATCTTTCTACACCTCGCTTATTTGTACTTAAAGAGTAAAGATATATTATTTCTGAAAAAAATGTTCGAACCGTTCTTTCAGATCACTTTTTAGAACAAATAATTAACGAATAAGAATGATAGGTTTGAGAGGAATATTTTATTCAAATCGCAAGCTTTCGATCGGATCAAGTTTTGATGCTTTTTGGGCCGGATAATATCCTGATAAAATTCCGACAAAAAAGCATAGGATTACTCCGGCAATAATCCAGATCCATGGAATAAAAAATGGAGTTCCAATAAGCATTGCGACCCCGTTGCCAGCCAGAATCCCAAAAATAATACCCACAATTCCGCCTATCTGGCCAATTGCAATGGCTTCAATCAGAAATTGTTGTTTTACTATTTTTGAAGTGGCTCCCATGGCTTTCCGGATACCAATTTCGCGTGTTCGTTCGGTAACAGAAACGAGCATAATGTTCATCAGTCCGACAGCAGCCCCAAACAATGTGATGAAACCTATAATGGTTGCCACAAGGGTGATATTCTGAATATTCTTCAGCAGGATATTTACCAGATTGTCGCTTTTCTCCACATTAAAATCACTTTCGTCAGCTGGGTTTAAGTTACGGATCACCCGGAAAGTTCCTTCAGCTTCACCAATTGCCGGATCGACCAATTCAGTGTTGTTGACCTTTATTTGAACGGAAAAATTCATTTGAGGGCGTGAAAAATAGCTTCTGACATTGGTGTAGGGAAGTAAACAAAGTTGATCGCCCCCTGATCCGAATCCGCGTCCTTTTGACTCGAGAACGCCGATAACACGGTACTTTCCTCCGCCGATACTGATTATTTTTTGCAGCGGATCTTCGCCTTTTCGGAATATTTTCTTTACAACCCCATCACCTATAATAACTACATTCCTTCCCGAATTTATTTCTTCTTCAGTGAAATTTTGTCCAATCCTGATTTCATTTCCTGAGGTATAAAGGTAATTGTTATCAACTCCCTGTACCGATACATTGGGATTGGTTTTCTGCGATTCGAATTTCACTGTTGCAGTTCCTGTTGCCGTTGTCGAGATCGAAACCGCCGCTGGGAAAACGTACTTGTCCTTAAATTCCCTGGCCTGATAATAATTGATTAACGACCAATTGTAATATATATTCGATTGTTCAAGATTGGCATATTGATGTAGTTTTAAACGAACCTTGTTAATGTATTGATATGTTGTTCCCTATGCTACATTAAATTTCGATTTAAACTTTTTTAACATTTAAAAATTAATTTTTTAGATAAAGGTTCGTTCACATCGTTATCATTTAGCTTTAATTTGACCGGATATAAAACATCTTCAAGCTCAATTCTAAAGTTTATATATGATCTGTATTTTCGAAATTTCATCATTAGAGGCTCCTGATTTCAGTAGATTGATCCATATCAATTCTGAAAATACATTTGAAGATTTTAATCTGATTATACAGAATGCATGTAGTTTTGACCATTCACAACTGGCCTCATTTTTCCTTACCGATTATTTGTGGAGGAAAAGCGTTGAAATCACCTCCCTTGATTCAGGTAAATCTACCCCTATGCTAATCAGCATGAGAACAACAAAACTGGATAATTACTTATCGAAAACCGGACAAAAACTAATATATGTTTTCGATTTTTTTAATGAACGTTTTTTATTTATCGAATTAAAAGAAAAAATTATGAAAACTGATCTGCAAGAACCATTTGTTGCTTATGAAAAAGGGAATGCCCCTGCTCAATTCCTGCTAAATGATTATGATAGTCCTGGAGTGGATCTCATGGACTATGACGATGCGTACAAGAGTTTTGGAGATTTGGAAGATTATTATGAGATATTTGGAGAAATGGATGCTTAAACAAATGGGGACTTAAAAAGTCCCCTTCTTTTTTCTTGTTCATTGCTTATCTTTGCCAGCAACACAAAAAATAGGGATGAATACATTAATTGTGGTTTTGGGTCCAACCGGTGTTGGAAAATCGGATATCAGCATTCAACTTGCCAATTATTTTTCTACTGATATTATTTCTGCCGATTCGAGGCAATTTTTTCGCGAGCTTTCTATCGGCACTGCTGTTCCTAATAAAGAGGACCTGAAATCAGTTTGCCATCACTTCATTCAATCCCGGTCGATACACGATTATTATAATGTCAGCGAATACGAAACCGAGGCTATCGAACTTATCAATCAACTTTTCAAAATAAAAAATCCTTTGATACTCACCGGAGGGTCTATGTTATACATTGACACTATATGTAAAGGCATTGATGATATTCCTACAGTTACCCCTGAAATCAGAACGGAGGTAATAAGCTGGTACCAAGAAAATGGACTGGAAGCTTTGCGGCAAAGACTTTTTGCCCTGGATCCTGAATATCATGGCATTGTTGATCTTAATAATCCCAAACGTTTGCTTCATGCTGTAGAAATTTGTCAAATGACAGGCAAAACATTTACTTCGTTCCGGAAAAATACAGTTCGGGAACGGCCTTTCAGGATAATTAAAATTGGGTTAAATCAGGACCGGGAAATTTTGTACCAGCGCATAAATGAACGAGTAGGGCGAATGATGGGCGAAGGTTTGCTTGAAGAAGCGAAAAGTGTATATCAGTACAAACATCTGAATTCGTTGAATACTGTTGGCTACAAAGAATTGTTTTCCTATTTTGACGGCAACTGCACTTTGGAAGAGGCAGTTGATCTGATCAGGCGGAATTCACGAAAGTATGCCCGCAAGCAGCTTGCCTGGTTCCGCCGCGATGGCGAAATCAGTTGGTTCGAACCAACCCGGATCCAGGAAATAATTGCGTTTATTGAACAAAAGTTGAAAAGATCATGACAGATTTTAAAACCATCAAAATTATAGGACCGGCTTATCCATATCGGGGTGGAATTGCCACTACCAATGAAAGATTGGCGCAGGAATTTGTTTCAATGGGCTTTGAGGTTGAAATTGAGACTTTTACTGTTCAATATCCGTCATTTCTTTTTCCGGGGAAAACACAGTATAATTTAAAATCAGCTCCTGAAAATTTATCGATCAAGCGGACAATCAATTCGATAAACCCGCTTAACTGGATAAGTGTGGGAAGACGAATATGCAACGAAAACCCTGATTTGGTAATTGTCAGGTACTGGCTTCCTTTTATGGCGCCATGTCTTGGAACCATTGCCGGACAGATTCGCAAGAACCTGCACACTAAAATTATTTGCCTGGCCGATAACATCGTTCCTCACGAACACCGGCCTGGCGATCGCGCACTTACCAATTATTTCATTCAGCGAATTGACGGTTTGATCGCGATGTCGAAAAGTGTGTTGACTGAAGCCAAAACTTTCAGGGAAAATTTACCGATGGAATTTTGCCCACACCCGATTTTCGACAATTACGGAGAAAGGTTATCGTTCGAAATTGCCAAACAAAAACTTAATCTCGACATCGATACAAAATATCTTCTTTTCTTCGGATTCATCCGCGATTACAAAGGGCTCGATTTACTTCTGAATGCCTTTGCCGATGAGCGATTGCGGAAATTTCCGGTAAAATTGTTGATTGCCGGCGAATATTATTCAAGTGCCGAGCCTTATCTTGAATTGATCAAACAGAACAATCTGGCTAAATTGATTGAATTACGGACAGAATTTATTCCTGATGAAGAGGTGAACCTATATTTCAGCGCTGCCGATATGGTTGTTCAGCCCTATAAAAGTGCGACGCAAAGCGGCGTAACGCAAATCGGATATCATTTTAATAAGCCAATGCTGGTTACCAATGTTGGTGGGTTGGCCGAAATTATTCCTGACGGCAAAATCGGATATGTTGTTGAACCCGACAGACATAAGATTGCAGACGCATTGGTCGATTTTTACGGGAATGAAAGAATGACAGAATTTGAAGCTAATATTGTGGAGGAAAAGAAGAAATTCTCATGGGCAAATATGGTCAGTACCTTTTTATCAGTTTACGATAAAACAAAAGTTTAGGCAAAGGCACAGAAAAAGTAAAAAGAATACAGATGGATAAAAACACACTCATAACCAAAAGAATTCAGGAATCGATTGACCTCAAACAATTAATCCTGAAGGATTCTGATTTGATTGACCGGATTCAAAAGGCATCAGACATAATCGTTCAGGCCTATCGGTCGGGCAATAAAACACTTTTCTGCGGAAACGGTGGCAGTGCGGCCGACGCGCAACATTTGGCTGCCGAGCTTTCAGGTAAATTATATCTCGACAGGCCTCCGATCCATGCTGAAGCCTGCCATGTAAACAGTTCGTTCATGACTGCCGTTTCAAATGATTTCGGCTTTGGCTCAGCTTATTCCCGCTATATTCAGGCAGTCGGGAAAAAGGGCGATGTGCTGGTGGCCATTTCTACTTCCGGAAATTCCGAAAATGTTTATCAGGCACTTTGTAAGGCAAGTGAAACTGGTTTTACATGTATTGTTTTGACCGGTTCAACAGGTGGAAAGATGGCTGAAAAAGCGGATGTTTTAATTAATGTACCTTCAGATGATACTCCCCGTGTTCAGGAGTTGCATATACTGATTGGTCACATTATTTGTGAACTGGTCGAAAGTGAATTGTTCGGGAAAGATTTCTTTTAAATTGTCACTGAATTATATCAACAATTATTTCACTAACTTTCGTGCAAAAAGTATAAACTATGTTGCCTGAGATTATAAAAAATGAGATCATCTCAAGTCTAAAGATTTTGGATCCTGAAAAAGTAATTCTTTTTGGTAGTTATGCTTATGGTAATCCAACAGAAGATAGCGACATTGATCTTTACATTGTTATAAAAAATCATAATATTCCTGAATCTTTTTCTGACAAAATTAAAATGAAAGTATATATTTCTGACCTTTTGAATCCGATCAGAGATAGATTTCCTTTAGATATTATTGTTCACACCCTTCCAATGTATATGCGCTTCATTGAGTTAAAGAGTAATCTTTCTCAAACGATTATAAACAAAGGTATTCAACTCATATAAACATACTTCAAAAAACAGAGAATGAAGATTCTGACTCAAGAATGGTTAAATGCCGCAGAATTGGACATTAAATCTGCCGCCCAGCTTTTACAGGATGATTCATTGACGGCAGTAGTCACATTTCATTGTCAACAAGCCATTGAAAAATCATTTAAGGCGGTTTTGGTAGAAAAGGATAATGAACCCCAGAGGATTCATGACTTGTTGCGGTTGTATAAATTGATCCAGCAATTTATTGATCCCTTCGATGACATCTTAACATTGAAAGTAATTAACGAAGCTTATATTGATTCCCGTTATCCAGGAGACATGGGTTTGTTGCCCGACGGTGCACCTAGTATTAGGGAAGCAACAACTTTTGTCGAATTTGCCAAATTGGTTTTCTCCACTATAAAGACTTTTCTTGAAAAATAAATTATGTGGATTCATCCTAAGGTCAAATTGTGACAAAATAGGCAGCTCTTTCGAACTGCCTATAATATAAGGTGTAGGATTCAAAATATCCAATATTATTTTACTGAATCCATGTATTCGATCAATTCAACAACTTTGGCCGAATAGCCCATTTCATTATCGTACCATGATATAACTTTGACGAAAGTTGGGGACAACTGGATACCGGCTTTCGCATCAAAGATTGAAGTACGTAAATCGCCTAAGAAGTCGGTCGATACTACTTCGTCCTCAGTATAACCCAGAACACCTTTCAATTCTCCTTCTGACGCAGCTTTCATTGCAGCACAGATTTCAGGGTATGAAGTTTCTTTTACCAGCCGAACAGTCAGGTCAACTACTGATACGTTGGGAGTTGGCACGCGGAAAGCCATACCGGTCAGTTTGCCGTTCAATGCAGGAATTACTTTTCCAACAGCTTTAGCAGCGCCGGTCGATGAAGGAATAATATTCTGGGCAGCGCCACGTCCGCCTCTCCAGTCTTTGGCCGAAGGGCCGTCAACAGTTTTTTGAGTAGCAGTTGTTGCGTGAACGGTAGTCATCAAACCTTCAAGAATTCCGAAATTGTCATTCAGAACTTTTGCGATAGGGGCCAAACAGTTGGTAGTACATGAAGCATTTGAAACGAATGTCATGTCGTTGGTGTACGATTTGTGGTTTACACCCATAACAAACATTGGGGTATCATCTTTTGATGGAGCTGAAAGGATTACTTTCTTGGCGCCACCGTCGATATGGCCCTGGGCTTTTGTTTTTTCAAGGAACAAACCAGTTGACTCAACAACATAGTCAGCGCCAACAGCGCCCCAGTTGATATCAGCAGGATTGCGCTGGGCTGTAACGCGGATAGTTTTTCCGTTTACTACCAGTTGTCCGTCTTTTACTTCAACAGTACCTTTGAATTGTCCGTGAGTAGAATCATATTTAAGCATATATGCCATATAATCTACATCGATGAGGTCGTTGATTGCAACAACTTCTACATTTTCTTTAGCTACTGCAACGCGGAAAACGAAGCGTCCGATACGACCGAAACCGTTGATACCGATTTTAATTTTTGACATCGTTATTAAATTTAATGAATGTATAAATGAATAATGTTTATTTTTCCGAAGGCCTTTTTTAATTAAGGCCATACAAAATAAATACTTAATTGTGGAAACTTCAAATTTATTTCAGAAGATAAGCTCTTTTGGGGCCGGGTTTAATTTTTTATTAATGTTGAGCCTGAATTTTGCATTCCGGTTTTTTTGCTCTTTAGAATTTGAAATCTCCTGCAGTTGGCAAGGAACTTTCATATATTCAATTCTCAGAGGCTTAAAAATCGTTTATTTCCCTTGAATTGAAGGCGTTACAGACAGTATTTAACTTTTGGATGTTGTGCTTTCTGGAAAAAATGCAGGAAATGTGTTATGATTTTATCAATTTGGAGTAGTATTGTCGGAAACTTTTATGGATCTATGACGTTTGGTATGGGTAATTATAGAAAAGTGAATTGATATTTTTTTTTGTAACTGCATACTCACCCCGTCGCATCTTCGATGCTCCCCCCTCTCTTTTAAAAGAGAGGGGGGAAGGCCGCTTGCGGACTTCGGGGTGAGTATGAAATATTTACTATCAAAATTTCTTTTAAAAAAATAGCTTTTATAATATTAGAAAATTCAACTTTTATTGAGTTTTGTTTACCCATACGATTCGTTATAGAACCACTTTTATTCTATTCGGAGATCATTGAATAATTTTGTTATTGGTTTTAATTATTGCAAAGTGCGCCCATGCGATAAAAATGCATCGAAAACTAGAAAGGTTATTAACCAATTCACTTTTTGGTTGAATGGTATAAATATTTTTGGTTAATATATTTTTACTTGTGAGTTACATGTTACAATAAAAAAACTTAACTTTCAGCACACAAAAACGTAAATTTACCGAACCTGCTTTATTGTGGCTGTAATTATAAATACTTTATTTTTATCTGTCTATATTGTTGTACATTGGCGATAATTTTATACGTTTGCATTGTGTAATTTCTAATTTGATACAATTAAATCAACGAATAAAGAAAAAATAAATTATAAAATTCAATCAATCAATCAATCAATCAATCAATCAATTAAGTTCAATTAAAAAACAAATGCTATGAGAAAATCATTTACTCGGCTATTTAGTATTTTCGTACTACTTTTGGGCCTGAGTTTTCAAATGGTGTATGGAACCGTCTTTGTTCCGGCGAGTTCTGTACCTACAGATGGAAACATAAATGCTATTTCCAGATCAGTTTGGACTTTCAGAACAGGACTTAACTTCGTAACTGATGTCGTCGATCCTCTTGAAAATGGAAATGGTTCTCTATTTAAGGTTTATCCAAACCCATTTGATACCTATGTTGATGTAGTTTCTTCTTCTAAACTTTCTAAGGTGGTTGTTACAAACATCGCCGGTCAGGTTGTGAAAGAAGTTGTTAATCCTGCTCAACGTATTCAATTAAACGAACTGCGCAGTGGTATTTACTTTATCTCTCTGTATGACATGGATAATGTAATTGCCAAGACTGCTAAGATTGTTAAAAGGTAATGCCGAATTGATTGATTTAAAAAGGGAAGCTTGCGGGCTTCCCTTTTTTATTTTATGAATATCCTTAACTATACCTAAATTGATTTATGAGCATTTGGTTGTGTACCCAAGATATTCTTTGCCGTCTGCTTCAGCTGACGGATAGATTGCTGAGCTCATCGAATGGCTTTAGCCACAACTCAAAAGGGCTAAAGCCCGGATATCACACCTTTATTTTATCCGTTGACTGAAGTCAACGGCAAAGGATATCTGCTCGATATTCTATTGTTTAGGTAAACAAACGGATGCTCATATTTTATTTTATACCATTTTAAATTTATTGTTTTTACCAATAAATCAATCATTATGGAACTGCTTTTAAGTCATAAAACCATTCGAAAATACCTGGCAAAAGGTATTGAGGATGATGTTTTGAATGAAATCCTTGAATGTGGGATCAGGGCTTCGAATACTGGCAATATGCAATTATACAGCATTATTGTTACCCGTGATCCGAATAAGAAGGAATTGCTTGCCCCATTTCACTTTAACCAGCCAATGGTCAGGAATGCCCCTGTAATTCTGACTATTTGTTATGATTTCAACAGGTTTTCAAAATGGTGTTCGCTGAATGGTGCCCAAACCAATTTTTCTAATTTACTGTGGCTTTTAAATGGCGCTGTTGACGCTTCTATTCTATCTCAGAATATCTGCATTGCCGCAGAAAACAGAGGATTGGGAATTTGTTATCTGGGAACAGTTCTTTATAATGCCCCCGAAATCAGTAAAGTTCTTAATTTACCCGCCGGTGTGATTCCGATTACCTCAATAACTTTGGGTTATCCTGACCAGGTTGTTGAAAAAACTGATCGCTTGCCTCTTAATTCTGTGGTCCATTGGGAAGAATATCAGGATTATTCTGACGATCGTATCCAATCTATTTATTCTGAGAAAGAAAAATTGGAATCATCGAAACAATTTGTTCAGGAGAATGGAAAAGGGAACCTGGCACAGGTTTATGCTGAAGTACGGTATAAAAGTGCCGATAACCGATATTTTTCAGGGAAGTTACTAGAGATGCTTGTGGCCCAGGGTTTTGTTTTTGAATAGGGCCATTTTTAAATCCGGTCAAGGCGCTTGATCAGTTTTTGATAATAGTATTTTATTGGATTTTTATATTTTAACTGTTTCCATGGCCTGCTACTGTGAGGTTTGTGAAGCACTCCTTCATTAACAAGTAAATAATTATTGAATCCCAGAGATACTGATTTTCTGGAAATAGAAACATCGTACCAATGTTTATCAGACGACAGTTCTGTAAAATCGTATTGATTCAGTAGGGCAGGAGATAGCAATGTGCAGCAAAAGCTCAGGCTGTGTTTCGTTTTTATGATTTTTTCCTTGGTTTTTCTGAAGTTCAGATAAGGAAAGTTAATTTTACCATCAATGTCTTTGGTAACTGTAGCTACCATTCCACAATTCATGCGCTTTTGGGATTGGTGAACTAATTCAGTTAATGTATTGGGTTTAACTTCCACGTCTGATTCAACTATAATTAAGGGCAATCCGAGCGAAATAGCCTTTTTTTGTGCCATCTGCAATACCAAACGGTAATTGGGCGATGGGGTATTGGTAATTTCCGATAAATTAATAAGCTCAAAGTTATATTTTGATTGAATTTCCTTAAGGTGCCAGGTAGTTTCTTCAGTACTGAAGTCGTTGTATATACAATAAAGAAATTTTCCATCCGACTGATGAATGGATTTAATAGTCTCAATGGCCGTACTCAAGGAGTCTTTAACAGGCGTGATTACAAGTGCTTCGTACATAAAAGATTAAACTTTCGTTTTAGTTTTTTTATTGTTTAGGGGAATAATTGAAAACAAGGCCAAATTTAGCTGCAAGTTCCTGCAAATCATTTACCACCTGCTCCTGCAAAGGTATTCCATTTTTCAATCTTTCAATCGTGAGTTCTCTTTCAGGATCTCCTGGTATCAGTACTTTTTCGTAACCTGAAGCTGGTTCCGCATTCCTGAATGTTTCAATCCAGTTATCCATATTCTTTTTAAACTCAGCAGCCGGACGGAAAGCATCAATGCGGATTGCCCCTAAAAAATGTCCAATCCCTTTCCCAACCTGATTGGAAGGCGGTTCAAGAAAACTTACGAATGGCGGGACCCATGGCCCGTAATTGGCACCTGAAAGCACTGCGGAGAAAATATCGACCATAGCGCCCAAACAGTAACCTTTATGCCCTCCATGCTCACGGTCGCCCCCTAAAGGCAGCATTGATCCACCTTTCTTGAGAACGAAGGCATCGGTTGTTGGATTTCCTTCCTTGTCCTGTGCCCAACCTAAAGGCGCGTCTTTTCCTTCGCGTTGCAAAACTTCAAGTTTCCCATTGGCGACAGTGGTGGTGGCCATGTCGATTACAAAAGGAGGCTGATTTAAAGCCGGAATAGCAACTGCAATTGGATTGGTGCCCAGAAACCTGCTTTTCGAGAAAGTCGGCGCCACCAGCGGACTGGCATTGGTCATCGAAATCCCGATCATGTCATGTTCAAGCGCGAGCATCGAATGATAACCTGCAATTCCGTAGTGATTCGAATTTTGGACAGCTACCCAGCCGGTGCCTGCAATTTTAGCTTTATCAATTGCTACTTGCATAGCATGAGGCGCGGTAACTAAGCCTAATCCTTTATCTCCATCCAGAACCGCTGTACTGGGAGTTTCATGGATAATGCTCATTTTTGGGGCAGCGTTCAGCCTTTTAAGTTCCCATAACCGGACATATCCACTCAGGCGGGCAACGCCATGCGAATCGACACCGCGCAAATCAGCCTGGTTTAGGCAGTCAGCGGCTACCAGTGCATGATTGTCGGGACAACCCATGCGTTTGAATATTTGAAAAGTAAATTCTTTTAAATAATCTGAACTATAGTTAATCATGATAGAATTTTCTTGTAGACTGTATTAGTAAATATGGAATAAAAACGTTTGCCGAAAGGTTAAAAGAATAATTTTCTCTGCGGTTCTTTGCGTCTTCTTTGCGTAACTCTGCGGTAAAAAGGTTTAACCGCAAAGAACCGCAGAGTTTTTTACGCAGAGAACCGCAAAGAAAAAACTCATGAATCTATTTTTATTGTTATTTCATTGGTAAATCTAAAAGGCAAGTTATATTATTTTCGGTTAAAATCTCTGGCCGATCCCTGACTGGCAGGCATGATCAGTAAATCGTCGATATTTACATGTTGTGGCCGGTTTACGATAAATAAGATGGTGTCAGCAATATCCTTAGCTGTAAGCGGCGTAAACCCTTTGTAAACCTGATCTGCTTTTTCCTGATCGCCCCGGAAACGGACCAGCGAAAATTCGGTTTCAACCGCACCTGGCGAGAGTGTTGTTACTTTAATCCCATAAGGAAGTAATTCGATTCGCATCGATTTTGAAATAGCTGAAACGGCGTGTTTGGTTCCGCAGTAAACCGAACCATTCGGATAGGATTCCCGGCCGGCAATGGATGAGATGTTGATGACATGACCTTTCTGACGTTCAATCATCCATGAAGTGACAATTCTGGAAGTATAGAGCAATCCTTTCACGTTGGTATCGATCATGTTTTCCCAATCATCCACATCAGCAGAGTTTATCGGAGCTAGTCCGGCAGCCAATCCGGCATTGTTGATTAGAACATCTATGGCTTTCCATTCATCCGGAATGCTGTTTAATGCATGTTCAGTTTCTGTTTTTATCCTGATGTCAAAGTTCAGCGTCATGATTTTGCAGTCTGAAGACGATGATAGTTTGTTTTCAAGCGCATCAAGCCTCTCTTTTCTTCTTCCGGTGAGTATTAAATTGTAATTGTTTTGGGCCAATAAATTGGCGGTTTCAAAGCCGATACCTGCTGTGGCTCCGGTAATTAAGGCTATTTTCTGATTCATTGAATTTGAGGGTTAAAAATAACGCTAAAATTAAAAATATCTGAAAACTTATGGAATAACAAACTACTTAATTATTTTTGTTTCTGCATTTAAAGAAAACAAACGTTATGATCGAGCAAAAAAATGAAATCATGGAATTTACGATTGATCAAATTCCGGAAGAACAAAATATTCAGGATATTATATTTAATTTAATGGCTGACCCTAATCTGGCACCAATAAATTATTTTAATGACTTTAGTGAAGAAGCAGTTGATGTGGCATCAATGTCGAACGATGAAAATGATGAAACTGGTATTTTTTGTTCCGAAAACGGACAGTTAATGGCAATGACAACACATGCATTGCATCATCATCTGGAAACTGATCCCCAGAAAGCGACTGAAACGCTGATAGCAAGGGCAGTCCGTAAAATGATTTGTTTTGGAGCCGTTCCTGAAGCTGTCAGTTCTTTCCTATACCATATTAATATTGCCGATCCGAACGGTCAGTATATTGCTTCAGGGGCGAAGAACGGACTGGTAAATGCCTGCAACAAGTTTAATATAAAACTAACCGACAGAAAAATACGGTTTGATTATTTTTCGGCTCATGGTCCGGTTTTTCCTACCATTATTGTTAGTTTGATGGGCTTTGTTCCTGACAAGGATAAAATTGTAACCCATAGTTTGAAGAAAAAAGGGAACAATATTTTCATGATCGGTGGATCATACAACGATGTTAATTCTTCGGAATATTTAGAGTTTTACCATGAAATATCAGAATCGCCACTTCCTGTTTTTGATATTGATGTTGAAGTTGGCCTTCATGCAGTTATGAAACGCCTGATTGCCGAGGGTTTGTTGAGTTCTGCCAATCCTGTTGGCAAGGGAGGTTTGTTTTTCTCTCTGTTGCGGGCCGGAATGCCTTCCGGATTTGGTTTTGATATTACCACTGATGCCGAAATCCGTAAAGATGCCTTTCTTTTTGGCGAAGCAATGGGCCGTATAGTTGTTGGTGTTGATCTTACAAAGGTTGATGCCTTTGTTGATTTGATGAGTAGCCTGAAAGTTCCATTTTTTGCCTTGGGCCACGTGACCAAAGGCGAAATCCGGATTGACGACGAATCTTTTGGATTTATTGATAAAATGACTCCGGCAAACTAAGTTCGGAGTGCCTAAAGTTCGGAGTGCCTAAAGTTTGGAGTGCCTAAAGTTGCCTATTGCGACTGAACACTGAGACTGAACACTGAGACTGAACACTGCGACTGAACACTCTTTTAACATGCAAGTTACCCCCTACAAGGATTCAAAACAGCAAAAGAAACAGCAGGTAGAGCAGATGTTTGACAATATCGCTCCACGCTATGATTTCCTGAACCATTTTCTGTCGCTTGGAATCGACAAACTATGGAGAAGAAAGGCGATCAGGATTCTTTCCGGCTATGATAAAACCGGATCGATACTCGACGTGGCAACCGGGACAGGCGATTTTGCCATTGCTGCTTCGAAACTAAATCCCTCGAAAATAGTTGCCTTTGACATTTCGGAGCAGATGTTGAATGTTGGCCGGATAAAAGCTGAAAAACTGGGATTAAGCAAACTGATTGAATTCAAAAAGGGCGATTCCGAATCAATGCCTTTTTCAGATCGTCAGTTCGATGCCATTACCGTTGCTTTTGGCGTTCGTAATTTCGAAAATCTCGAAAAGGGTTTGTCCGAATTTCACAGGGTTTTAAAGCCTGATGGGGTAGTGGTGATCCTTGAGTTTTCGAAGCCAAAGTATTTCCCGTTCAAGCAATTTTATTTCTTTTATTTCTTCACAATTCTGCCATTAGTCGGAAAGCTGGTTTCAAAAGACAGTTCTGCCTATTCCTATTTGCCTGAATCGGTAATGGCTTTTCCTGATGATCAGAAGTTCTTATCGGTACTGAAAAAATGTGGGTTTTCACGATCAAATCAAAAAAGGCTTACGTTTGGGATTGCAACCATTTACATCGCCCAAAAATAATTCGCGCATACAATAATTTTGTAATAAAATGGTTTTACCAACAGTTGAAAATCTAATACTGTGAAGCATTTTTTTTATATTCTTTTCTTCTTAACGATTGGGTTAAACGCACTGGCGCAGAGGCAGATGGTTAAAAATCTGACAACCTTTGACGACAAACGTCTTCATTTCGGCTTTACACTGGCGTATAGCACACTCGATTTTAATATTGATCATTATCAAACCATGAGTGAGAATCCGAAATTTGATCAATTAAAGTTTGAAACAATTGATGGTATTATAGATGGCAATAGGCAAATACGAGCTGATATCTCAACCCTGACTCCTGGTTTTACAGTTGGAATTGTTACCAATTTAAGAATGACCGAATATTTGGATCTTCGTTTTTTACCGGGCATGTCGTTTGGCGAACGTAAACTCGTTTACAATATTCATTCAATATACTCTGATTCATTCAATAATTTAGTTATTTCGGATGATTATCCAATCAAATCAACCTTTCTTGACTTTCCATTATTGCTGAAATACAAAGCAAAGCGGATGAACAACCAAAGACCTTATTTAGTTGGTGGTGTTGCCTATCGCATAGATATTTCGAAAACAGATCCGGAGGATTTGGTTCGGCTAAAACCTATTAGTTCCTCTGTGGAGGTTGGTGTTGGATGGGATACTTACCTTCAGTTTTTTCGTTTATCAACCGAGTTAAAGTTTAGCTTCGGATTATCAGATGTATTGGATAACGGGCCAGAAATTGGAACTCAGCCACAGGTTTATACCAATGCTTTTTCGAAGCTGACATCCAACATGTTCATATTTAGTTTTCATTTTGAATAACCTTGAAACAAGAAATTAATTTGTCACTTACGCCCAAACAGGCGTCGGACGAACAATTCTACAAGCCAATTCTGGCTGAAAAACTTAATATTCCTGAAGAAAGGATACTTCTGATCAACGTCAGACGAAAGTCGGTTGATGCCCGTCAGCGTGCAATTCGAATAAATCTGGGTGTTGAAGTATTTATCGATGAATTGCCTTCCGAAGAAAAAATCCGGTTCACTTATGATCTTGTTGGCCACAAACCATCTGTAATAATAATTGGCGCTGGTCCTGCCGGACTTTTTGCGGCCTTGCGTTTGATCGAACTTGGCTTTAAACCGATCATATTTGAACGTGGAAAAAATGTGAGCGACCGGAAAAGGGATATTGCCAAAATCCATCGCGACCATTTGGTCGATCCTGATTCGAATTATGGTTTTGGAGAGGGTGGGGCAGGAACTTTTTCGGATGGAAAGTTATATACACGATCGAAAAAGCGTGGAGATATCAGGAAAATACTGGAAGTTTTCTATGCAAACGGTGCTCTTCCTGAAATCCTTTTTGATGCGCATCCGCACATCGGCACCAACATGTTGCCGGGAATCATTACCAGTATCAGGAATAAAATCCTGGAAGCTGGCGGAGAAATTCATTTCAACAGCCGGGTGGAGGATTTGATTGTTGAAAATGACCGCTGTTCAGGAATAATGCTTTCGGATACTACCATTGTTGAAGCCGAAGCTGTAATTCTGGCAACAGGCCATTCCGCGCGTGAAATTGTTGAATTACTCTATTCCAAAGGTATTTCTATCGAATCCAAAACTTTTGCAGTTGGGGTCCGGGTTGAACATCCGCAAACACTCATTGATTCGATTCAATACAACCAACCATTGCGGGGTCCTTATTTGCCACCGGCCAGTTACTCATTTGTTGAACAGGTGGAGCAACGCGGTGTTTATTCATTTTGCATGTGCCCCGGAGGAATGATCGTTCCTGCAGCTACTGCTCCCGGCGAGATGGTTGTAAACGGTATGTCGCCGACCAAACGAAATACAAATTTTGCCAACTCCGGAATGGTCGTCGAAATCAGGCCCGAAGATTTGGCCGAATTCAGGCATTTTGGTGTATTTGCCGGTCTTGAGTTTCAGCGGAACATTGAACGGTTGTGCTTTGCGCTGAACGGAAATACCCAGTTTGCCCCGGCACAGCGAATGGCAGATTTTGTAAGTGGTAAATTCTCACCCGATTTGCCTGAAACTTCCTATCATCCCGGATTGGTTTCTGTGCCGCTGCACGATAAATTGCCAAAACGAATCAGGACGCGCCTTCAGGAAGCATTTGTACTGATTGATAAAAAAGCGCACGGTTACCTTACCAACGAAGCAATTGTGGTGGGAGTTGAATCACGGACTTCTTCGCCAATCCGGATTCCGCGAAGGGAGGATACACTTGAACATGTTAAAGTTAAGGGACTTTATCCGTGTGGCGAAGGTGCAGGATATTCAGGAGGGATTGTATCATCGGCAATGGATGGCGAACGGTGCGCCGAAGCATTCGCCGCAAATTATTCCCGAAAATAGTCTTTCTGAAATGGGTGTTGCGATTTTTAATCGCAATTTATGGAGATTAAAATCTCTATCTTCTCCTGAATTCTGAGCAACAAATTGCTGCAGCGATGGCAACATTCAGCGATTCGGGTTTGTTTTCATGAGTTGAAAAGCAGGGGATAAGCAATTTTTGAGTTACCAGTCGGCTGATCGGATCAGAGATTCCGTTGCCTTCATTGCCAAGAACAACAATTCCGTTGGACGACAATGTTTGCTCGTAGATATTTTTTCCTTCCAAAAAAGTTCCATATACCGGAATCCCATTTTCTGCGGCACTATTTATAAATACGGAAAGCTCAGCAATTTCAACTTTTATCCTGAAAATGGCGCCCATGCTTGCCTGCACCACTTTCGGATTGAAAACATCAACGGTATTTTCAGAGCAAACTACATGGTTTATTCCGTACCAATCGGCAATACGAAGAATCGTTCCCAGATTTCCCGGATCCTGAATAAAATCGAGTGCCAAACAAAGATCTTTTTCAAGGTTTGTTTCAGGATAAATATTTACTGGTTGACGAACAATTGCCAGTGCATCCTGAGGATTTTGAAGCAGACTGGCTTTCGAGAGTGATTCATTGTCGGTTTCTATCAGTTCTTTTTCACGGTTGCTGATCTCCGGATGGTTATTTACAAAGTCAGAAGTACAAACTAAAAGTTCAATTTCGAAACCCGAACGAATGGCTTCTTCTACCATTTTATTGCCTTCCACCAAAAAAACACCCGATTCGTCCCTGTTTTTCCTGCGGTTCAGAGATTGTATCAATTTAATCTTGTTCTTGCTCAACATCGTTTTACAATTTTCGTTCTAATTGGTAAAAATAAAAAGGTATAAATGATATGCGAACCAAATGCTGTGTTTATTTTTGTAAAAACTGAATTTCATGATGTTGTTTGTACGAACCAGATTTTTTAATGCCGGAAGTTTCATCCTTTTATTGGGAATCGTACTTCTTAGCTCATGCAATTCAACCAAATTTGTGCCCGAAGGTAAATATCTTCTGAATAAAGTATCTGTTAAAGTTGATGACAAGAATATTAAAAGGGAGGATATTAAAACTTACGTTCGCCAGAAAGAAAACCTGAAGATTTTAGGTTTGATGAAATTTCATTTGTGGGTTTACAATTTGTCGTCGGTAAAAAAGGAAAATGGTTGGCTGAAAAGAATTGGTGAAGAACCTGTTATTTACGAACAAATTCAATCGCAGCGCAGCAAGGAACAATTTCAGATTTACCTGAAGAACAAAGGATATTACGATGCTTCAATAAAAGATACGCTTGTTTATGGTTCGAATGAAAAGAAACTAAACCTCATTTATACTATTGAAGTTGGGCGGCCATACGTGATCCGCAATTACGTTTATTCATTAAAGGACGAAAATTTACGCGGACTTATAATGGAAGACTCCATCAATCAACTGCTGCACTCTGGTGACATTTTCGACCTCGATATCCTGAACTCCGAACGGCAACGAATTGCGCGGAACCTTCATAATGCCGGATTTTACAAATTCACTGAAGAATTTATAAGTTTTACTGCCGATAGTAATTTATACAACCATCAGGTCGATCTGAAGATAAATATTGATGATGCATCGCAGGGTAATGACTCAAATGAAGTGATTCCACACCAGAAGTATAAAATCAGAAATTTCCTGATAAATCCAACTTTCAGGACACCCGACCTTACCGGAAATCTTACGGAACAGCAGGTGGATACATTGGTTGTGAATGATTATATTTTTACTTATTCAGGAAAGCTAAAATACAAGCCCGGTTTGTTTTCCAACATTAACTGGATGCGAGACAGTACTTATTACAGTTTGCAAAATACGGAAAAGACCTATCGTGCATTGAGCCGGTTAAAACAATTCAAGGTTATTAATATAGGTTTTCTGGAGACGAATATGTTTGCCGGCGATTCTGTCCCGCTGCTCGATTGCCGTATGCAATTGTCACCTTTACCGCGTCAGAATTTTTCTGTCGATGTAGAGGGAACGAATTCTTCAGGCAATCTCGGGGTGGCCGGTAATTTTAATTTTCAGCACCGCAATGTTTTTGGAGGTGCCGAAGTTTTTGATTTTAAATTGAGAGGGGCTCGTGAGCGGCAACAGGCATTAATTGACAACAGCATGCTCGATTTTAATACCCGCGAACTTGGGCTTGAATCGAGTCTTACTTTTCCGAAGTTTATGAGCTTCATCAATGGAAAACGAATGTTTAATTTCCAGATTCCTGAAACCAAGCTGACAGTTGGTTATAACTATCAAAACCGTCCTGATTATACCAGAACTATTTCCAATTTTAAATTTGGATATAACTGGAAAACTTCTGCCTATAAGTTTCATACCTTGAATTTGTTTGATTTGAATTACGTGATTATTTCTGCATTAAATCCGGATTTCATCATTTTAATTCAGGATCTGTACATAAAAAACAGTTTTACGGATCACCTCATTCTGGCATCTAATTATAGTTGGATGTATAATACACAAAGTATCAACAAGAGGGAGAATTACAAATACTTTAAATTCAATTTTGAATCAGCTGGTAATCTGTTGTCACTTTATTCAGGACTTATAGATAAAAACAAAACTGAAAAAATTGATTCCATTACCAATCAACCAAGTTCATACTATGAAATATTGAATACACGATTTGCGCAGTATTTTAAAACTGATTTTGAATATCGTTACGGACACATGATCGATAAACAGAGTTCTTTGGTGGGACGTGCATTTCTTGGGGTTGGAATTCCTTTTGGCAATTTCGATGTATTGCCTTTTGAAAAGAAATATTTCACCGGAGGCGCAAATGGCATCCGTGCCTGGCAGGTAAGGTCGCTGGGGCCGGGTACTTATAAACCAGCGGTAAACCCAAATAGGCGATCATATCCAAATCAATCATCTGATATTAAGCTGGAAGCAAATTTAGAGTACCGGTTTAAACTTTTTTGGTTGATGGAAGGCGCGTTCTTTTTGGATGCAGGAAACATTTGGGCAATCAATAGCAAGGATAACCGTTCAGGAGCGGTTTTCAGGATGGATGGGTTTTACAGGCAGATTGCAGTTGGCACAGGCCTGGGGGTAAGGTTTGATTTTACATTTTTCCTTTTTAGGCTCGATTTAGGTTTGAAAATGCGGGATCCGTCTTTAGAAGCGGGTAAACGGTTTATTCCGGGAAACTATCCAATCAACGGCGATCAGCTGAACCTGTCATTTGCAATCGGGTATCCGTTCTAGTTCTTGCCTTATTCATCCTGAATTTATGAAAGTCAACAGCCATTGCATCAAATAAAAATGAAATTTTCATCTTCGGTGGGGCAATTAATTGGCCGATATTATTTTTTTTGCCCGAACAATCCTACCTTTGCTTAGTTGTTTTCTGAAAAATAAAATTCAGGGAATAGTAATTTAAAAGTATCATCTTAAAATTTATACAATGACAAAAATTTCAGAAGTAGTAAAATTCGGAGTTGTTTCCGGAACCGATTTGCAAAAAGTATTCAAGATTGCAAAGGAAAATCATTTTGCATTGCCAGCCGTAAACGTTGTAAGTTCCGACTCGGTAAATGCTGTAATGGAAGCTGCCAAACTGGTTAATTCTCCTGTAATCATTCAATTCTCGAATGGTGGCGCACAGTTTTATGCCGGAAAAGGCCTGAAACTTGATGGACAATTGGCTCCAATTGCCGGAGCGATTGCCGGAGCCAAATCGGTGCATTTACTTGCCGAACTTTACAAAGTACATGTAGTATTGCATACCGACCATGCTGCAAAAAAATTATTACCCTGGATTGATGGACTTCTGGATGCAGGTGAAAAACACTTTGCAGAAACAGGCAAACCATTGTTCAGCTCACACATGCTTGATCTTTCAGAAGAACCACTTGAAGAAAACATCGAAATCTGCAAAAAATACCTTGCACGTATGAGCAAAATCGGAATGACCCTCGAAATTGAATTGGGAGTAACCGGTGGCGAAGAAGATGGCGTTGACAATTCTGCTGTTGATAATTCATTGCTTTATACCCAACCTGCCGATGTTGATTATGCCTATTCAGAATTGAGCAAAATCAGTCCGAATTTTACCATTGCAGCATCATTCGGTAATGTTCATGGTGTTTACAAACCAGGAAACGTAAAACTGACCCCAAAAATTCTTGATAATTCGCAAAAATTTGTATCTGAGAAACATGGTTTGGGCGACAAACCCGTTGATTTTGTTTTTCATGGAGGTTCAGGTTCAACGCTTGAAGAAATTCGCGAAGCAATTTCCTACGGCGTAATTAAGATGAATATCGACACCGATACACAATGGGCTACCTGGGATGGCGTACGCAAATACGAAGCTCAAAACAGGGAATACCTGCAGGGACAAATCGGTAATCCTGACGGAGCTGATAAACCAAACAAAAAATATTACGATCCACGTGTTTGGCTGCGCAAAGGACAGGAAACGATGATTGAAAGGCTCAAAGTTGCATTCAATGATCTGAATAATATTGACAGAAGCTAAAACAATATTGAAATAATTAAAACCCGGTGACCAACCGGGTTTTTTTATGTCATAATTTTGAAGTAAATTAGCGAAAGCCATTTCGCAAATGAACTTCAAACAATTTATCCAGGACTATTTTACATTCAGCCGGAACGAACGAAAAGGGATCACCATCCTGTTGGTGATTATATTTCTACTTGGAGTTGCAAATAAAGTCATTTTTTATTTCGAAACGCCAGCGAAAATCGATATTGATTTACTTGATACTGCGCGGAGTGAAATGATTTTGTTTAACGATTCAATCAATGATTTGGTAGCAGAAAATAAATTTTTCCGTTTTAATCCAAATACAATTGATCGTGATGCCCTCGACAGCCTGTCCATTCCGGAAGGAATTAAAAGGAATATGTTGAAGTTTAGGGAGAAGGGTGGAAAATTTTACTCTGAAACTGATTTCCGGAAAATCTATGGTGTTACCGATGCAATTTTTAATCAGCTTGCTCCATTTCTGGTATTTGAAAATAAAATTGTTCAGACTACACCTATAAAGAACCAATCCGAATTATTTCTATTTGATCCGAATACAGCAAGTGACAATGATTTTATTCGTTTAGGTTTGAAAGAAAAACAAATACAAACTATCCGCAATTATCAAAGCAAAGTTGGAACCTTCAGAAACGTTGCCGATTTTTTTAAGATTTACGGAATATCTGAAACTCAGAAGAAAATTCTGGCTGACTATATTGTAATTGGTGAAAAGGAAAATGTCAAACTTGAAAAGATTGTTGAAGTCACAAAGATCATGATAGAAATTAATGCAGCCGATTCAACTGAACTAATGAAACTTCCCGGGATCGGCGATAAATTGTCGAAACGCATTGTCAAATACCGCGACCTGTTGGGCGGATTCCATACGCTAGCTCAATTGAAGGAGGTTTATGGTTTGAGCGAAGAGGTTATACAGCGAATTGATGAATTTATTACGGTGGATTCGAAACGAATCAGAAAAGTAGATTTAAATTTTGCTGAATGGAATGAACTTGCAAAACATCCATACATCCAAAAAAACATCGCAAATCAAATAATCAGATTCAGAACAAAATACGGAAGTATTCAAAAATCTTCGATTCTGCTCGATAGTATGATTTTAAACATAGATGAATATGCAAGGTTAAAGCCATATTTGTAAAACATTATTTCAGCATTTGCGTTTTAAAATTACATGGAAATGGCGAACAGATTTTTTTAAAATAAATTTTTGGTTTAAATTTGATTACTAATCATTAATTAATAAATTTGCGGCTCGAATTTTAACAAGAAAAAATAATAATTCTATGATCGTCATTCCAGTCAAAGAAGGTGAAAACATCGAAAGAGCACTTAAAAGATTTAAAAGAAAGTTTGAAAAAACAGGAGTTGTAAAAGAGTTGAGGGTAAGACAAGCCTTTATGAAACCTTCGGTTGAACGAAGAGCTGAAGTAAACAAGGCTATTTATATTGAGAATTTACAGCGTCAGGACGACTAGAAAATCTAGCTGGTTCCTCGAAAAGATGTTAATTGTTTACAAATGTCGCATCAGGAATCATTTATTAATTATCTGAGATACGAAAAAAGGTATTCGCATTTAACTGCAATTGCCTACAAGAAAGACCTCGATCAGTTTGAAGAGTTTTTTGTCAAAACGATCGGGGATTTTAATGTTGAAGAAATTAATGATAAGACAGTTCGTAGTTGGATTGTTGATTTGATGGACAGCGGATTGACTGCCCGCACAGTAAATAAGAAAGTATCAGCATTAAAGTCTTTTAATAAATATTTAATGAGGTTAGAGGTGGTTAAGGAGAATAACCTGGTAAATGTGATTGTGCCCAGGATTCGAAAAAAGCTACCTCATTTTGTGGAAGAAAAACAACTGAATCATTTGCTTGATGACGGTTTTTTTGGAAATGATTTTGAAGCGCTTAGGGACAAATTAATTGTCAGCCTTTTGTATGGTACAGGAATTCGTTTGGCAGAATTGATGAACCTTAAGGATTCAGACATCTATCAAACCGAATTTTTGATCAAAGTTTTAGGAAAGCGCAACAAAGAGCGAATTGTTCCATACCCCCGCAGTTTAAATGTATTGATAGAACAATATAGGACAGAACGCACCCGCCTTTTCGGATCGCCTGTTCCTTATTTGTTACTTACTGAAAAAGGTAATCCTGCATACGAAAAGCTTATTTACAGGGTTGTCTCTAAATATTTAACGCTGGTAACAACAATCGACCAAAAAAGTCCTCATGTACTCAGGCACACTTTTGCCACCCATCTGCTTAATCGCGGAGCCGATCTAAATGCGGTAAAGGAGTTGCTGGGTCATTCAAATCTTTCGGCTACGCAAATTTACACACATACCTCTCTCGAGAAAATTCAAAAAGTTTACAGACAAGCACATCCACGATCTTAAATTTTAGGAGGATTAACTATGAACATTCAGCTTAACACTGTTCGCTTTACAGCCGATCAGAAATTAATTGATTTTGTGAATAAAAAAGTTTCAAAACTTGATACCTACTTCGAAGGTATTATAAGTTGCGAAGTAATCCTGAAGGTTGATAAACCTGAAACGGTTAATAACAAAATCGCAGAAATTAAACTTTCTATGCCCGCAACGGATTACCTTTTTGCTGAAAAACAGACAGATACTTTTGAAGAATCTATAGATATGGCAATTGAAGCAATTCGCAAACAGATAATCAAAGTGAAAGAAAAGTTGAAGGACAAATAAATCTGAAAAAATAATTATTTGTTGTGAATAACGATAAAATTTTTATACATTTGCAAACCTTTTTCGGGCAACTATCTGATTAGTTATAGTTTGCATAAAAAGTAGCCTGTTATCGCGTTATTACAGCGTTTACAGGCGTTTTTTACATGATGTATAAAAGCTGCCGAATTAGCTCAGTTGGCCAGAGCACGTGATTTGTAATCTCGGGGTCCACAGTTCGAATCTGTGATTCGGCTCATTTAATGAAAAGTTCTGAAAATATTGATTGGGGAGATACCAAAGTGGCCAACTGGGGCAGACTGTAACTCTGCTGGCGTACGCCTTCGTAGGTTCGAATCCTGCTCTCCCCACAACGAAATTATGAATGATGAATTATGAATGATGAATTTCATCGCCAATCATAAATCGCCAATCATAAATCACAAGCGGGAGTAGCTCAGTTGATAGAGCATTAGCCTTCCAAGCTAAGGGTCGCGAGTTTGAATCTCGTCTCCCGCTCAAAATGATAGTTGCCGGTGTAGCTCAGGGGTAGAGCGCTTCCTTGGTAAGGAAGAGGTCATGAGTTCAATTCTCATCATTGGCTCGATGAAAGTTTAAAAAGATAATTTAAAATTATTACAGTTATGGCAAAAGCAAAATTTAACAGGAACAAAGAACATGTCAACATTGGTACTATCGGCCACGTTGACCATGGTAAAACTACTTTGACTGCCGCTATTACTATGGTATTGGCAAAAAAAGGTTACTGTGAGGTAAAATCGTTTGAATCAATCGACAGTGCTCCTGAAGAAAAAGAGCGTGGTATCACAATTAACACTGCTCACGTTGAGTACGAAACAGCTACCCGTCACTACGCGCACGTTGACTGTCCTGGTCACGCCGACTATGTGAAAAACATGGTTACCGGTGCTGCCCAAATGGATGGTGCTATCATTGTAGTTGCTGCAACTGATGGTCCTATGCCTCAGACCCGTGAACACATCCTCTTGGCTCGTCAGGTAAACGTACCAAAATTGGTTGTTTTCATGAACAAAGTTGACATGGTTGACGATCCAGAGATCCTCGAACTTGTTGAAATGGAAATCCGCGAATTGTTGACATTCTACGGTTTCGACGGAGATAATTCACCAGTTATTCAAGGTTCTGCACTTGGAGCTATGAATGGTGAAGCAAAATGGGAAGAAAAAGTTTTGGAATTAATGGATGCTGTTGATACATGGATTCCACTTCCTCCACGTGATGTTGACAAACCATTCCTGATGCCGGTTGAAGATGTATTCTCGATCACTGGTCGTGGTACTGTTGCAACAGGTCGTATCGAAACTGGTAAAATCCATACAGGCGATGAACTTCAGTTGATTGGATTAGGCGCAGAAGGTCGTAAAACTGTTTGTACCGGTGTTGAAATGTTCCGTAAAATTTTGGATGATGGTCAGGCAGGTGACAACGTAGGTTTGTTGTTGCGTGGTGTTGACAAAAAAGAAATCAAACGTGGTCAGATTCTTGCAAAACCAGGTTCTGTAACTCCTCATACAACATTCAAAGCTGAGGTTTATATCCTGAAAAAAGAAGAAGGTGGACGTCATACTCCATTCCACAACAAATATCGTCCTCAATTTTATATTCGTACTCTTGATGTTACAGGTGAAATCATGTTACCAGAAGGACGCGAAATGGTTATGCCAGGCGATAACGTATCGATCATAGTTCAACTGATTTACCCGGTAGCTATTAGTGTAGGTCTTCGCTTTGCAATTCGCGAAGGTGGACGTACCGTAGGTGCAGGACAGGTTACTGAAATTGTTTCGTAATTACTGACTAAAAAATATTCTGTAAAAGAGTTCCGGCCTTTAAAACCGGAACTCTTTACGGATGAAACTCGGTTGGGAGTTTTGTTTATATTAAATCAAGGTACAAAGTAAGTTCGATCCTTACCATCCGTACAAATTATATTTTACTAAAAAAATGAAACTTAAAATCTATTTGGAAGAAGCTTATAACGAGCTTGTTCATAAAGTTTCCTGGCCTACATTTAAAGAATTGCAGAATAGCGCTTTCATAGTAATGGTTGCTTCCTTTATAATAGCACTTATAGTTTTCGTAATGGATTTCTCTTTTGAAAACATTATGAGCTTTGTGTACAGTTTATTTTATTAATTCCTTAGGAGTACAACATGAGCGAAAACGTAAAAAAATGGTATGTTCTTCGGGCAATTGGAGGAAAAGAGAAGAAAGTCAAAGAATATATTGAAAACGAGATTGCAAATGCTGGTCTCCAGGAATTTGTTTCACAGGTTTTGATCCCCACCGAAAAGGTTTATCAGATTCGAAACGGAAAAAAAATCAGTAAAGAAAGAAATTTCTTTCCAGGCTATGTTTTAGTTGAAGCATGTTTGACAGGAGAAATTCCCCACATGTTACGAAGTGTCCCCAATATTATTGGCTTTCTGGGTGATACCAAGGGTGGAGAACCTGTTCCGATGCGGCAGTCGGAAGTTTACCGGATCCTTGGTCGGGTAGATGAAATGGCTGCTTCCGGCGAGGAAATGAATATTCCTTACGTTGTTGGTGAAACTGTGAAAGTTATTGACGGGCCATTTAACGGCTTCAATGGAATCATTGAAAAAATCAATGAGGAAAAGAAGAAGCTTGAAGTAATGGTCAAAATTTTTGGACGAAAAACTCCTTTGGAGCTTAGCTTCATGCAAGTAGAAAAGGAGTAATAAATCATTTATCGATTTTATTATGGCTAAAGAAATTGCTGGATTAATTAAATTGCAAGTAAAGGGGGGTGCTGCTAACCCTTCACCTCCGATAGGCCCAGCATTAGGTTCTAAAGGGGTAAACATCATGCAGTTTTGCAAACAGTTCAATGGTAGGACACAAGACCTTGCGGGGAAAGTACTTCCAGTCGTTATTACTGTTTATGCAGATAAATCGTTTGATTTTGTAATTAAACAACCCCCGGTAGCCGTGCAACTTATAGAAGCTGCTAAGGTGAAAAAAGGGTCTGCTGAGCCACATCTTGTAAAAGTTGGTTCAGTAAACTGGGAACAAATTAAGATGATCGCCGAAATCAAATTGGAAGATCTTAACTGTTTCTCGCTGGAGGGTGCTATGAGCATGGTGGCTGGTACTGCCAGAAGTATGGGTATCACCGTTGTAGGCGAACGCCCATCGACAAACTAATTAAAATTATTAAAATGGGCAGAATTACAAAGAATAAAAAGCTTGCTCTGGAAAAACTCGAGAAGGGGAAATTCTATACATTAAAAGAAGCTTCTGCACTTGTAAAAGAAATTACTTTTACAAAATTTGATGCTTCGGTTGATATTGATGTTCGCCTTGGTGTTGATCCCAGAAAAGCTAATCAGATGGTTAGAGGCGTGGTTACTTTACCTCATGGAACTGGTAAAGAAGTACGTGTGTTGGCCCTGGTTACTCCTGACAAAGAACAGGAGGCCAAAGATGCTGGAGCTGATTATGTTGGTCTTGACGACTATGTTGATAAAATCAAAGGTGGTTGGACCGACGTAGATGTGATTATTACTATGCCACCGGTAATGGGTAAAGTTGGAGCTCTCGGACGTATTTTAGGTCCGCGTGGTTTGATGCCAAACCCTAAAAGTGGTACAGTTACAATGGACATTGGGAAAGCTGTTGCTGAAGTTAAAGCTGGTAAGATCGACTTTAAAGTCGATAAATTTGGGATTGTTCACACATCAATTGGTAAAGTGTCATTTGATAACGTAAAACTGGTTGAGAACGCTACCGAATTTGTAAATACACTTGTTAAGCTGAAACCTTCTGCTGCAAAAGGTACTTACGTTAAAAGTATCTACCTGTCGAGTACCATGAGTGCAGGAATACAAATTGAACCAAAGTCTGTCTCTGAAAAGTAAACGAAATAATATGAAAAGATCAGAAAAATTAGATATTATCGGTAGTCTTACAGAGCAGATCAATTTATCAAATCACTTTTATCTGACTGATATTGAAACTCTGAACGCTGCTCGCACAAGTGACCTGCGGCGTTTATGCGTCAAACAGAAAGTAAAACTGGTTGTGGTGAAGAATACCCTCTTGCGTAGGGCACTGGAAGCTTCCAACAAGGATGCTAAAGAGCTTTACGATGTTCTTAGTGGCAATACATCTGTCATGTTTTGTGAGAACGCAAATGTTCCTGCAAAATTGATAAAAGATTTTAAAAAGAAAAATAAGAAACCTATTTTAAAGGGAGCTTATGTTCAAGAGTCAGTTTATGTTGGCGAAGATCAGTTAGATGTATTAGTATCAATTAAGTCTAAAAATGAACTCCTTGGTGAAGTTATCGGTTTACTGCAATCTCCAATAAAAAATGTTGTTGGTGCACTACAATCCGGTGGTAATATTATTCACGGAGTTTTGAAGGCATTAGCAGAAAAGTAATCAGTTAGTTATAAAATTATATTAAAAAATTATTATCGAAATGGCAGATTTAAAGGCACTTGCGGAAAAGTTAGTAAACTTAACTGTAAAAGAAGTAAATGAATTAGCCGGAATTTTAAAATCGGAATATGGTATTGAACCTGCTGCTGCAGCTGTTGCTGTTGCCGCTGCCACCGGTCCTGTTGAAGAAGCAGAAGCCGCTGTTCAAACCGAGTTCGATGTTATTCTGAAAGCAGCTGGCCAATCAAAATTGGCTGTTGTTAAATTGGTTAAAGAATTAACAGGTCTTGGTTTGAAAGAGGCTAAAGAAGTAGTTGATGGAGCTCCAAGAGCTATCAAAGAAAAAGTTTCTAAAGACGAGGCTGAAGGTTTGAAATCTCAATTGGAAGAAGCTGGAGCTGAAGTTGAACTTAAATAAAAGTCTTACGACCTTAATTTTAGGTTGATGTGGTTTAGAACCTCACATTTGTGGGGTTCTATACCTATTTGTATATTTATGTTTAAAGTTCAATTAATTAATATACACCGATGGCAGTAAATATTGAAAACCAGAGGATTAGCTTTTCTTCAACAAAAACAGTTTTTGACTATCCAGATTTCCTTGAAGTACAAATTAAATCCTTCATCGAATTTTTTCAGCTTGGGACAACTCCTGATCAACGAAAAGGAGAAGGATTGTGCAAGGTTTTTGAAGAAAATTTCCCAATTACCGATACTAGAAATAACTTCGTTCTCGAATTTGTGGACTACCTGGTTGACCCGCCACGTTATTCTATCGATGAATGTATTGAACGTGGCCTTACTTTTAGTATCCCGTTAAAAGCAAAATTAAAACTTTACTGTACCGATCCTGAGCATGAAGATTTTGATACTGTAGTTCAGGATGTATATTTGGGTACTGTTCCTTACATGACACCTAAAGGTACTTTTGTTATTAACGGAGCTGAACGTGTTGTTGTTTCACAGTTGCATCGTTCTCCAGGAGTTTTCTTCGGACAAAGTATGCATGCCAACGGAACAAAACTATATTCAGCAAGGGTCATTCCTTATAAAGGATCATGGATTGAATTTGCAACCGACATTAATAATGTCATGTTTGCATACATCGATCGTAAAAAAAAATTACCTGTAACCACATTGCTTCGCGCAATCGGATACGAAAGTGACAAAGATATCCTTGGAATTTTCGACCTTGCTGATGAAATTAAAGTTTCAAAATCTGGGTTAAAGAAAATCGTAGGTCGTAAACTGGCCGCACGAGTTCTGAAAACATGGGTGGAAGACTTTGTGGATGAAGACACAGGCGAAGTAGTTTCAATTGAGCGTAATGAAGTCGTTATCGACCGTGAAGTTGTTATTGATAACAATCATATTGACGAAATCATAGATTCCGGTGCAAAAACAATTTTGCTGCATAAAGAAGATCAGAATCTTCAGGATTATGCCATTATATACAATACGCTTCAAAAAGATCCTTGTAACTCGGAGAAAGAGGCAGTGCTTCATATTTACAGGCAGCTGCGTAATGCAGAACCGCCTGATGATGCTACTGCAAGAGATGTAATTGACAAATTATTCTTTTCAGAAAAAAGGTATGATCTTGGTCAGGTTGGTCGTTACAGGATCAATAAAAAGCTGAACCTGAACATTGATATGAATGTACAGGTTTTGACCAAGGAAGATATTATAGAAATCATTAAATATTTGATCAAACTTGTCAACTCGAAAACAGATGTTGATGATATTGACCATTTGAGCAATCGTCGCGTACGCACAGTTGGTGAGCAGATGTTTAATCAGTTTGGTGTTGGTTTGGCCCGTATGGCACGTACCATTCGTGAACGTATGAATGTTCGTGACAACGAAGTTTTTACGCCAATCGATCTGATTAACTCCAAAACTTTGTCTTCTGTTATAAATTCTTTCTTCGGAACGAATGCACTTTCACAGTTTATGGATCAAACAAATCCATTGGCTGAAATGACACATAAACGTCGTATGTCAGCTTTGGGGCCAGGTGGCCTTTCGCGTGAAAGAGCCGGTTTTGAAGTACGTGACGTTCACTATACTCATTACGGACGTTTGTGTCCGATTGAAACTCCAGAAGGACCAAATATCGGATTGATTTCATCGCTATGTGTTTTCGCAAAAGTGAATGATTTAGGTTTTATTGCAACTCCTTACCGAAAAGCCGTGAACGGCCAGGTTGATCTGTCAGATGCCGGAGTTGTTTACCTTACTGCCGAAGAGGAAGAGGGTAGGATAATTGCTCAGGCAAATGCACCGATCGATGCAGAGGGGAATTTCATAAATAGCAAGGTTAAATCACGACTTGATGGTGATTATCCTATTGTTTCCAGAGAAACGGTAAATATGATGGACGTAGGTCCAAACCAGATTGCTTCGGTAGCTGCTTCGTTAATTACTTTTCTTGAACATGATGATGCCAACCGTGCTTTGATGGGATCAAACATGATGCGTCAGGCAGTTCCGTTACTTTGCCCCGAAGCTCCAATTGTTGGAACCGGTCTTGAAGGGCGTGCCGCACTCGATTCGCGCGTTTTGGTTGTTGCCGAAGATAACGGGGTGATTGAATATGTTGATGCGGATGAAATTTTAATACGCTACGACAAAAGTGAAGACGAACGTTTCGTAAGTTTCGATCCTGAGGTCGTCACTTATAGGATTTCAAAATTCCAAAAAACCAACCAGGGTACAGTTGTCGATCTGAAGCCAATTGTATTAAAGGGTGACCGTGTAAAAAAAGGTCAGGTTCTTACTGAAGGATATGGCACCCAACACGGAGAACTTGCATTGGGCCGTAACCTTAAAGTAGCTTTCATGCCATGGCAGGGTTATAACTATGAGGATGCAATTGTAATTTCAGAACGTGTTGTTCGTGAAGATATTTTCACATCAATACATGTTGACGAATATTCATTGGAAGTTCGTGACACCAAACGTGGAGTCGAGGAATTTACCTCTGATATTCCAAATGTTAGCGAAGAAGCTACCAAGAACCTTGATGAGAACGGATTGATCCGTATTGGAGCTGTTGTTAAGCCTGGTGATATTCTGATTGGAAAAATTACTCCAAAAGGAGAATCTGATCCATCACCGGAGGAAAAACTTCTCCGTGCTATTTTTGGTGATAAAGCCGGTGATGTGAAAGATGCCTCTTTGAAAGCATCACCTTCACTTAACGGAACTATCATTGAAAAGAAATTGTTCTCCCGCGTTATTAAAGATAAAAAAGGCAAACTGGCCACAAAACCTTTACTCGATTCAATCGATGAGGAATTTGACCGTCATGCTTCTGCACTTCGCGCGAAACTGGAAGATAAGCTTTTTACACTTGTAAATGGAAAAACCAGTCAGGGCGTTAAAGATTATTACGGTGGTGATATCATTAGCAAAGGAAATAAATTTACACTGAAACAACTTCAGGAAATTGATTATCAGACGATCAATCCATCAAAATGGTCAACTGATAAAGATAAGAATGATTTAATTTTTGCTCTTATCAACAATTACAACATGAAGTATAAGGAACTTGAAGCAGTTTCCAGAAGGAAACGCTACAATGTAACTATTGGTGATGAACTTCCTGCAGGGATTATACAGCTTGCAAAGGTTTACGTTGCTAAAAAACGTAAACTGCAAATTGGCGATAAAATGGCCGGACGACATGGAAACAAAGGTATCGTATCGCGTATTGTGCGTGACGAAGATATGCCTTTTCTAAGTGACGGAACTGTTGTTGACATTGTACTTAATCCGCTGGGTGTGCCTTCGCGTATGAACCTAGGACAGATTTACGAAACTGTTTTGGGTTGGGCCGGAAAAGAATTGGGACTAACTTTTGCAACTCCAATTTTTGATGGTGCCACTCTGGAAGAAGTTACTGAATATACTGATAAAGCCGGTGTCCCAAGATATGGCAAAACTTATTTAAGCGATGGTGGGACTGGTGAACCTTTTGATCAACCTGCAACGGTTGGTGTGATTTATATGCTGAAATTAGGCCATATGATTGAAGATAAGATGCATGCCCGTTCAATCGGACCTTATTCTTTGATTACTCAACAGCCACTTGGAGGTAAAGCTCAATTCGGAGGTCAGCGTTTTGGAGAAATGGAAGTTTGGGCATTGGAGGCATTCGGTGCATCCAACATTCTTCAGGAAATCCTAACCGTTAAATCAGACGACGTATTAGGAAGGGCCAAAGCATACGAAGCAATTGTAAAGGGAGAGCCAATGCCTGCCGCAGGTATTCCTGAATCCTTAAATGTATTGCTGCACGAATTACGTGGTCTTGGTTTAAGTGTGAGCCTTGATTAATTAAAGGTAAATCAGTTTGATTTTCCTTATATAAACTTGAAAAAATAACCATCGATATATGGCATTCAGAAAAGACAATAAAGTTAAGATTAGCTTTACCAAAATTGGTATCAGTCTGGCTTCGCCTGAAGAGATCCTTGAAAGGTCTCATGGAGAAGTTTTGAAACCTGAAACGATAAATTACCGGACCTATAAACCTGAGCGCGATGGTTTGTTCTGCGAACGAATCTTCGGGCCGGTGAAAGATTATGAGTGTCATTGCGGTAAATACAAACGTATTCGCTATAAAGGAATTGTTTGCGATCGTTGTGGCGTCGAAGTAACCGAGAAAAAAGTCCGTCGTGAACGGATGGGGCATATTTCACTGGTAGTACCGGTGGCCCATATCTGGTATTTCAAATCGTTGCCGAACAAAATCGGATACCTTTTGGGCCTGCCTACAAAAAAACTTGATGTAATTATTTATTACGAACGATATGTTGTAATTCAGGCGGGAGTTAAAGCTCAGGATGGCGTTAAATATCTTGACTTCCTGTCTGAAGAAGAATATCTCGACATTCTGGATTCTTTACCAAAAGAAAATCAGCATCTCGACGATATGGATCCAAATAAATTCATAGCCCGCATGGGTGCCGAAGCATTGTACACTTTGTTGCAACGCCTCGAATTGGATGAAATGTCGTTCGACCTTCGTCATAAAGCCAACACCGAAACCTCACAGCAACGTAAAAATGAAGCATTAAAACGCCTTCAGGTTGTTGAAGCTTTCCGTGCAAGCAAAAATATCAATCGTCCTGAATGGATGATTGTTAAAGTTGTTCCTGTTATTCCGCCTGATTTGCGTCCATTGGTTCCGCTCGATGGTGGCCGTTTTGCCACTTCCGATTTGAACGATTTGTATCGCCGGGTAATTATCAGAAACAATCGTTTGAAACGATTAATCGAAATTAAAGCTCCAGAAGTAATCCTGCGTAATGAAAAACGTATGCTTCAGGAAGCCGTCGATTCATTGTTTGATAACTCAAGAAAATCAAATGCGGTAAAAACTGAAAATAACCGCCCCTTAAAATCATTATCCGATAGTTTGAAAGGGAAACAAGGTCGTTTCCGCCAGAACTTGTTGGGCAAACGCGTCGATTATTCGGCACGTTCGGTAATTGTTGTCGGACCAAAACTGAAACTGCACGAATGTGGTATTCCAAAAGATATGGCTGCTGAACTTTTCAAACCGTTTATTATCAGGAAACTGATTGAACGTGGCATTGTGAAGACAGTAAAATCGGCCAAGAAAATTGTTGACCGCAAAGATCCTGTTGTTTGGGATATTCTCGAAAATGTATTAAAAGGACATCCGGTTATGCTGAACCGTGCACCTACCCTTCACCGTTTGTCAATTCAGGCCTTTCAACCTGTACTGATTGAAGGAAAAGCCATTCAGTTGCATCCGCTGGTTTGTACCGGTTTTAATGCCGACTTCGATGGGGACCAGATGGCTGTTCACGTACCACTTGGAAATGCTGCCGTTCTGGAAGCTCAAATGTTGATGCTTGCATCGCATAATTTGCTGAACCCGGCTAATGGCGCACCAATTACCGTTCCATCTCAGGACATGGTTTTAGGTCTGTATTACATGACCAAATCACGCCCCGGAGCACGCGGAGAAGGAATGATTTTCTATTCAACTGAAGAAGTTATTATTGCCCATAATGAGAATGTAATTGATTTGCACGCCATTATTAAGGTGAAAGTTGAAGATGTGGATGAAAAAGGCGAAATGTTCAAACACATTATTGAAACTACTGTTGGTCGTATTATTTTCAACCAATCGGTACCTAAACAAGTTGGCTACATCAATCAATTGCTGACCAAAAAGTCGCTGCGCACAATTATATCTAATATTTACAAAATAACAGGCAATGCAGTAACGGTACTTTTCCTTGATGCTATTAAGGATTTGGGTTATGCCATGGCTTACCGTGGTGGTTTGTCGTTTAATCTTAGCGATGTAATTATTCCTGAAGACAAGAAAGAAATTGTTGAAGCTGGATATGTTGAAGTTGAGGAAGTAATGGCCAATTACAACATGGGTTTCATTACCAACAACGAACGTTACAATCAGGTAATTGATATCTGGACACATGCAAATGCCAAACTTACCAATTCGGTAATGAAAACATTGAGCACTGACCGTCAGGGTTTCAATTCTGTATATATGATGCTTGATTCTGGAGCCCGTGGTTCTAAAGAGCAGATTCGTCAGCTTTGCGGTATGAGGGGTTTGATGGCAAAACCACAAAAATCAGGATCAACAGGTTCGCAGATTATTGAAAACCCGATTCTTGCAAACTTTAAAGAAGGCCTGTCGGTGTTGGAATACTTTATTTCAACTCACGGTGCTCGTAAAGGTTTGGCCGATACTGCACTTAAAACAGCTGATGCTGGTTATCTGACCCGTAGGTTGGTTGATGTTGCGCAGGATGTTATTATTCAGGAAGAAGATTGTGGAACTCTTCGTGGTTTGGTTGCTTCTGCAATTAAAAACAACGAGGAAATCGTTGCTTCATTGGTTGAGAGAATTGTTGGACGTACAACTGTTCACGATATTTTCAACCCGCTTACTGGTGATATGATCATCGGTTCAGGTGAAATTGTTACCGATGAAATTGCAAAAGTAATTGATGAATCGCCGATTGAATCTGTAGAAATTCGTTCAGTTTTAACTTGCGAGTCGAAAGTCGGAGTTTGTGCCAAATGTTACGGTCTTAATCTGGCAGGAAGTACAATGGTTCAACGAGGCGAGGCAGTTGGAGTTATCGCAGCACAGTCAATTGGTGAACCTGGAACACAGCTTACACTTCGTACCTTCCATGTAGGGGGTATTGCCGGTAACATTTCAACTCAATCATCTGTTGAGTCAAAATATGATGGTATTGCCGAAATTGACGAACTGAGGGAAGTTGAGCATTTCAGTGAAGCAGGTATAAAAACCAATATTGTTGTAAGCCGACTTGCTGAATTACGAATTATTGATAAAAATACAAGGATCCAACTTTCCACCCATAACATTCCATACGGTTCCAAGCTATTCATTGACAATGGTCAGGAAGTAAAAAAAGGAATGCGTATTTGTGAATGGGATCCATATAACGGTGTTATTATTACTGAATTCAAAGGTAAAGTATCGTTTGAACAGGTGATTGACGGTGTCACATATCGCGAGGAATCTGATGAACAGACCGGTTATAAGGAAAAAGTAATTATTGAAACCAGAGATAAGACCAAAAATCCAGGCTTAAGAATTTTGGATGAAAAGGGCGATACTATCCGTACGTATAACTTACCGGTAGGTGGTCACATGGCTGTTGAAGATGGACAAATTGTGGAAGCGGGAGCTGTATTGGTGAAAATTCCACGAGCTGCCGGTAAAGCTGGTGATATCACTGGTGGTTTGCCACGTGTAACGGAGTTGTTCGAGGCCAGAAATCCTTCGAACCCTGCCATTGTTTCTGAAATCGACGGTGAAATTTCACTTGGGAAAATTAAACGTGGTAACCGTGAAATCGTGGTTACTTCAAAAGGTGGTGATGTTAAACGTTATTTAGTGCCGCTGTCACGTCAGATTCTTGTTCAGGAAAATGACTATATCCGTGCCGGGATCCCACTTTCTGACGGAGCAATTACTCCTGCTGATATCCTTGCGATCAAAGGCCCAACTGCCGTTCAAGAATATATTTTGAATGAAGTTCAGGATGTGTACCGTATGCAGGGGGTAAAAATCAACGACAAACATTATGAGGTGATTATTCGCCAAATGATGCGTAAAGTTGACATTGACGATCCGGGCGACACCAGATTCCTTGAAAAACAGATTGTTGACAAGCATGAATTCCTTCACGAAAACGACTGGATCTACAATAAAAAAGTAGTGATTGAGGCAGGGGATTCTGATAGCCTGAAACCAGGACAGATTATTACTTCACGTAGAATGAGAGATGAAAATTCGACACTTCGCCGTCGTGATAAAAGGTTGGTTGAAGGCCGGGATGCAATTCCTGCAACCTCGAGCCAGATACTTCAGGGAATTACAAGGGCTTCACTTCAAACGCGTAGCTGGTTGTCGGCCGCATCATTCCAGGAAACAACAAAAGTACTGAATGAGGCTGCAATTCATGGAAAAGTTGACTATCTGGACGGATTAAAAGAGAACGTAATTTGCGGACATCTCATTCCTGCAGGAACAGGTTTGAAAGAATACAAAAACCTGGTTGTTGGCTCACGTGACGAATACGACAAAATGGTTGAGATGAAAGATTCTGATAGAATGTCAAGAGATTAACCGATGGAAGATTTAAAAAACAACAATCAGTTGCAGATTGAATTAACCGAGGATATAGCTCAGGGTATTTATTCAAACCTGGCAGTTATAACTCATTCAAGTTCTGAATTTGTGCTTGATTTTATCAGGGTAATGCCTGGTATCCCAAAGGCAAATGTAAAGTCGAGGATCATTTTGACCCCTGAACACGCCAAACGATTACTGATCGCTTTACAGGATAATATTCAGAAATATGAGAGTATTAACGGTTCGATTAAAAATGTCAGGGGGCATGATCCAATTCTTCCTCCCATGGCGTTTGGAGGTCCAGCCCCAATAGCGTAAGAAATGAATAATTAAATAGTAAATAAAGGGTATCCAAAAGGTGCCCTTTATTTTTGTATGTTCGCCCGGAATGGGCGATAACTCTAGTGTGCAAGTCCCGAAAAAACGACAAGAACAGTCATTCTAACACCCAAATCTGGTGTTTCTGAAAAAGTCGCTTGATTTCTTTGGGTTGATTATCTATATTTGCTCCCCTTTGAAAGTTCGGAGCTGATAATAGGTATCATTCGCTGATGAAGAAATAAAGTTCAATGTGACAACTAAAAAACAAATTATAAACACATGAAAGGTTACAAAATTATCGTTCTTGCCAAACAGGTTCCCGATACGCGAAATGTAGGGAAGGATGCAATGAAAGCTGATGGAACCGTAAACAGGGCAGCTCTTTCGGCTATTTTCAATCCTGAAGATTTAAATGCCCTCGAACAGGCGCTACGGATTAAGGATAGTTTCCCCGGAACAACAGTCACCATTTTGACGATGGGTCCAGGCCGTGCAGCTGAAATTATCCGCGAAGGAATGTTTCGCGGTGCCGATGATGGGATATTGCTCACCGACCGTGCTTTTGCCGGTTCAGACACATTGGCAACCAGCTATGCAATTGGCCAGACATTGAAGAAAATCAAAAATTTTGATATTATCATTGCCGGTCGTCAGGCCATCGATGGCGATACCGCACAGGTTGGACCTCAGGTCGCCGAGAAACTTGGCCTTCCGCAGGTAACATATGTTGAAGAAATTAAGTCCATCGAAAACGGAAGGGTAATAGCCAAGCGCAGGCTCGAAAGTGGTGTCGAAGTGGTTTCGTGCCCCCTCCCATTGGTGATAACCGTTAACGGATCAGCACCCGACTGCCGTGCACGCAATGCAAGGTTGCTGATGAAATACAAACATGCAAAAACCGTTTCCGAACTTCAGAATTCGAACGAAGATTATTTATATCTATATAATGACCGGCCTTATTTGAATATTAAGGAATGGACAGTGAACGATATTGAATCAGAACCCAATCAATTGGGATTAACCGGTTCTCCAACCAAGGTAAAAACCATAGAGAATGTGGTCCTTCAATCAAAAGGGGCAAAAGTTATCTCGTCTTCTGATAATGACATCGAGGAATTGATGCAGGATTTAATTGAAAGTCATACAATTGGTTAACCTTTTAAGAAGTAAATATATGAACAACGTTTTTGTTTATTGCGAAATAGAAGATGGGAAAATTGCAGACGTTAGCCAGGAACTGCTGACCAAAGGAAGAAGTCTGGCAACCGAGCTTGATTGTAAACTGGAAGCAATTGCGATCGGTCATCAGCTTGAAAACATTGAGAAAGATATTATCCCTTACGGGGTCGATACATTATATATAGCCGACGATAAACGTTTATTTCCGTACACCACTTTGCCACATACTTCAATAGTTGTTAAATTGTTTGAAGAGCAAAAACCTCAAATTGCACTGATGGGCGCCTCCTCAATTGGCCGCGACCTTGGCCCGAGGGTTTCTTCAGCTTTGCATAGCGGTTTAACTGCCGATTGTACCAGCTTGGTCATCGGTAACCATGAAGATAAAAAGCAGGGCAAAGTTTACGAAAATCTATTGTACCAGATTCGTCCGGCTTTTGGAGGTAATATTATTGCAACCATTATCAATCCCGATTGTCGCCCACAAATGGCTACAGTTCGCGAAGGCGTTATGAAAAAAGAGATTCTCGACCCGGAATACAAAGGGAAAGTGGTAAAACTTGATGTTACCAAATATGTGAGCGACGCTGATTTTGTTGTAGAAATCATTGAGCGGCATATTGAAAAGAGCAAAGTGAACATCAAAGGCGCCGGAATAATTGTAGCCGGTGGATACGGAATGGGATCGAAAGAAAATTTCAGGCTATTATATGAATTGGCTGAAGTACTTGGCGGAGAAGTTGGTGCCTCGCGTGCAGCTGTCGATGCCGGATATACCGATCACGAGCGCCAGATCGGCCAAACCGGTATAACAGTCCGGCCTAAACTATACATTGCCTGTGGTATCTCCGGACAAATCCAGCATAGGGCCGGGATGGAAGAATCTGCTCAGATCATTGCCATTAATACCGATCCTGAAGCGCCTATTAATTCGGTTGCCGATTATGTGATCAATGGCGATGTTTCTGAAATCATTCCTAAAATGATCAAGTATTATAAAAAGAATTCCAAGTAAAGCCTCCTCCAACCCCTCCAAAGGAGGGGAGCTAAAAAACACTTTGAAATATGGTTTAACCTAAGTCTTGCTGATAGATTCCTCCCCTTTGGGGAGGTTAGGTGGGGCTTTAAAAAATTAAGAAAATGGCTAATTTTTATACCGATAATAAAGACCTGAAATTTCATCTTCAACATCCTTTAATGGAGAAGATCGTCCGTTTGAAGGAAAGAAATTTCACAGAAAAAGACAAATACGATTTTGCCCCAATGGATTACGAGGATGCTTTCGATAGTTTCGATAAAGTATTGGAAGTAGTTGGCGAAATCTGTGGCGACATTGTTGGCCCAAATGCTGAAAGTATTGATGCGGAAGGCCCTCATGTTGTCGATGGGCACGTCGTTTATGCCCGTGGTACCGAAATCAACATTGATGCCCTGCGCAAAGCTGGTTTGATGGGAATGTCGTTGCCTCGTAAGTATGATGGATTAAATTTCCCGAACGTACCCTATATTATGGCTGCGGACATTGTTTCTCGTGCCGATGCCGGTTTTGTGAATATATGGGGGCTTCAGGATTGTGCTGAAACCATCAACGAATTTGCATCAGAAGAACAAAAGGCCAAATACCTTCCACGTGTTTGCGGAGGAGAAACCATGGCGATGGACCTTACCGAACCCGATGCAGGATCCGATTTGCAGGCCGTTCAGCTAAAAGCCACCTGGGACGAGAAGAAACAAGTTTGGTTGCTTAACGGAGTGAAACGCTTTATTACAAATGGCGACGGCGATATTTCACTGGTTTTGGCGCGTTCAGAACCTGGTACGAAAGATGGCCGTGGATTGTCGATGTTTATTTACGATAAGCAAAACGGTGGAGTAACAGTTCGTCGTATCGAGCACAAAATGGGTATCATCGGTTCTCCAACCTGTGAACTGGTATTCAAAAATGCTCCCGGCGAATTGGTGGGCGATCGTAAAATGGGCTTGATTAAATATGTGATGGGCCTCATGAATGGTGCCCGTCTTGGAATTGCTGCCCAATCTGTAGGAGTTTGTGAGGCAGCCTACCGTGAAGCGTTGTCCTTTGCAAAAGAACGCGTGCAGTTCGGCAAAGCCATTATCTGTTTTCCCGCCGTATATGAAATGCTTTCGACAATGAAAGCGAAACTGGATGCTTCGCGTACTTTATTGTACGAAACTGCCCGTTTTGTCGATATGTACAAAGTGTATGCTTACATTTCCGAAGAACGCAAATTGGAGAAAGATGAGCGCAACGAAATGAAGATGTATCAGAAACTAGCTGATATTTATACGCCACTGGTAAAAGGGATGGCCAGCGAATACAGCAACCAGCTTGCTTACGATGCCATTCAGATTCATGGTGGTTCAGGTTTCATGAAAGATTATCCGGTTGAGCGTATATACCGCGATGCCCGTATTACTTCTATTTATGAAGGAACTACCCAGTTGCAGGTGGTAGCCGCCATCAGAGGTGTAACTACCGGCGCCTATTTGAGCCAGATCAGGGTGTATGAAGCAGAAAAGGTGTCTCCTGAACTTGAATATATGCGTCGTACACTGATTATCCTGACCGATGATTACGAACAGGCTGTTAAGAAAGTTACGGGAGTTGAAGATAGTGAGTTTGTTGATTTCCACGCACGGAGATTGGTCGAAATGGCAGGTCATATCATCATGAGTTATTTGCTTTTGCTTGATACCAACCGCAATGTGTCCTTCCTGAAATCGGCCAAGAACTACATCAATTACGCGAAAGCACAAATAAAAGCGAACTCCGAATTCATTCGTTCATCTGAATTGAGTGACCTTGGAATGTACAAATACGAGATGCAATAAACGTTTTTGTTTCCGCAATATATCAAAAAGGCTGCCTCTGGGTGGCCTTTTTCATTCAAATCGGGTCGTCTCATTAATTTTTCCTGAAAAAAATGGTCGCTGTAACTTGTTGAAAGTGAAAATAGAAGATCCTGAGGTTGATCTTTTGTGACTTTTTTTGTTGCTTTTTATTTGGAAACGGGGATAATGCTTTTATCTTTGCGACCGCTTTCAAAGGAAAGTTTGTTGTTCGGAAACGGGAATAAGTGTTAAAGGGGTTTAAAATAAAGTTTCAAAAAATTTCAAAAAATTTTTGGCAGATCAAAAAAGCTTCTTATCTTTGCACCCCGCTTAAACGGCACTGGGAAGTTCCCGGGAAAGTAAAGGCAGAAAAGTGAAAATAGTTCTAAGAAACGAGATTGGATTTAACTATTGG
>JANONW010000112.1:0-33223 GCA_031421065.1 Prolixibacteraceae bacterium
GGACACTATACTGTAAAACAGTAAATTGGGGGTTCGGCCCCCGTATCTCTTATCGAATACAAAATTAGCCGGAAAAATATTTTTAACAAGTAAGTATAACTGCCTGATCTTCAACTAAATAATTTTCGAGCTGAATCGCTGTGACTTCCATACACATTATTTTTTTCATACTTTTGAATTGTTTCTGGGAAGGGCAGCTCTTACTATACCCTATCCCGGTTAATAAATAAATACAACTACGGCCCAGCTTTTACGATTTAGATCGGGAAGCTGGGTTTTTTATTACATAATGTACAAAAGGATACCCTTTAAATCGAAATATTTTCAATGGGAGGGCTAATTTAGATGGATTCCACTGAACCGATGATTTGAAGTCATCGGTTCAGTAAATTGAAGTAATTCCTTTTTCCGAAAAGATCCCATCTTTTAATAGAGATAAAATTCTTCTCCAATATGGATTACTATTATCATTTTTGCCAAAGCGGGTACGAAACCTTGAATTGCACCATCCGGCTTTTATAGATCACAACCTTAAAATCGGGCGACGATCTCAGATTATCAAATTGTTCTTTGTTTCCCCATAAGTAGTTTAAAGAATAACTCAGTTTCCCGATTTTACTTCCTGCACCAATTTCTGAAATTGATTGATAAATATTTTAAAAATTAATGTTATGGCACATATAAAAGAACCTTTGGAAGTTGACTTCTTTGTTGACCCAAAACCATTGACAGAGGCTGGGCGAAAACGAATAAGTGATTACATCAAGGCTGATAAGGAGAAAAGGGCGAAACTCAAAACATCAAAGAAAAAAGGCACTTATGCTCAATCAAGTTAGGCTGGCCTGCCCGCAAAACACGTCCAATCCTTCGTTTGCAATGGAATAGGATTACAAATCCCTGGCTAAAAAGTGCTGTTTGCAAATCAGCACTTTTTAGCCAGCTATATGCATATCCGGAAGAGCAGGGTGTACTTGTTCTCTATTTATTGGTTTTTCATGTTAAAAGTATGATCTTTAACATTGTGTAGTCGTTGGATGAACTAATTTTGTTACTTTTGAAGCATGAAAACTTATTACAGAAGCGATATTGAAAAAATTGGGAATGCAATTATTTATCTTGCAGAAAGGATACCTAATTTATCTAAGACAAAGCTGTTGAAGCTTTTATACCTTCTTGAAGAATCTTTTGCAAAAAAATATCAGTTGCCATTTCTAAATTTGGAGTTCGAGGTGTGGCAAGCTGGACCAGTTGCCAGAGATATTTTTATTGATTTATCTGATGAACCACTTTTGTTGAAGGATTACATCACCATAGAAAAAAAGGATGATGCAACCTACATTAAGCCAGCTACTGTTTTTTCCGATGATGAATTCAGTGATAATGAGATTGATATGCTTGACTTAATTGTTGACCATTTTGGACCATTAACTGCCGCTGATTTAGCAAAACGGACTCATCAAAAAAATTCCAATTGGTATAATGTTGCCAAAAACAAGGGATTACTCTACTTATTTGAAAACCGGTTGGCCAACTCGTCTGATGAAAAGATTGATTTGACCTGGTATCTGGATGAAAAAGGCAAGGATACCTTTGTGGAACAAAATCGCTTCAATCAGTTACTCAGCTATATTAACGATTAAGGATGTACACGCCAGGAAATATTTTGTATTTCACTCCTTTTTATTTTCCCAATGGCGGAAAGGAAAAAAACAAATATTTTATTGTTTTAGCCGCTAACCAGAAAAACACCTTAATTGCAACACTCCCTACAAGTAAAGATCACATCCCAGCAAATGTTGAGAAAATTCATGGGTGTATTGATTTGCCCGAAATAAATTTTAATTGCTACTATTTTGAAGCCAATAAACCCATCACAGAAAGCGGATGGGGCTTCCCTTTAGAAACTTACGTCTATGGACCGCAGGTTGCTGAATTTAAAAAAGCAAATTTCGAAAGTATCTATGCGATTGAAGAAATAGATTATGAAATCGTAGGCAAACTTAATGCTATTGAATCTATTGCTATTAAAAATTGCATCAAAAATTCAAGAACTGTTAAACGGAAAATCAGAAGGGCATTGGGCGCTAAAATCTAAGATTATCAGACATTAAAGTTCTCCGAACCATCATTCTTTAGGGGTCAACTTCTCCAGAATATCCGGTTCATTTAACACCAGCAAAACTCTTCCAATCCTTCGTTTGCAATGGAATAGGATTACAAATCCCCGGCTAAAAAGTGCAGATTGCACCCTCGATAGTTACCGGGACTGCACCAGCCTTCGCAACTGTTAAGGCATATCCGGAAGAACGAGATTGATACGATTATTTATTACATTTGTCAAAAATACAGACTACCATGTTGACATTAAACACTATACTAAAAGAGATGAAAGATGTTCCGGTTAACAGACTGGAAGAACTTTATCAGCTTGTTCATTCGATGAGCTCATCAACGAAACAGAAAGAAAGTTTACGGAAGAAAATCCTTTCTTTTGGCGGTGCCTTTAGCGATATGAGTAGCGAGGACTATTCAGACTTCCTTAATCAAACAAAAAAAGCAAGAGCGAAACTTTTTGACCGTAGCATTGAATTATGAGACCATCAATGCTTGATACCGATATTCTTTCGGAATTTTTACGAGGCAACCTGAAGGTCATTGCTAAAGTTGACGAACACCTGAAGGAATATGGGTTTATAAGCTTAAGTATCATAACCTACTACGAAATTCTCAACGGACTTTTATACAAAGATGCAAGAAAGCAATTATCAAAGTTTGAAGAATTTGTAGAATTAAACAAGGTCATTCCCCTGACATTGCCGATGGCAAAAACTGCAGCTACAATTCAAGCAGACCTGCGTAAAAAAGGAACAGAAATTGGACACACAGATACTTTGATCGCTGGCATTGCAATAACAAGTGAACTTCAACTGGTAACAAATAACACAGATCACTTCATACGAATCAAAGGACTTGAAATTGCAAACTGGACGAAGTAATTTCATTAATTAAATTCGCCCAAGAAGTTTTCCATCCAATTTCTCCGAACCCATCATTCCTGTAGGGCAACTCCTCCAGAATATCCGGTTCGTTCAGCACCCGCAAAACACTTCCAATCCTTCGTTTGCAATGCAACAGGATTACAAATCCAAGGCTAAAAAGTGCCGATTGCAAACCGGCACAAGCCTTTGCAATTATTAAAGCATATCCGGAAGAGTCTGATTCTTGATTTAGTATAATGGATTATTTTCTTTTCTTTTTGGGTGGGGTAAAATTGCTTCCGGAATTTTTGGAAGATAGATTTTGGGTCGGTGTTATTCCGTCATAAGGATTTTTCACATAGTCAATTTCATGACTTGACGGAACCCTAAACGACATACAAGTAATGCCTTTGTGATTTGTAATTGATAAATCCCCAAGATTAATAACATCCATTCCAATCAGGGCATCGCAACCACCGGTTAAAGCATCTATTTCTGTTGCAACTATTCCCTGAATAAGAACTTTGTTTGGTAAACCAATGTCTATCGTATAGGTGGATTGATCCACTATTCCACCGGCCGTGTTAACTTTTGCAATGCCAGTTGGGATTAAACCTAATTGTTGAGCTACATGTTTTGATATTGCTGAACCTGTGGCGCCTGTATCCCAAATAGCCTTAATCGAATAATGTTCAAGTTTTCCGGGAACATGAACATCAATATCGGAGATTAACACTCTTAATAATCCTCCATTTTATTTTATGGTAAATGCAGAACTATGTAAGTGCATGAATTATAACTTGAGAATGAAATGTTTGAGAATAACTTTCAGATCCTGGAGTGCAGTGCTGAATAAGAAATGTTCCAAGCTCTTCTGTCTTAACTGTTTCAATATATGCCTCTCTGTTAGAATTGTATGCACCAATTACAATTTCATTCTTCAATACGATAAATTTGCCATTGTATTTCTCTACCAATTCAGATTGATGTTCAAGATAATATTTGAATTCATTTTCAAGCATGACAGAATTATTTATGGATGCTAATATGCTGCAAGATTACAACAGTTATACAACAATTGTACTATTTTGTTCCTGAAATTACAAATAAATTTTACGCAGTATAGTTCGGAATATACAAAAAGCTCATAGAAGATCAGCATGTTCCGGAATACCCTACTTATTTATCGCCAGCCCAAAACACATCCAATCCTTCGTTTGATAAGGCTATAGGATTACAAATCCACGGCTAAAAAGTGCCGATTGCAAATCGGCACTAGCGGTTGCTTGCTTTTTGACATATTCCGATGAGCTGGGGTATAAGTTTTAGCATTTTGATGTATTACATATTATCTATTGGTTGAAAAAATCGACCGCTTCGTGGAAATAAAACACCTTTCGACAAGCTCAAGGTAAAAATTGTCAAATAGCCAAATAATCAATAATCCCTAACGCAACGAACAGAAAAGCCGTCCGCCTTGGGGAAACTGTGTCTGCTCATGCTGACGCTATCGTAGTACAGGTGCCTGCCCCAGGCACCGTTTGTAAGGCTCTCGGCCGAACTCCACCAGCTACCGTCTTCGCCAACGCTGCTGTATGTACCAGCGTTGTCACGGTAGCCACCCGGAAGGGCGGCAAAACCATGTGTACTGGTTGCACCGGCATTTGGCGATACCCAATGGGTTGTTCCTGCTTCTTTCAGTTTGCCTCCAGCAATGTCTTTGCCACCTACAAAATTGGTCAAGGTTGTCCATTCGGCATCAGTGGGTACATGCCAGCCTTTGGGTGCAAGTTTCATGGTATTTACCGCATACCAGTTATACAAAGCGCCGTAAGTGGATTTATTGGAAGCGTCATTATTATGCCAGCAGTAGCCGGGGGTTTTAAGATTAGACCATGTGGAAACATCAGTTACATTTGGAATACTTGTTCCATCATTGAATTTCGTTGCTCTTAGATTTTCAGCCATCCAAATTTGAGTGCCGATTTTTATCCATTTATAAACTTGTCCATCACGAGCATCGGTAAATGTGCCGGAATTACCGGTATAGGAATCTTCCGGATTATTTACTGTTGCTGCCAACTGAAAAACAAATTGATCCCCTGCCAGTTCTTGCCTTTCGCTTAAAACATCCCATACAATCCGTTTTCCGTTACCTGCGAGAACCTCTTTTATATCTCCAGTGAGTGTTTTTGGAATGATTGAAAAGGTATTTCCACCGTCAGCGGAACATTCTACTTTTATATCGAAAGTCTGCCCGGCTTTGTCGCTTGATATATCGTATATGATGACAACATTGTCGCCTTCCTGAGTAACTCGAATATTTTCGACCTGTTGGGCATCAAGAGCTAAAAACGAAAATAAGAAAATCAATATAGAAAGAAATTTTAGCATGAAATCGGTTTTAAAAAACTATTTGCTACTGACGGGGTGAATTGAAGTCACCCCGTGAATTCGATGAAAATTCAATTATTGTTTCGGTATAAGATTCCAGTTTTCCCAAAGGTCAACAACCTGAGGGCTGAAAATTACGGATGGGTTTTGTTCTTTACCCAATTCCCTTACCGCACTGAGGGAGACTTCGTTTTTCACCTTTTCAAAAAGCTCACTGCAAGTGATATTTCCTTTGGATTCCTGCAAGGTTTTCAGCAGAAAATAGGTGAAAAGACCGTGTTGTTTTTCACGGTATGGAAGGGCCATCTGGTCGCCTCTGCTGGCTGAAAACACTACAAGGTTACCGGAAACCAACTCTTCGTTTGGTTTGATTCGTACTGCTCTTGCTGCCAAAAGTCCGGCTTCGCGACCTGCACCGCTGAAACAGGCATCGAGGAAAACCGTTACCCTTTTGGCAGGTGAGCGGGTAAGTTTGGTATAAAGGCTTCCCAAACTTATTGCAGATGTCACATTCGCTCCTGAAATATCGACCGGCATGATATAGCTTTGGTGGGTTGTTTCATCCGGAAAACCATGACCTGCATAGAAAAAAAACACTTCAGCCTGCCCATTTTCAATTTCAATCAGTTTGGCCAACCGCTCAATTTCACGGTTCATTTCCGACCCAATTGCATTTTCCAGCAGAAAAATGTTCCCTTTTGGCAATCCCAGTGTGTTTTCAGCATAACGGGCAAACGTACGGGCATCATTCAATGCAAAAAGCACATTTGATTCCGTGCTTAATCCAGGTTGGTATCTTGTGTAATCTTCGTTACCAATGATTAACGCATAAGCATGAGCTCTTTTCATTGACGTTTCAGGAATGTTCTTGTCAACATCAGCCGAAAGCGAAGCTTCAGTAATAGTAACAGAAGTAAGTGGATTATTTCCGGCAATGATGATGGCCGAACCGATTGTACGGGCACCAACTGTGGCTGTTACTTCTTTGTTCTGTGCGTACTTTTCCCACTTTTCGGTTATACTGATATTAACAGGTATGGTGGAACTTTTATAAATTTTATTGGGCAGAAACTCGAAGCTGATGTTCCGGCTATCGCCAGGTTTTAGTGTTCCAATGGGAAATAGTTCATCGGTATTCGGATAGACATTTTGCGCTGGTAGTCCAAACTTTACTACTACATTTTCTGCCACACCCTGTCCTGTATTTTGTACCAATACCTGAAGCTGAACGGATTTTCCCAAGGTAACCGCGCCATTATCGGTGATGAATTTGGAATCAACGATTTTTACTTCCGGTTTCTGAAATTCGCGGGTATCAATTTTTAATTCAACCGGGTCGGGTGGAAAGCCAAGTTGTTCATCAAAGGTAACTCTTAGAGATGCCGCGCCATTTACAAGGCTGATAGTTCCTTCAACAGGTACTTTCACTTCGAGTTTTGCACCAGGGCTAATTGTAGTGAGAGTTGTTTGCTTATTAAACACCAATCCTTGTATAGTGGGTTGATTTTCAACTTGCATTTGCATATTGACTGCCGGACCTGTTCCTGAATTGGCAATTGTAAAGTTGATGCTGCACTTCTCCAATCCATCTATACAATTGTTACTGTTGGCATCCGTAAACTTGATGTCGGTAACTTCAAGATTAGGAGGAAGTTTCTTTTTGCGGATGTTTAAACTTACAGGGTCACTTTTCGCTTTGATTTGGGTCTGGGCTTTTGCCCAATTTGGAATTAGCAGAATAACAATCAGAATTAGGGAAAGGTAGAGTTTTTTCATGGTAAGGGCTTAAGGTGCAGAGTAATTCTGAGTTGATTTTGGTTTTGTCAAATATATAAAAACAAGTGTCAGTAAACTCTGTTTTCTGACACTTGTTCAGAAGAATTCTAAAACTTCATCAGTTTTTCCAGTTTGTCCTGAAGAACATTGGTTTCCGCTTCCAATTGTTTCCGGATTACTTTTTTGGCTGCCTCCATTGCCATTTCGCTGTTGTAGGCAATGCGCACGTTGGCCTCAATATTTTTGTTAATGTCTTTGTACATTTCAACCAGCGTGATAATCCTTCCTATTTCCTGTGCAATCATGTTCTTGGCAGCGGCAACTGTTTTGGTAACTGAGGCTGCTTCTTCCTGGTTTAACTGGGCATTGGCAATATTATTTTCAATCAAGGCAGCCACATTGGTGGCCAAAGTTCCGGCCAATTCGAGTTTGGCAGTTTCGGTAGCCTGTAATTTGGCTGCAATCTGAGATTCGCCTACTGATCTACCAGTAGCCACGATATATTTTGGGAAACCGGTTTCGTCAACTTCTTGTTCTTTAAGCAAACCATTGGTTAACTGGCGTTCGATGGATGGCGCGCCAACAGCCACGTAATAACCTTGTTTTTCATAGTCCCTGGCATCTCTTTTTACTTCTCCTACCGGACGGAACTTTAGTTTTGCCCGCATTTCCTTGTTCGATACCTGGGCTGATGCAGGGTTGATTAATAGCATGATAAACAACATGCTCAATAAGGTAATAGTAAATCGTTTCATGATCTTAAATTTTTAGTTAATTTTTTTGTTTTATAACTCATAGTACCATTCGTATGCAAAATGTGACAGGAATTTCAGGAAGAATTTTAATTTTTTTGACATTTAGGAACAAAATGTTGATTTTCAATTCAATGTTAAGTTGCGTACCTAAAGGCACGCTGGTTATCATTTCATCGTTCTCTCTATAAATATTGTGTGCCTAACGGCACATGTCCGGTCTTCATGTCATTGTTATTTCTATAAATATTAGGTGCCTAAAGGCATGTGTTTCACTTACATTCTGATATTGGATCAACATATTGCCATTGTTTCATCCCGTCAGGGATTTAATATTTATAGAAAACCGAATGAATTTGACTTCCATTGTCCCTTTAGGGACAATACATTAATATTCAACTGGTTTAAAAATGTATCGTTCGTCAAACGGAACTTTAAATTTTTCTAAAAATTCCAAATACTCCTGTATAAAGGTTTTCTTTAGATGATGTGCTTTTTGATTGTTAATGTATTTTACCACAGCATCAATCTGAGAAATAGAATATGAAAAACCGCCAAATCCGGCTTGCCATTCAAACTTACCTTGTGTTAAACCTTTTTTATGAATCCATTTTGAGGAATCTCCTTTCACATCTTGCATTAAATCAGACAATGATTGGTCGGGCTTCATTCCAATAAATAAATGAATATGATCTGGTACTCCTCCAATTGCAATCAGCTTATGACCATTATTCTGAACGATGCCAGTAATGTATTTGTACAATTCATCTTGCCATCGAGGCATAATTAACGAAATTTTGTTTTGAACTGTAAAAACTGTTTGTATGTAAATTTGCGTGTATGTATTTGGCATCGTGATGTATTTTATTGAGTAACTAAAGGCACGCTGGTTCTTTTATTAATGTTTGTTTTCTATAAATATTTTGTACCCAAAGGTACACTGGTTATCAACATCATTGTTCTTTTCATAACTATTTTATCCCTCTAGGATATTCATGGTGTTGAGAGGATTTCAATATCAACAGTCCTGTCTATAAAGTCGTTTAAAGTGGCCCTGTTATTCGAAAGCCAATCTTCGAACTTATTTTTGCTTATTGTTTTGGGGAGCAAATACCCATTTTCTATGGATTTTTCCTTGTTCAATATCGGTTTAAAATAATCAACTTCAGAAAAAATCACATACAACGAATTGTACTCCTGCGTTTTTAAGGTGTATAGCTCAACCTCGTCAGGTTTTCCAAAATCTGAATCGGATTGGCCTTTTGTGAAAAAGAAATATTCCTGGTCTGCCCTTATCCTGACAGAGTTTGAATTGGTCGCGGATGTATAAGGTAAAAGCCTGTTAACCGTATTTCCATCATCTAAATAAACACTTAAATACCCATCCAGCGGACTTTTAAAGTACAAATAAAGTTGCTCGCCGGAAGTAAATGTTGTAGAACGACAATTCACCTTTGGGCAAGATAAGGTTTGATATTCAAGGGATGCTTTGGGGGTGGCCTCTCTAATCTTTCCTCTGATGGTACAGGTTATCCAAAGGGCGCCTTCCTTGTAATCTTTCTTAAATTCCGGACCATCCAAGGTGTTTATCCATTCACCTTTAACCTTAGTTTGACCGATTATTCTAAAATCTGATTTTCCTGAATTAACCGTAATGTTGGCTTGCTGTTCCACATACGAACCAAAAGCATTTTCAATGGCGTTTATTCTGGCCAGTTCTTCCACTTTTCGTTTGGACTGTTCTTCGGTCATATTTCCTTCAATCCTGATTTGAGCAGAGCCGCTCTCTGTTCTGGTTTTTTGGGCGATCAGGTTGCTGGTAAATAATAATAGAAGAACGATGAACCCTATTTTTTGAAATGAATTTGCCTTCATAAGTATTTTGCAATTAATCAAATGTAATGATTTTTGGAGATTTCCCTATAAACTTTTCAGGAAGATAACCGATTGGGGCATTTATATAGGTTGGGTCACAAACAATGTACTTAAATCCCTTCACTGTCACATAATCACCTCTGGTTTCTTCCTGAAAACATACTGCGGTATTCACATGTCCTGGATAATCGAGGCCAACGCATTTCAAACTGGTATAATGTTGAACTAAACTGGTAAATAGTACAGATCGGTCTTCACAATCGGAAAACGGATAGAAAAATAATTCATCTGGAAAAAAATATTTCTCCCTTCCGAATTGGTCTTTGTCGGTTTGATATGGAAAGGCTTTTTGAACAAACTCAAGCAATGCGGCTACCTTTTGTTTGTTGGTCATGCCCGAAAACAGCGTAGTGAAATAGTTATCCAGTGAATTCAGCAAATCTTTGGATAAAGGAGTTGAAAAATAAACCTTCATTTCACAAAGAGGATAATCCCTGTAATAATCAATTAGCCTTGTATTTTGTCCAACAATTAATTTAGTTCCCTTGAATGTGAGTTCCCTTGTTGAATTATTTATTCCCAAATCAGGAAGTTGATCGAATGTCAAAGAAAGTATTCTGTTTCCCGGATAATCAGCTTTATGAACAGTGAGTTGGCTTATTTCATCCGCTTTTTTTGCTTCAGGGATGTAATAGATTACCTCGTTTATGGATAAATAATAACTATTGAAAATCTCTTCCCTGAAAGGAACCATCAGAAAAACCGAGTTGGTGGAAAAGCCTGTTTTCACGTTATATCCGCTTTTTAACAGAATTACCCAGACCAGCAACGTTTTTGAAGTTGGATTGGATTCTATTTTTTCTGCTGAATTTTCAGCCAGCCGGTAATAGCCCCAATCATTTAACTTCAGTTTTTTTTTGAGGGCGGCCAACTCTGAAACGAGCCTGAGAATCGAAGGGAAATTACTTGCCTGGTTAAAATAAGAAGTGATGTTTTCAGCGGAAATCCTACCTATCTGAGGAATATCTGAAGGATAGGAAAGTTTCGTTTCATTCCCGTAAAAAGCCAGGTTGATCATTGCCGTTCCACCACTTTCTACACTGTCGGGTTGGCCTTTCTTTTCAATTCTAATATCAATCTTTATCGGATTTGAAATATTACCCTTCCTTAGACTGTCAATTGGCAACCCTTCACGCGAACTTGATTTCTTATCCACTGCCGGCGGTATGCTGGGTTGAACAACCGGTTTGGGAGCTTCGGGTTTGGCCTTGTAGATAACATTAAAAGAAGCCCATGAACCCTTCAGAAATTGGGAGAAAACTGAATCATTTTTCACTTTAAACTGCTTGTGCTCCTTTTGAATAACTTTTTTAAATGAATCGAAATCCTTTTGGAAGGTTTTGACAATGGAGTCGTGCTGGGCAAAACCAAGAGCAGGTAACAGGATTAGTAAAATGAGCAATTTGATACTTTTTCTCATAATGAATTGGTTACTGGTTATTTGTCAAACACCCGAAACTTTTCTTTCGCCGCGAATCCTTCAATAGACCAGGTGTATTGCCCCTGTGGTAAAAAGTTTTTGTCCTGGATAAATAGTTTGTCCGACAATTTGATTTTTTCGCGGTAAATCGTTTTTCCGTCTTTTTGACTTCCGATGATTAGGTAGGTTTCTGCCTCTGCATCCGTCTCCCATTTAAAAACGATTGAATCTGCTTTGCTGCAAAGTTCATTTTTGATTGGTGCGATCAGTTTCAATTCACCCATGATATGTATGGATGCTTTCTCTTCGGCTTGTTTTATTTGCGGGATTAATGGCGTTTCAACGCCTTTTGAATTATTGGCCATGTCTGATTGTTTGTCGGGTTGGCCTGTAAACATTACAATGCCAGATATTGAAACAAGTATCAGAAAAGATGCTGCAATGGACCAAACAAACAAACGACTCTTTTTATGCGATTTTTCCTCCCTGATCAATCCTGCAATCTGGTTGTGTGTGCTTTCGTACTTCTTTGCTTTCACCCAATTCCCGGCCAGCTCAATTCTTTGGCGATATTGTTTTTCCAATTCCTTGTCAGTTTTCATCTGTTCGAGAAATTCGATCTTTTCTTCTTCCGAAGATTTTCCATCCAGAAAATCTTCTATCCGGTCGTGTAATTCTGATTTTTCAAAGTTCATGGCTTAAATGTATTCGTTTAAATCAGGTTCATTCATTACCAATTCGCGCAATTTATCGAAACAGCGTTTAAAACGCTGGCGTGCATTGGCTGCCGTTAGGTCAAGCAATCCGGCAATTTCTTCAAATGAGCGGCAACCCGTCGGCGCTGTTTGGGGTTCGTCTTCCTTTTCGTTTAAATCAAAGCGCAAATCAAGTATTTCGCGGCAACCATCATTTAATCGTTTTCGTATTTCTAACAGCAGGACAATTGCTTCAAAATTCGTTTCGTTTGCATCTGCGACTTCCTCTTTGAGTTCATCGTTTCTGCCCTTCATAAGGTTCAACTCTTTCAGGCAAATATTCCGGCAAATACTATTCAGGTAAGTATAAAAAGAACTTTCACCCCTGAATTTTCCTTCCCTGATGTTGATAACCGCCCTTGTCAGACCTTCCTGAAAAATATCTTCGGGATACAGCGCAGTATGTTTAAAAGTAAAAACCATCTGTTTTATTTTGGTAAAGTACTTTTTATAAATGTGCTTGATTACCTCATTTTCATTCCGGAAAATGCCGTCCAGAATTTCCGGATCAGAATAATCTAACCTATTGTACTTTTTAGCAGAAGAATGTGACAGCGGGATGGAAATTATTTTCATCAGAGTAGTTGATTAATACTTTGGGGCAATCTTTACAAGCAAATGTAATATAAATGGGAATAAGCGGAGCTAATATCGAACATAAAAAGCATAGTTAATAATCTTAACTCTTTTGTAGATGAGATTATTTCTACTTTAACAGATTGAAAAATATCACATAAAATATTGACATTCATTGTATTATATTTGCACAAGTGATTAATTTTTAGTATTTTAGCAGTGTAATCGAAAAACAAATCTATCGTTACTTCATTACCGAATCCAATTGGGATGCGCGTTCTGTTATTGATCAGGTCTCAAAAGAAGTAAGTTCAGCTCTCCCCAAGAGGAAGCTAACAGGCCTGATCATTGATGAAAGCGGTTGGGTCAATCCAGCAACATCAGGTGGCTTTGAATTTTTTGGTGCCTTCTTTTATTTTGAAAGAAAAACTGCTTTGTTTTGATGATTTGCCGTTACTCTCAGCAAGAAACATAAATAACTCGTATCTAAGAATTTAAATGTGTTAAAGTAGAATTAAGTTGATCAAAAATAAAAAAAATCATTGGATGATGTGGATAATCTATTCGTTTTAACCCAATTTGAAAGTTCAAAGATGTAGCGGCTGATTACAAAACCATCAAAACCCAACCACAAATCAAATAAGCTGCTATTTTTGCAATCTTAATTTTGAATGAACAGAATGTTGAAATACCGGTTTAACACGAAAAGATACGAAACCAACGAATACCTGGTTTTACTTTACAGGATTGCAATCCTGATGGGATTTTATTCATTCTGCCGTATTTTGTTTTATCTGTTCAACACAGCATCGTTCCCCAAAGTCACTTTTTTATCTTTCCTGACCATTCTGAAAGGTGGGATGATGTTCGATATCAGCGCATTGCTATATCTGAATGTGGTTTACTTGCTGCTCTTTCTTTTGCCGTTTCATTTTAAGTTTAATAACTGGCACCAAAAAGTCCTGAAATGGATTTTTATGATTGTAAACGGTGCAGGAATTGCATTCAACCTGATCGACATAGTTTATTACCGTTATATACTGAAACGCACTACTGCCAGCATGTTCGATATGGCAGCCTTTGATGCCGGAAACGCCAACCTGATCATGAGGTTCTTCTACGATTTCTGGTATATTCCGCTGATATTTATTATTTTAATGGTTTTACTTTCAGGATTTTACTCGCTGCTAAAACCCCGGCCATTTAAATTTCCACATCCATTTGTATATTTTCTTTCAGGCATACCTGTAATTTTTATCGTGGTTGTTCTTTCAGTCATTGGGATGCGAGGCGGTTGGCGGCACAGTACCCGCCCGATTAACATGAACAATGCCGGTGCTTATGTTAACACACCAGAGGAAATGTCGCTCGTGCAAAATACCCCGTTTTGTATTTTCCGAACATGGGGGAAAAAAGCTTTCGGGCACAAAAGTTTTTTTACTTCCGAAGAAGAATTGGCACGCATTTATTCGCCAATTTATAAGCCCGACATCGTGGGCGAATTTCGTAAAGACAATGTGGCCATCATTATTCTGGAAAGTTTCAGTCGCGCATTTGTTGGTTCGCTCAACCCGCAACTGGAAGACCCGCGCGACCGGAGTTACACCCCTTTTCTGGATTCGTTGATCCACGAAAGTCTTGTTTTCCCGAATTCATTTGCCAACGGGCGAAAATCAATTGATGCCATTCCATCAGTAACGGCAAGCATTCCCGCATTGGTGCTGCCGTATGTAATTTCAGAAAGATCAGGAAATACGATCAATAGTATAGCAAGTTTGCTTTCAACGCAGGGGTATCAAACTGCCTTTTTTCACGGGGCGCCCAATGGTTCGATGGGCTTCGATGCTTTCACAAAAATTGCCGGTTTTCATCAGTATTCCGGTCGCGATGAATATGGCAACGATGCCGATTTCGACGACATCTGGGGAATTTGGGACGAACCTTTCTTTCAGTTTTTTGCCAATGAAATGAATCATTTGCCGGAACCATTTGCGACCACCATTTTTTCGGTTTCATCACACCATCCCTACGAAGTTCCGGAGAAATACAAAGGCAAATTTCCTGAAGGGAGAATTCCGCTGAACAAATGTATTCGCTACACCGATATGGCGCTTCAGAAGTTTTTCGATTCGGCCCGGAAGATGCCGTGGTTTAAAAATACCTTGTTCGTGATAACTGCCGATCATGCAACCGATTCGGATATAAAAGAATATTACACTTCGGTGAATCGCTTTGCCATTCCGATTGTGTTTTACAAACCCGATGGAAGCCTGAAAGGAGTTGACAACGGACTGGCGCAGCAGATCGACATTATGCCAACAGTGCTCAGTTACCTGAACTATCCGCATCCATACCTAGCTTTTGGCAACAATTTGCTTGACAGAAGCAGCCAACGGTTCGCGATTAATTACATACAGGATTCTTACCAGTTTTTAATTGGCGACCACGTAATTTACATGACAGACGATTTAATTAACGCCATTTATAACCGAAAAGAAGATCCGGAACTAACAAAGAATTTACTTGGAACTGCTGATTTTCAGGTTGACGAACAGTTGCTGAAAGCGATTGTCCAACAATTCAACAACCGGATGGCCGACAACCGGTTATTGATAGAGAAACAGTAAATTATTGAAATACCCTGACGGATTATTTTGCCCGACATTAATGTGCCTGCCCGATTTGATGATTTTCTGTCAGGTGCTGTATAATATCATCAGGTTCGTTCACAAACGATCCGTCTTCCAACACCAAAACCGGACAACCCTGATTTTCTTCGCCAATCAATTCAATGATAGCTGGCCGTGGCCTGACAAAATCGACATAAGTTATCTCCAATTCATTGCGAAGTCGCGGATAAAAGGATAACACCCCTTCTATCAGGGCACAAGGAGGGCAGAAGTATTTTTTTTCTGCACCGCGGTTAATATCCTGAAAATCTGGATTTAACAAAAATAGTTTTTCCATTGCTTAGATTAATATATTTCAATATCATAAGGCATTCTTGCAAGAACGCCCTTTTGCGAAATGATGCTGCGTAATTGTTCGTAGTATTTGTAGCTTTCGCCAAGTTCATCTTTCATAAAACTTGCCCTGGCCGATCCTGAAAATCCTTTCAGCAATTCTTCAAACGGATCTTTCAGCTTTGGCAGGTTCACAATCCGGTAATTATCCAGATTGGCCATTTTTTTAGCCAGGTCGATGGCATCTGTCAATCCGCCATAAGCATCGATCAACTTGATTGCTTTCGCATTCGGAGCAGCCCAAACGCGGCCTTCGCCGATAGCATCAACCGAGGTTTTATCCATCTTACGGCCTTCGGCAACCCTGCTGATAAAAGTTTCGTAACCATCTTCAACGGTTTGCTGCATCAGGTCCCGCTCAAAAGCCGACATGGGGCGCGTAAGCGAAATCATGTCAGAATGTTCGTTGGTGGTCACCACGTCCTGGGTAATTCCGAGCTTGTCGGTCATCAGTTTTTGCACATTGGGAATCATCCCGAAAATGCCAATTGAACCGGTAATGGTTGTGCGATCGGCAAGAATGGTGTCGGCAGCGCAGGCAATGTAATATCCGCCAGAAGCTGCCACATCGCCCATTGAGGCAATTACAGGTTTTGTTTCAGCTGCCAGTTTCACTTCTCGCCAGATAACTTCAGAGCCGTAAGCACTTCCGCCCGGAGAATTGATGCGTAACACAATCGCTTTGATTGACGAGTCGCGACGGGCTTCACGAATTGCTTTCGAAAGTTCTTCCGATTTAATACCTTCCTCAGACACGCTTGCATCAATACTTCCGGAGGCATAAATAACTGCGATCTTTTGACGTGCAAGGCCTTTTTGCCCGCGCTGTTCGGGCACTTTCACATATTTTTGAATTTCAACCGCTTTCACATCGTCCTTTTCGCTTGTACCTGTTAGTTGTTTCAGGTCGTCAATCACCTGATCTTTGTATTTCAGGCGGTCAACCAGGTTTTTCTGTTTCGCGAAATCAGCTCTCCTGAAAGTGGCAACCATATTGGCAATATCATTCAATTCGTCAAAACCCAGGTTTCGCGATGCTGAAATGTCAGTAAGCATTTCATTCCAGATACTATTCAGATAAGTTTCGGTTTGAAGGCGGTTTTCATCGCTCATTTTATCCATCAGAAAAGGTTCTACAGCTGCTTTGAATTTCCCGTGGCGGACAATCTGCATTTCTATTCCCAGTTTTTCCAGCCCTTTTTTGTAAAAACTCCGCTCTCCGCCCAATCCACGAAAATCAACCGACCCTTGCGGATTCAGCACCAGTGAGTCGGCAACCGTAACCAGGTAGTATGCTTTTTGGGAAAGATGTTCTCCGTAAGCATAAATGAATTTTCCTGAAGTTTTAAAATCTTTCAGCGCAGCCCTGATTTCCTCAACAGTGGCCATTCCGGCCTGAATATCCATTGGGTTCAGGTAGATACCTTTGATGTTGTCGTCTGTTTTGGCTTTACGGATGCAATCAAGGATATCGTTCAGACCAACCATTTTTACTCCCTGAAACATCCCGAAACCCAGATCTTCAAATGGATTGTTCTTTGCACGGTCAACAATCTGATGGTCAAATTTCAGGAGCAACACCGTATTGGCCTGAATTTGAGAAGGCTGATCGGAAACAGAAACCATGGCCGAAATAATACCGATGGTAATAAACAGCAACAAAAGACCAGCGATCATTATCCCGAGGATAGATGCCAGCGTAAATTTGAAAAATTCCTTCATGTGTATCGTATTTGTGTTGTTAAATTCAAAAATGTACAATAAATTTGTACGAATTTAGTGTTTTTGTTACAACCGCATGATTAAAATGACCAAACTATATTTGCTTTTAGGAGGAAACTTGGGAGATAAGGAAAAAGTATTTACGGAAGCCCGGACGAATCTGAATAACCTGGTTGGAAAAATTTCGGCGCGGTCGGCAGTATATGAAACCGAACCGTGGGGTTTTCAGTCAACCGATTTGTTCTGGAACCAGGTGCTTGAAATTGCTACCAACCTTTCTCCAGAAGAAGTCCTCCGGCAAACACAACAAACCGAGAATGAACTGGGACGCATCAGAAAATCAAATCAATACGATTCGCGGATCATCGATATTGATATTCTATTTTATGGAGATGAAATTATAGAACTTCCAAATCTGGTAATTCCCCATCCGAGAATTCAGGAACGAAAATTTGCATTGGCGCCTTTAAACGAAATCGCCCCCGACCTTACACATCCTGTACTTCAGAAAACGATACGGCAATTATTGGATGAATGCACCGACAAGTTGCGTGTAGAAAAAGTAAAGTGACCAGGGAAAAGTGATCAGTGTTCAGTCGCAGTGGACAGAAAATGCAACTATCAGCCCAAATCCAGATTTGGAACTTTGAACTTGAAACTCTGTTTAATGCGAATCAATTTTTGACCCGAAAGCCAGATCGCCTGCATCGCCCAATCCTGGGACAATGTACGACATCGATGTCATATCCGGGTCAACAGCGCCAATCCAAAGGGTGACATTGTCGTCAGTAATATGATTTTTTACAAATTCAACTCCCTGCGTACTGGCAATAACCACCACAAGATGAACGTGTTTTGGGGTTCCTTTTTTTAACAGTGCCTGATAACCAACCTCCATGGATGCACCTGACGCGAGCATCGGATCAGAGAGGATTACATCTTTTCCGTTTAGCAACGGGCAGGCCAGGTATTCAAATTCGATGTGAAAATCACCAGCTTCGTCATATTTACGGTAAGCCGAGATGAATGCATTTTCAGCACGATCGAAAATATTTAGCAAGCCTTGCTGAAGTGGCAATCCGGCACGTAAAATAGTGGCTAAAACTGGGTGCTGAACCAAGGTTTCAACTTTGGCAACTCCAAGCGGGGTTTTAATGTCAGTAATCTTATAATCCATTACTTTGCTGATCTCATAAGCGAATATTTCGCCCAAACGCTGAAGATTTCTTCTGAACCGCATCGGGTCTTTCTGGATTACTTCGCAACGGATTTCAGAAATGAACTGATTAAAAACGGAATTCGATTCACCAACAATATTTACCTTCATGTTTGAAAAAGTTTGGGCAAAAGTAATAAAAAGTCAATATCAAGTATGGTTGTTTCATGATTTTAAGTAAAAATCAATGCAATATCATCGGGGTTGGCTAGTGGGTTGCGAAATTGCGAAATCGCCCGCAGTATGGTAATTGGTTTCGGGCAGAGTTGCTGCCAAAGTTTGCTACTGACAAAATCAGGCAATTGAGCGACCGAAATTTCTGTGATTTGCATCAGGCCAATTTTTTATCAATCATTTCGATAAAATCGCCAATTTTCGTGATTCCGATTATTTCCATAATGTCAAATGTTACCCCAAATTCTTTTTCGATGGCAGCAATCAACACTACATGGTTCATCGAGTCCCATTTTTCAATATCCGCAGATGCCGTATCTTCAATAATGACTGTACTTTCGCCAAAAATCTTCCGGCAAATCACTTCTATTTTAGTAAATATTTCTGTTCGGTTCATTAGTTCGTATTTAAATATCGGTACAAAAAGAACTGGTTAAAGGGCAAAAAACCTAATTTCGGATACAAGGCTTCGCCTTTCTGAGTAGCGTGTAAAATGATTGGGTTTGACGATTTTCGGGACTCTTGAAATATAATATGCTGAACCAACAATCTGGCAAATCCTTGTCGTTGAGCTGATTTTTGGGTGGCAATAAAATACAGTCCGGTTGATGTTTCCGAGTTAAAAACAAGTACAGTTGAAACTCCTACGCCTTTGTATTTTAGCATGTAAACTTCAAATCCGGATTGGGCAATTAAACTTTCCAGCAATGTTTTATCTAACTCAGGATAGGGACCGGATTTAACTTTTTCAGAAAACATGACTGCCGATTTTTGCTCAACGAGTTCTTTATCAACTCGGTAAATGATTCTGGGCCATACATTTAGAATATTTCTGATAACCGACCAGTAATCTTGTTTTTCAGAATAAATCCCGCATATTTGAGCCACGAGGTCATAAAATTCATACAGGTTATTCCTGATTTCGACTTCAATATTATCCATGAATCTGGTTTGAATATTCCTCAAAGAGCTTAGATTTATCAACTTTTCCATTCTGGTTGATCGGAACTCCTTTTGGCTTGCCAGTACTGCCTGAAGTAAAAAGCATTTGCAGAAGCATTTTCCTTAAAACTGGCATCAAATTTTTCCCAAAGGTTCATTGTCGGCGAACTTTATTTTTTTTCAAAAATTGATTTCAGATAATACCAAACATACTCTGTTCTGATTACCTGTTTTCCATCCTTGCTCACAACCGGCTCCATCGGAATTCGTTGCAGATGGTTTGGCATGGCTTCATCTTTGATCCCGGCTGTACCAAAACTCACGTCCCACAACCTGTCAATATTCGCTTTTTCGAAAACCGAATTTGGCACTTTAAAATCAGTAAACGGAAAAGCGACCGTCTTTATAGGTGGGTTTATCTTCTTCATCAGAAAATCGAGGTCACGTTCAAATTCTGATATGGATGGAACCCGGTATAAATGCGATAAATGAGGAACCGGAACATCTGAAACTGCGTGCCAGAAAGGCAAAACGAGACGGTGTCCATTTACCGAAATTAATTTTTCGACCGATATAAATCCTGTCAGCGAGGATATGGTGCGCTTGATTGGTTCACTTCTCATACGAAAGCTATTTTTTAAACCACCGGAATGGGATAGGCAACCTGTTGGATTTCAAGCAAAAGTATTGTTCCGGTCCTGCGCCGAATCCTGCATAAAACCGTGCAATCCCGGGAATGATTGATCCTTCGAAATCGAGTATTAATGATGAACCTGAATGTTCCCGGATAAACTGATCTACTATCTTGTACATCGCGCTGCTATTTTTTCCTTCTTCGGATGAAACAGCATTCAGGTAAATAACACGTTGGCCCGCAAAAATGAAAAATGCTGCCGCACAAAGCGTATTGTTTTGATTGTAAGCCGCATATATCGTTCCATTTCCGTAACTGTGCCCATATTCGATCAACCGCTTCAAGGTTTGCATCGATTGCTTTGGGATGCTGGTTTTGTTCGCCGAGGTTTTTAAGTCAAGGTATTCGTTGGATGGTAATCCTTTAATTATAAATACCTTATTGTCATCTGCCTTCCGAATTTGACGACAGGTATGTTTTGAATAATTCTTTTTAAGCTCTATATACGAAATAGATAACTTCAGGATAAAATTCTGTCTGGGCTGAACAATAAACCCTTCCGGAAATGGTTCGGAATGGCCGGAGTTTAAATTGATGATTATATATCTGAATTGGTCGCGGATAAAATTCAAAAAAACGTTTTGGATTCCTGGAGTTGCCACAGGAAAAACGCCTTGCTGTTGGGCAAAAATAGGCTGCAATAAAAATGTTATCCCAAATTTTTTATGAAATGGGAAAGGCATAACATATTCATAATCTCCCCATATCAATCCATACCAGTCGGGACATACAATATCGAGGTACCAGCTATAAGCATAAACCCTGGAGTTATCAGAATCTTGAATGCACTGGTCCCATTTCTGATAGTCAATGTCTTTATTTTTTACAATACTGATTTCAGGATTGTTCATTTTCAAATTTTAAGCCTGTCTCCAGTATTTGTTCGAAAACCTTGCGCCAACCGAGCCATTGCCCCGAGTCTTTCAACGATTCGTTGTGCCAAAGGCTGATAAAGGTCCCATTTACTTTTTTTACTTCAAGCATCAGTTCTCCGATTACTTGCCAGGCTTCTTCAGGGTCTAGGCGCAGGTAATTTTTCAGGGCCACATCCATTACCTGAAACGGATGTATAAGCAGTTCGGTACGATGGTTGCAGCTCAGGTTAAAAAAATAATAAGCAGTGCAGGTTCCGGCCCTGAACCCTGCCAGACTGGCAAAGCCCATGGTGTAATCATCTGAAATGCCCGATTTCAGATGCTGATGATAAGTTTTAGGCAGTTTCAGCTTCAGAAAATGTTGGCGGCTTTTGCTAACGGGTTTTCGTATGATATCTTCCAGCCTTTCTTTCTCTGTTTCGAATAACCATGGTTTGCTGTTTGATGCGTACGATGGATGAATGCCCACTTCGCATACCGATGAAAGATTTGTTATTAAAAGACGAAATCTTTTGTTTTTATAGGAGATGCTCTTGTCGAATTGGTCACGGTCGCCCATCAGGATAAAAAAAAGAATGTGGTCGAGAAGCCCCTTATAAGTTTCAAGTATGTATTTGTAGGTGTCGTATGGATCTTTCCTAAGACCAAGGAAAACGATGAGCCGTTGTTTCAATTCGTTCCACCGTGCATTAAAAACTGCTTTCATGATGGCGCCGAACGAAACAAGCAGGCTTTTATTTTTGAATGCCCAGGCATTGTCGATGTCGATGGAACTTACAAACTGAAAGATACGTTTATGAATTTTACACTCCGGGAATTGCACGGAAATCTTTTCAGCGACCCAATACGCCATCATGTCAACTATCGGTTTCTGATGCAGGCAGTGGCGCACCAGAATATTTTCGGAATCGGGGAAACGTCCGTGTTCATCAGTATTTTCAGATAGGTATTCTTCATATCCCGAAACCAGGTAAAAAACACAGGCAAAGGGATCGAAAGGCAGAAATGAATCTCCGGAAGTAGGGAAAAACAATTGCATTTGCTGGTATTCCACGACCTCAATTTCCTGAACAGAAATGGTTTTCTGAAACAGGAGCGAATGTGCTTTCAGGAATAATCCGGAGAAAAGGTTTGTTTGGGAATAGTTTATTTTGGGCAACGCAGACTGAACAAATTCGTTCGGGTCGGTTGTAAAAATCAGTTCAGTTCCAAGAATGGTTTTGAAGATTAATTCAAATGTATATTCAACCCGTGGTGTAATTTCGGGAGCGAAGATTAATAGTGTTGAATAGTGTGTTTTTTCCACAGGAAACAGTTCAAAGTTTCAAACCATAAAACTAACAATTTTGTTCCGGTTTACCCACTGGCGAGAATAATCAAATCAATCCTTCGTCGGCAAAGCTAAAATACGAGCCATTCCCGATTATTATATGGTCGAGTACCGGAATATCCATGTGTTTACCGGCTTCTTTGATCTTTTTTGTGATTTCCTTATCGGCTTCACTCGGGATCAGGTTTCCCGATGGATGGTTGTGGCATAAAATAATGGAGTTGGCCCCATTTTCAAGCGCTTTTCTCAGGATAATGCGGACATCGATGACTGTTCCTGCCATTCCGCCCTGGCTCACCATCATCTTATCGAGAACCAGGTTGTTACGGTTGAGCAGCAAAATCCAGAATTCTTCGTGCGGAAGATCGCTCAGCAATGGGTTGAATATTTTTGCGGCATCGGAGCTTGTAATCACTTTTGGCTTTTCGTCGGGCTCCGATTCCTTTCTTCGCCGGCCCAGTTCCATTGCAGCCGCGATAGTGATGGCTTTTGCCGGTCCGATACCTTTAAATTTCTGAAGATCAATAATTGTTTTTTTCCCCAGTTCGTTGAGGTTGTTGTTTACCGATGCCATTATCCTGCGCGATAATTCAACTGCCGACTCGTCCAGATTACCGGAACCAATTAAAATGGCAATCAACTCGGCTTCAGATAATGAGCGGACTCCTTTGGCCTGCATTTTCTCGCGTGGGCGGTCTTCCACTGCCCATTCCTTGATACTTAGTTTTTTATACATGTTTGTGTTTGTTTAGTTAACTAAGTTATGAAACTGGAGTGAATTGGCCAAACGAATGATGTGATTAATTCCTGAATACGCCCCATTCCACTACAAAATAACCACTTCGGTCAAATGATTTAATCTCGGGTGGTGTGAGTTTCTTATAATCATCGGAACCAACAATGCCATAGAATAGGCGATAAACCTTGTCAGGCTTAACAGAGAAATCGAACTGGATAATTTTATCGAGAATTTCGTTTGTCTGAGGATAAATACAGTAGAAATTATCCCCAGTTAATAATGGTATCCAATAATCATCAAAATCCTTAATTTCTGAAGTTGAAAAATTATACAATGCCATATTTTTTTCAAAAAATGATTTCAAATCTGCCCTTCGAACACACCAACCCTTTTGGTACTGAAATATATTTGGTTGCTTACTTTCATAGAACAGGTAATCGTATCCGCCATTAATTTTTCCCCTGACATCAACATCAACGCACCAACCATCAGCATATTCAGGTATCGACTCAACGATATCTCCGCCCATCGGAAATGAAATTTCAACACAGAGTCTGGTTTGAAACAGTGGATAAATATAGATATTTGGTTTATATACCATAATTTCATCAAAAAGGCGTCTCGTGATTGTATCTGATTTACTCCCGTTAATTGCGATTAGGGTAACATAAAATGGGAATGGACCCGAGTATTCATGTGTAGGTTCAGATTCGTTGGATGTTGTACCATCCCCAAAGTTCCATTTGTAACTTAAAGCATTCTCCGAGCAGTTTGTAAATCGAACCTTTCTTTCGTTTTGTGTATCAGGCTGAAATCCAAAACAGGATTTTACCACCAAAGTATCTTCAATTTTCTCTTTTTTACAGCTTGGCAAAAAGGCAAACAGCAGTATGAATATTAATAGTTGTTTCATGTTTTTTGTTTATTCTCTTTTTTTTTCAGATGCTTACAAGTCCTAAATGGTTGCGTCTCTTAGGCGAACCATTACCAGGTTCCCAAAGAGACACATCCAAAATAGCAACAAAAGACTGTTTCTTATTTTCTGAACGGCTCAAAAACCAACTGAAACCGATGTTCAGAAGGCATCACCCGATATTTATTCAAAACAGAAATGGCCGTGCAACCCACGCCGCTTAAAGCATAATCTAGATTGAGCGTCACGCCATCGAACGGTTTCAGTTGGAAGGGATACCATGCCCGTGAAAGATTATCCGACTGCACATTTTGCGCACTGAAATTAAACGGTTCTGGCGCCGAAATTTTTATGCCAACTCCCTGCCCGTTTTGTAGAGTAGTCCAGCGAACATCGGTTTTATTGCCGTTTTCCTGCGGAATCAAATAAGGCACATATTGCTCGGCCACCGAACCTGAATATGTTCCGATTTTAGCGCCGGTTTTGCGGTCGGGATAGGTTTCGAACGGTCCGCGACCGTACCATTTTACTTGATCGAACGACTGGTTCAGCACCAGTTGCACACCAATGCGCGGCAGCCATTCCGGCATTTTCCCATTTGGTGTCACAGTATGGTCAAGTGTCATTTTGCCTGAACCTGAAATGGTGAACTCGAAACGGTTTTCGAACGATGTAGTTATTTCAGGATTTGAAGTATGGCTTTCAATCACCAGCTTAATTTCTCCTGACTGTTTTGTCCAGTTGATGCGATCGGCTTTGGTGGTCATCTGGTCAAGTCCATGTGCAAACCATGCATTGTTCTGCCCCAATCCCATTCCGGGAGTACGCGTTAATCCTGATTGCCAGTTCGTCCATCCGTCGATGTCGTTGGCCAGCGGGGCGCGCCAAACATTCAGGTTCAATCCTTCTTTTAGCAGTTCCAACCCATCAAAAACAATGGAAATCAGGCTGCCGGTCTGTTTGCTGAAACTGTAAACGAAATTTGTTCCTTTCACCTGAATTTGCCCGGCGTTTTCAGAAACTTCCGTTACAGGCAAGCTTGCAGTGATTTCAATTGCCGGTGCTGATTTTACTTTCAAAGTCAACTGATCCCAGGCAAGTTCAAAACCTTTTGCCGCCCAGGGCTGGTCGGTTTTCTGGCGGAAACTCACCATCAGGAAATATTCTTTTCCGGCTTCCTGTGCAAAAGGCAGGTACGGAATGGTGTATTTTGCCTTTTTCAAAGCGGGGACCGATGTTTCAAAAGTTCCTTCTTTTATCACCGCTCCTTCGCACTGCAACTGCCAAACGGCATCGAGTTCGCTGGTGTTGGTAAAGTGCATCCGGTTCCAGGTTTCCACTTCGCCTTTTGTTTCATCGAACATTTTTACCGAAACGGGCTGGGCCGACTTTTTGATCTGCCACATTTCGGGCTGCGGTGTACGGTCGGGCCAAATGGTGCCGTAAGTACGGCCTCCAACTCCCATGCTGAAAAACTCCTGACCGGTTTTTTGCTCATCAAAATCGAGCCAGCAAACAGCCGATTTTTTCACAGCTTCGGTCGGGTCCAGCAAATCCTGAACATTAACCGCTTTATCAAAAATGGCCACCTGATCGAATACCGCATTGCTGTAATGATTCGGGTTTTCCTGTGCTTCAATCTCCGGATTTCTGCCAATGTTAATTGGGAAGGGTTTGTTTTCGATTGTCAGGGTGCAAGCTGTCTCGGCTTTCTTTTCGCCATTAATATAAATCTGAAGTTGGGTTCCGTTGTAAATTCCGGTTACCAAATGCCAGTTGTTTTGCCAGTTTTCAGGAAGTGTAGTTTTTACACTGGTTTTCTTTTTGTCGCCCACGTAAAATTCCAACTCGGTTTCGCTGATTTGTTCCACTCCGAACTGGAAAAATCCTTTTGACAGGAACGTGCCGTTGCCATTCCATTCGCGGGGTTTCACCCAGAACGAAACCGTCAACGCTTTTCCGGAGATGTCGAGTTTCGGGTCGCGGTACAATTCCACCCAGGTATCGGTTCCGGTAAGTTGAACGGCTTGTCCAGATTTTCCGGCCACCAGTTCTGTTTTGCCCATCAAGGCAGCATCCAATTTATTTCCCGATGCATCGGGCGAACTAATGTAATTTTCGCGCAAACCGGGGCTGACATAATCCCAGATTGCTCCACCCATCAGGCGCGGATACTCATAAATTACGTCCCAGTATTCGTCCAGTCCGCCCATACTGTTGCCCGAAGCCGACAGATATTCATCCATAAACGATGGGCGCGGGTCAACCTCCTCGGGAGACTGACCAAACAGCACTTTCAGTTCGAAAGGTGTTCCATATCGCGGACCGATAATATCTTCGCATTTGATCGGGTTTTTCCCCGGATGATCGAGGTCGTTTCCGCCGTACATCCAGTCGGGCCGACTTGGGTCGAGCCGCTTCCCGGCAGCAATCACTTCGCAAATGTTGAACCCCGAGCCGCTTTCGTTTCCGGCGCTCCAGAAGATGATGCTTGGATGGTTGCGGTCGCGAAGTACCATTTTTTCAACACGTTCCACATACGATTTGGTCCATTCGGGCATGTTCGAAATGTATTCGGTTGCATGAGCTTCCACGCCCGCCTCGTCAACAATGTAAATGCCAATTTCGTCGGCCAGTTCGAGGTATTCTTTCACCGGCGGGTAATGGCTGGTGCGCACGCAGTTGATGTTGAACTGCTTCATCAGGTAAAAATCTTTGAGGATAGTTTCTATGTCCATAGTGTGTCCCAGATCGGGATGCTGCATGTGGCTGTTCACGCCGTTCAGTTTTACCGGCACGCCATTCACATAAAAAACCTGGTTCCTGACTTCCACTTCTTTAAAGCCAATCCGCTCGGCCAGGGCTTCAGTGGTTTTTCCTGAAGGATCAACCAATTCAAATCCGAGATGATATAAATTGGGCTTTTCGTCCGACCATTTCAGTGGCGATTTCACAAGTGCGTTCAGCCGAATCGTAGTTTTTTCACCTGCCCCAAGTGTAATTTTTGCTGAAGAAAGGTTCTCCAAAACCACTTGATTGTTCTGGTCGAGCAAAGTCACTTTTATCAGGTAATCTTTGATGGCCGCTGACGAATAATTCTGTATTTCGGCTTCCACTTTCAGGGTAGCATCTTCGTATTTCTCGTCCAGATCGGTCACCACATAATAATCGCGGATATGTACTTTGGGCGTGGCCATCAGGTAAACGCTGCGGAAAATACCGCCCAGTCGCCACATGTCCTGGGCTTCGTTATAAATGCCATCGGAATACTGAAAAACCATCACCGAAACCGTATTCTTTCCGGGTTTTACCAGCTTGGTCACATCAAATTCCGCAGGCTCGTTGGCACCCTGGTTGTAGCCCACTTCCTGACCGTTCACCCAAACGAAAAAGGCAGAAGCAACTCCTTCAAAATGCAGGAAAAGTTGTTTGTCTTTAAATCCTGAAGGAACGGTAAACGTCTTTCGGTACGAACCAACTGGGTTATAATCGCGCGGAATATTGGGCGGATCGGATTTGAATGGTTGCGCCATGTTCCTGAAAATCTTTTCGCCCCAACCCTGCATCTGCCACATTCCGGGCACGGTAATTTCAGCCATCCCTTTTTCGCTAAAATCATTCCTGAAAAAATTTTTGTTGATGCCATCGGGATTGACCGTGTAAAGAAATTTCCATTTGCCATCGAGCGGAAGAAAACCTGAAGACTGCGCTTTTTCGCGTGTAAAGGCTTTATCCAAATTGGTGTATGGCAGAAGCGGTGCATGTCCTTCTTCCTGGTCGAGCCCGATCATCTGAGGGTTCTCGATGTAATCGTACAGGTTTTCGAGAAAAGGTTTGTGCTGGGCAACCAACGATTGCAGACTGAAACCCAGCAAAATGGCCAATGCGGAGAATTTGATTCGGTTCATGGTTATTAGTTAAGTGTCAAGGATACAATTATAGGGAAATATTGGAAGGTTTGCAAATTTGGATAACCCACAGAGGGGTGTACGACAATTTTCCATTTTAAATCAAATTCCTATGAAAATAACAACAAATCAAATTTTGGCAACAATGCATATTTATAGTCTGGACAGTATTCATTGGTTCGTAACTTTCTTTATAAACATGTCGAAAAATTATTTTGGTAAAATTACGAATTAGCTACATTGAAAATACAAATACATATTGCACAGCATAAACGTTCAGGGGACTACAAACGACAAAATCACTAAAATATTTGTTATGTCCTGAATATCAGTGTGTTAGGCAGAAGCGCTTCATTTGTATTTGCCTTGCCAAGTGGATACCAATTTAATATTAAAGAGTACAGGTATCTCAAGATGAAAGTTTATGCGCCTGCAAAAACCTCTTTCGCCGGGGCATATTCTCCTTATCAGCGTATCTGGGCAAGGTTTATGAATAACCTGTGGGCATTTCCAGGGAACAACAGCGGCCTTGGACAGCAGTACTGGGAGTTCTCCAGAGATCAATTTTGGATTAATGACACTGATCTTCAAACATGGAAGGATATTACAATTGACATGTCCAATGCCCTTGATAGGGGCAACCGGGTTATTGTGTTAAATATCGGCGGTGAACCATCGCCTACATGGCCTCCTCCGGTTGATATTGTCTATTATTTTGCCAATGTCCGGTTCGCTAAATAATAGCACAAGTCAGATAAATTCTGCTTGTAAACTTATTTGCAAGCAATATGCTCAGTATTATCAGGGTTCAATTCATCAGGGTTGAACCCTTTTTTTTTATATCAGGTTGACCCAAATATGTGAATGGTGTAACTTATTTCACTAATTTTGTAAATGTTTCCGAACATCAAAACCTCACATTCTTCAAATATTCAGCACTTCCGCGCAAACATTCGATGCCGTTCTGTTCGTTGTCGCGTTCAACAATGTAGTGGCGTACGCCCTGGTCCCAGGCTTCGCGGAAAACGTGGCGGAAATCGATGATACCCGCACCAGGGCAGGCGAATGACTTTTCCGGAGTTGCATCCATGTCTTTCACATGAAGGATTTCGTAACGTCCGGGGTATTTCTTCATGCATTCCACCGGGTCGCCACCGCCTTTTTGAACCCAATAAACATCGAGTTCCATTTTTACGGTTTCCGGATCGGTATTTTTCATCAGGATGTCGAAAGGAAGACCTTCGCCTGTGTCCTTTTCGAACTCCCAGTTGTGGTTGTGCCAGCAGAATTTGATGCCGCCTTTTTTAGCAGCTCCGCCCAGCTTATTGAGGTTGTCAGCAGCGGTCTTGGCTTCGTCGGCCGTAATGTTTTTGGCATCGGAAAGCCACGGCCAATAGCAAACCCAATATTTTTTGCCCATTTCGAGCGCTTCGGCAATTTTCTTTTCAGGTTCTTTCAGCATATCGGCTATCGAGCTGCCACCGGCAAACACATTAATGCCAAGCGATTTGCAAACCGCTTTAAACTCGGCCAGCGAATTGCCAGGGTAGTTACCGGTTTCCATTTCGGTATAACCTTGTTTGCCCAGCTTTTCGAGCGTGCCTTTCCAGTCTTCTTTCATAAAATTGCTGACGATTCCGGAAATGAATCCGATTTTATCTAGTCGGTCGGCTTTCTTTTCGAGTGCCCGCGCAGGAAATCCGGTAGCGAATCCGGCGGTTGCCAGACTTATGGTTGTTAAAAATTGTCGTCGGTTGTTGGTCATATTTTTTAGAGTTTACAGTGTTCGGTCACAGTTTTCAGTATAGTCATTAATGGTCATTTTAAACTTTGGGCAGCGCCCATGGCTTGCGGTATTCAGGAACGATATATTGATTGGCTTTTTCGGAATTAGAAAATTTGCCTTTGGTTTCGTCCCAAAGCAAAAGGTTTTCGCCCGAACGAACGGCAATGTTGGCACTGTGGGCTGCAACGGCAACGGCACGGCCAATTTCAGGAGTACAAACCGGTTTTTGCCGCGATTTGATACAGTCGATAAAGTTTTGGGCATGTTCCTGATGGTTTTCGCCGCCTTTATCAGATTCTTCGGCTTCTATTTTGACTTTCTTTTCTTTATCGTCCCACTGTGGAATTACTTTGTATCCGGCACGATCTGCAACGATGGTTCCCAAATCGCCGATAAATTCAATTCCATAAGGTTTGTTCCACGGGCCATTTTGAATTCCGGCGGTGTGTTGCCAGGTTATCTGGTAATCGCCAATTTCGAAAATTACCGACATGGTATCGTAGGTTTCGTGGTTATTGTTTGAAAAGGAAATGTTGGCTCCTGTAGCCAGTATTTTATTTGGTGGAGTGGTAATGTCCTTGGCCCAAAATGCCATGTCGATAAGGTGAACGCCCCAGTCGGTAACCAGTCCGCCGCCGTAATCCCAAAACATGCGCCATGAACCGTGAAAGCGTGTTGGGTTGAAACTGCGCGATGGAGCAGGGCCAAGCCACATTTCAAAATCAACTCCTGAAGGGACTGCTGTGTCGGCAGTAACAGGTTGGCCAACGCCATAATTAAAGTTTCCCCAGATATTGGTCTTTCGGAGTTTCCCGATCCTGCCCAATTTGATCATCTGGTTGATTTTGTTCCAATTTGCGCCGCTGCGTTGCTGCTGCCCAACCTGAACCACCCGATTGTATCGGTTTGCCGCTTTTACCATCAGGTTGCACTCTTCGATGCTGTTGGCCATTGGTTTTTCTACATAAACATCCAGTCCGGCTTCGCAGGCATTTACCATCGGCAGGCAATGCCAGTGATCGGGCGTACCTATTACCACTGCATGCAAATCTTTATTCTCAAGCAATTTCCGGTAATCGCCATAAAGCTTTGGCTTCTGATTGTAGGTTTTCAGTATTTCGGCAGCCTTATCGTTCAGGATATTTTGGTCGATATCGCACAGGCCAATACAATTGACCCCGGGAATATTGAGGTGGTTCTTTAAATCGCCAAAACCCATACTTCTGCAACCAATAAGTGCAACATTTATTTGGTCACTCGGTGCAACCATTCGTTGTGCAGCCTGAATTCCGCCGGGGAAACTGCTGATCAGTCCCATTCCTGCAGTAGCCGCAACTGAATTCCGGATAAATGATCTTCGGTTTGTAGTCAATGTAGTTAAGTTAGTTGGTTTATAAAATCGAGCCTAAATGTAAAAGTAATTTATAATTTTAACGAATCTAACCTGATAAAAAACCAAAAATATGAGTACAAACAGACGTGATTTCCTCCGGAACACAATATTGGGAACCGGAATGCTGGCTACTGGATTTGTAAGTCATGCAGCTTCAGCCGATTTGGAAGCAAGTGCCGAACGCCGGAAGAAAAATCCAAAGCAAAGATTCAACATGTCGGGTCATGCCGCGCCAAAACTCGACAAAGTGCGTATCGGTTTTGTCGGCCTTGGAATGCGCGGACCGGGAGCAGTCGAAAGAATGTCATATATCGAAGGTGTTGAAATCGTTGGCTTGTGCGATCAGTATGAAGACCGCGTTGGAAGCTGCCAGAAAATTCTGGAAAAACAAGGACTTCCAAAAGCAAAATCATATTCAGGAAATAAAGACGCATGGAAACAAATGTGTGAAAATCCGGATATCGACCTGATTTATATTTGCACACCATGGGCATTGCATACACCAATGGCCGTTTATGCCATGGAAAACGGTAAACATGCTGCAACCGAAGTTCCGGCAGCCAATACCATCGAAGAATGCTGGCAACTGGTTGAAACTTCGGAACGCACCCGAAAACATTGCATGATGCTGGAAAACTGCTGCTACGACTTTTTTGAACTGCTCACTTTGAACATGGCACGCCAGGGTTTTTTTGGCGAAATCATTCACGGCGAAGGCGCATACATCCACGATTTGCTGAGCTTGAATTTTAACAAAGAAGGGTATGCTGAAATGTGGCGCCTGAAAGAGAATTACCGGAATGGAAACCTTTACCCGACACATGGTTTGGGCCCGATTTGCCAGATAATGGATATTAACCGGGGCGACCAGATGGAATACCTCACGGCTATGTCATCAGCCGATTTCCACATGGCTGCAATGGCCAAAGAACTGGCTGAAAAAGACAGTTTCTTCAGCGAATTTGCAGGCAAATCGTTCCGTGGCAACATGAACACAACCACTGTTAAAACATACAAAGGCCGCACTATATTGATTCAGCACGATGTAAGCAGTCCACGTCCGTATTCACGTATCCATCTGGTTAGCGGATCAAAAGGGGTTGCTTGTAAATGGCCAAGTCCTGCGCGCATTGCTACCGGACATGCCTGGCTGAAAGAGGATGAAATGAAAAAACTGGAAGAACAATACACTCCTGAAATTGTGAAACTGATTGGCGAAATGGCAAAAAAAGTGGGTGGCCATGGCGGCATGGACTTTATGATGGACTGGCGGTTGATCGACTGCCTGCGCAATGGCTTACCGCTCGACCAGGATGTTTACGATGCCGCACTTTGGAGCGCAATTGCCCCATTAAGTGAGAAATCGGTGGCCAACCGCTCCAATTCGGTGGATGTGCCTGATTTTACAAACGGTGCCTGGAAAATAAATGCACCTGTTGAACTGACCTTGAAAGGTGGCGGAACTACCGGAGTTAAAGCATCAAAAAAAGCCGAATCGGGCAAACAATTGGGGATTTAATATTGTCAATTTATTCACAAAAAGGGTGGTCTGTATCGCATTACAGCCACCTTTTCGTGTGAAAATGTGAACTGTTCAGTTAATCCAAGTTGCATTTAGTTTGTTACAACAATTGGTTTTTACTGGTTTTTAATCGCTTGATGAACAGGCATATAAAATCAGTGCATTTTATCACACTGATTGACAGATAGTTATAAATCACACTTAACGCACTTATATTCAGGACACAACAAATATTTTAGTGATTTTGTCGTTTGATAATAAGCATGTTGGCGAATTGTTTCCTGATAATATTTACAGTGTGCCACCTATGGACAATATACAGCAGGCAAAACTTGACACCTTTGAATCTATCAGTTCGCACGAAATTGGCGGGGAATGGTTATGTTATGCCCTGACTCTG
>JANONW010000113.1:0-2156 GCA_031421065.1 Prolixibacteraceae bacterium
CGGCACGGCGGGCTTCTTGGAGCGGGGGTCAAGCCAGCCGGGGCGGCCAGCCTTGGCTTCGGTTTCCTGCATCCGCCGCATGACGGCGCTGATGGTCATGTCGGACAGCATGCCGCCACGGGGCGCGAAAAACACATAGGGGCTTCCACCCATCCGGGGCAGGCTTTCGAGAAGCGCAACCGCTTCGGCGGTCAATGGCACGCGATGTTCCCGCCCCATCTTCATCCGTTCGGCTGGGATGGTCCAAACCCCCAGCCGTGTCGCACATGTCGCACGTGTCGCACCGTCGGCCCGCTCAAATTCCACTTCATCCCAAGTCATGCCGCGCACTTCGCCAGAGCGTGCCGCGCACATGGTCAGGAATTGCAGCGCCCGCGCGGCCATGCCGTCGCGCTGGGCAAGGTCTATCCACCATTGCGACACATCGGCCAAAGCCAAGGCGGGTTGATTGCCGGTCTTTGCCACCTTGTCAGGCTTGGCGAGAAGTTCGGAAAGGTTGCCCTTCCACCGAGCCGGGTTGTCGCCTGTCCGATGCCCCGCAACCGTCGCCCATGACAGCACCGCTTCGATACGCCCTCGCAGCCTTGAAGCGGTTTCAGTCTTTTCGGCCCATATCGGTTGAACCACGCGCAACACGTCGCGCACTTCGATAGCGTCAATCTGCATGTCCCCGATAATCGGCCCCGCGTAGGTGTCGAGCGTCGCCCGCCATTGCTTGCGGTGTTTGTCGTTCCGAAACTCGGACAGCTTTCCGAGCAGATACTTTTCAACCGCCTGCGAAAAGGTCAGCCGTTCCCGCGTCAGTTTCTTAGCGGCGATTGGGTCGCCGCCCACCACTACCAGTTGCTTGTTTTTCGTGGCAGCTTCCCGAGCGCCAAGAAGCGATACCGACGGCGGGCTTCCCAATCCGAGTTCGCAACGCTTGCCTTGAATGGTGATGCGCTGAATCCAGAACCGCGCGCCGTTGGGGTCAACGCGAAGGTAAAGGCCAGTGCCGCCGCCGTCGTGATATTTGCCGGGGTCAAGGTTGCCCTTCACCTTCACCGCCGTCAGTGTGTTAGCGGTCCGTCTCGTTTTACCGTGTGGCATAACTTTGCTTCCCCCAATCCTTCCCCCTGCAAATGGGGGAAGTGGGCGTATCTTGCCGGATGATGCCGGACAATGGAAGCGGAAATACGCTATACAAAATAGGGGCTTCTGGACGCTATGGTTTCTTACCGTATCTTGCAATGGCGGCCACCTCCTCCGCCAATTGCTCCACATTACTAATCTGTAAGTCATTGATTTAGATGTATAAAATATCAAACTTAGTTACTCAGCAAGCTGAAAGTAGCCTTTCTGATACACGATTCAGTCCACTATTTGTTCGTTTGCTAACCTCCCTAGATTTGTTCACTGAAGTCAGATGAAGCTCATCATCCGTGGCACCACTTACTATTTGCGCAAGCGAGTTCCCACTCGCTATCGGCGCGTCGACCCCCGGCTGGAGGTTCTGCAATCTCTGCATACCGACAGTCTCGCTGAGGCTCAGCGGAAGGGCACACTCGTCTGGAACGAGCTTCTGCTGTCGTGGGAGGCCCGCTTGGCCGGTGACACTGAAGATGCTGAGGCTCGTTACGCCGCTGCCCGAAACCTGGCTCAGATGCGGGGTATTCGCTATATGACATCCCCGCAGGTTGCGAAGCTTCCGATTGAGGATCTGCTGACGCGGGTCGAGGCCATCCCGATGATCCGGTCCAAACCCAACCGTCAAGAGGCAGAGGCCCTGCTCGGCGCCGGGGGGGCGCCAGATGTTACTGTCACCCGGGCGCTTGAACTGTTCTGGAGCCTCGCCGAGGATCGGACTGCCGGCAAGAGCAGCTATCAAATCAGACGCTGGAGAAACCCACGGATCAAGGCGGTGAAAAACTTTACAGATGTGATTGGAGACATTCCCTTAAAGGATCTAACGGCTGACGTCATGCTTGATTTTAGGGAGTGGTGGTGGGAAAAGATTAAAGACGAGAACCTTACCGCAAATAGCGGTAACAAGGATTTAACCCACTTGGGAAATATATTTCGAACCGTCAACAAAATGAAGCGGCTTGGATTAACTCTGCCGCTGGACGACCTCGCTTTTAAGGAGGGAGAGAAGCGGGTTCGACCGCCGTTCTCTG
>JANONW010000114.1:0-2276 GCA_031421065.1 Prolixibacteraceae bacterium
CAGACTATATGGTAGGTACATCGATAAATGACATGACTTAATTTTTTATATTCACTCATGTCACGAAATTAATAATTTTCAGGCAAAGCCAATTTATACATGACCACCACCAAAGGAGGTGGTTTTAACAGTTTCAATAAACTCTGTTATAAAAAAAATAATCCCACGGTGTCTCTCAGTGTTTAACACAGTGTTACACTGTAAATATAAAACTCTGTGATACACCATTTAGAACACAGTGAAACTCTGTGAAACAAAAAAACATTCACATGATTAAAAATTGGAACGATTCCACAGTGTAACACAGAGTCAAACACATTGTTTCACAGTAAAATAAAACGCTGTGATACACCGTGTAAAACACAGTGAAACTCTGTGAAATAAAAAAAACATATACATGATAAAAATAGGAATCACAGGGCAGCCCGGTTTCGTGGGCACCCACCTTTATAATACACTCGGATTACAACCCGATCAGTTTGAACGCATCCAATTCGAAGATTCATTCTTCTCGGATGAAAATAAACTAAAAGATTTTGTCAAAAGTTGCGATGCAATCGTTCACCTTGCAGCCATGAACCGCCACAATGATGCGGAAGTCCTTTATAAAACTAATATTGGACTCGTTAAACAGCTTATTACAGCCTGTAAAGCGACCCAGTCGACACCGCACATCTTGTTTTCATCAAGCACCCAGGAAGAACGCGACAACCTGTATGGAAGGTCAAAAAAGGAGGGTCGGGAATTATTGGAATAATGGGCAGATCAAAACAATGCCCAATTCACCGGCCTGATTATCCCAAATGTTTATGGGCCATTTGGAAATCCCTATTATAACTCAGTTGTGTCTACATTTTGTCACCAATTGACCCACAACGAAAAACCCAAGATCGAAGTAGATGGTAAAATTAAACTAATTTATGTAGGTCAACTTGTTGCTCAAATTATTGAAATTATCGAACAGGTTTATGTGGAAAATCGTAATGATGTTGTGATACAACAGATAAAATTACAGCATACCACCGAAGTAAGTGTTTCAAGGATTCTCCATCTGCTTGAAATGTATAAATCAAATTATTTTGAAAAAGGAGAAATCCCTGCACTCGATACCCCATTCCACCGGAACTTATTCAACAACTTTCTTTGTTATATTGACCATTCAACTTTCTTTCCCTTTAGACTAAAACTAAATACCGATCAGCGAGGTTCGTTTATTGAAACAGTTAAACTAAACAGTGGAGGCCAGGTCTCATTTTCCATCACTGTTCGGGGAGTAACACGGGGGAATCATTTTCATACCCGAAAAGACGAACGTTTTGCTGTTATTAAAGGCAAAGCAAGAATTGAACTCCGCCGTATTGGGACAGATCAAGTACATTCTTTTGAATTGGATGGAAGAGAACCATCGTTTGTTGATATGCCAATTTGGTACACACACAATATCACCAATATCGGAGAAGAAGAATTATATACCATATTCTGGATCAACGAGCATTTTGATGCCAGCAATACTGACACTTATTTTGAAAAATTTAAAAAAACAATAGTCCAAAGTTGACACACCTATTACGAATGAAGACGGGTTCGTGTAATTCGTTAAAATTCGTGTAATTCGCATTTAAAATGAAGAAATTAAAAGTTCTAACCGTTGTAGGCACACGCCCAGAGATTATACGTTTATCGGAAGTAATCAAACGGCTTGACGAAACAGCCAGCATTGAGCATATCCTCGTGCATACCGGACAAAATTACGATTACGAATTAAACGAAGTATTCTTTAAAGACCTTGGATTACGTAAACCAGATCATTTTCTGGATGCTGCCCGAGGCAATGCAACAACCACCATCGGTCAAATCATCATCAATATCGACCCCGTGCTTGAAAAAGAACAACCCGATGCTTTTCTGGTATTGGGCGATACCAACAGCTGTTTGTGTGCGATCCCTGCAAAAAAGCGTCATATTCCAATTTTTCATATGGAAGCAGGAAACCGTTGTTTCGATCAGCGCGTTCCTGAAGAAACCAATCGTAAGATTGTAGATCATATCTCTGACATCAACTTAGCTTACAGCGACATTGCCAGGGAATATCTTCTTAGGGAAGGTTTGCCTGCCGACCGGATTATCAAAACCGGAAGCCCGATGTTTGAGGTTTTGAACGCAAACATGCTACAAATTGATAATTCTGATGTTTTAATCAAACTATCTCTTGAAAAAGAAAAGTATTTTGTGGTGTCGGCCCACAGGGAAGAAAACATCAACTCTTCAAACTTTGA
>JANONW010000115.1:0-1642 GCA_031421065.1 Prolixibacteraceae bacterium
TGGTAGAGTGTCTTTCGTTGTCCCGCTGTGAATTGTTCTGAAGGAATTGCCAATGGAATTACGTATCGCACGCATCTTCGCCTTGCTGCTGACAATGGCGATGACCTCCATTGTTCGCGCTGATGATATTTCCGCTGCCATTGACGTACTCCGGGCGGTTCAGCCGGGAGCCGTGGATTCCGCTGCGGCCCGTGACGCCGTTCATGAACTGACAACGGGTGGTTCCCGGGCATTGATGCCGTTGCTGCATGGCTTTCGTGATGCCAGTCCGTTGGCTGTCAACTGGATGAGAAACGCATTTGAACAGATCGCCGATGCGGAGACGAAAGCGGGTCGTGAATTGCCGCAGCAGGAGCTCGAAGATTTTGTGCGGGATCAGAATCAGTCGCCGTTTGCGCGGCGACTGGTGTATGAAACGCTCAAGCGGTCAGATGCCGGGATTGAGGATCGATTGATTCCTGAAATGCTGCTTGACGCCAGTCCGGAATTTCGCCGTGACGCTGTAGCGCGGTTCATCAGTGAGGCCAGCGCGATCCCGGATGCCGCCGAAGCCACTCCGCTTTATCGCAAAGCGTTTCAAGGGGCCGTGCATGAAGACCAGGTGAAAACGATTGCGGAAGCACTTCGCAGGAACAAAGAAGAGGTGGATATTCAGAGGCACTTTGGTTTTCTTCCGCAATGGTTGATCGTGGGGCCTTTCGACAACAAGGAAGAAAAAGGATTCGCCGTTGCTTACGGACCGGAGTTGGAAGTCAATGCTTCGAAAGATCCGGATCCGCAGTCAGAATACGACGGACAGTCTGACAAGGTTCGCTGGCAGTCCATCGCCACAACGGACGACTACGGCGTCGTTGATATCGCGAAACAGATCGAAAACTATAAGGGTTCTCTGATGTACGCCAGCACCACCTGGACGAGCGACAAAGAGCAGCAGGCGGAGATACGTCTGGGCACGCCCAATTCATGGAAACTGTGGGTCAACGGTCAGTTGGTCTTTGCGCGTGAAGAGTACCATCGCAGTTCGCAACTGGATCAGTATCGAGTTCCTGTGACTCTGAAAGCAGGGAGCAACACGCTGCTGTTGAAGATCTGTCAGAACGAACAGGCACAGGACTGGGCTCAACGTTATCAGTTTCAAATTCGTATCTGCAACAGTACCGGTTCCGCGATCCTGCCGACAACCGGCACCGCGCGAAGCGAAATTGGTTCAGGAGTTCAACAATGACACGAATGATCACTTTTCTGATACTGGTTGCAGCCACACTTCCGACGTCGATGGCTGGGGACTGGAGACAGTTTCGCGGTAACGCTGCAAATTCTGTTGCCGCAGGGGAATCACTTCCGACGGAGTTGAGCGGTGATACGATCGCATGGAAGGCCAAACTTCCCGGGCGAGGTCTTTCCGGGCCGATTGTCGTAGGCGAACAGGTCTTTGTCTCTGCGAGTTCCGGATACGCACAGGATCGGCTGCATGTGATCAGCATAGACGCAGCGACCGGCAAACAGCAGTGGGAGCGGGAGTTCATCGCCACAGGCCGCACGCTGACTCACGACAAGATGTGCAATGCAACTCCCACCATGGCCAGCGATGGTCAGTGGGTCTTTGCGTTCTTTTCCAGCAACGATCTGATCTGTCTGGACC
>JANONW010000116.1:0-1753 GCA_031421065.1 Prolixibacteraceae bacterium
CCGTTCTGGTAGGTGACCTTGTCACCCGTCTTGAGGCTGTGGCCCTTGCCGATGAAAATGGTCTCGGCGGTTTCATCCACTACCGGCACCTCGGTGGTTTCGAAGCTCACCTCGCGCTCTGCCATGGTGGCTTCAAGGCTCAGGCCATCGGCCTCCACCTGAGCACCGGCACCAATGGTGGCTTCGTTGCGCACCGTGGCCACCGACACCGACACACCAACGCCCACCCCAGTGCCGCCATCGCTGGTGACGGCAGCGCCGTCTGCCACTGCGACCGCATCGGTCAGGTTGCTCGCATGCAATATCACCGAACCACTGCCAGCACCGGCGCCAGCCGTCACATGGACAAACTCCGGGATATACGCACGCGAAGTGGAACTGGCGACAGTGACCGCAACTGCGCCGGCCACACTGACAGAGCCGCCCGAGGTATCCGACTTGGCCGCGTCGGTTTTCTTCTGCCCGCCGGATTCGGACTGCGTCTGGCCACCGTTGTCAGTTGATTTCTTGGTGCCCAGCTGTTCCTGCTTGCCCACCTTGGCATTGGTGTCGTCAGCTGGCTCGGCGGCGGGATCGCTCGAGGGCTCTTCCTCGCCCTCACCACCGGCCACGCTGGCACGCGAATTGGCGCTGTTGATCGAGACGGTGCTGGCCATGAACTGCACGTCACCGCCCGCAGTGATGTCACGTTCCGTGGTGGCCACGGCGGAGTCGATGGCGATGGTGATCGCGATCGAAATACCAACACCGGTATCGCCCGATTCGGTGTCGCCTGCGGCGGTGGTGTAGACCGAGCCCACATGGCTCGCGCTGGCCTCCAGCGAACCACCCATCGTCAATGCGGTAGCACCGCCCTGCACACCGGCGCGGGTGTCGTTGTCCGACACGGCCACGGCCACCACCGGGGTGATGGCGGTTTCACCGGCGGAGCCGCCTTCGGCATCGGTTCGCATGGCGTTGCTGGACGTCGCCGTCAGCGTCACATCATCAACACCCGTGAACACCACGCTGTCGCCGATCAGCGCATCCGTATCGGTCTCACCAACATTGACCGCAATCGAGGCACCCACCCCAATGCTGCCGCCGCCCGACTGCTTGCCGCTGGACTTGACCGCGTTGGCGACAAAATTCTCGGCAGTCAGAACCACATCGCCGCCTGCGGCCAAGGTCATGTCGGCACTGCCACTGATCTTCGCCACCGAGCGGCTGATGCCCACGTTCACCGCCAGCGCGCCCGCCACACCGGTATCGGCGCCGCTGGAGCCGGATGTAGCCTCGGCCTTGAAGTTTTGCCGCTTGTTGCCGTCCACCTCAGGCACCACGGCCTGCACGATCAGACTGTCGGCAGAGATGGTGCCCTCCCCCAGGATGGCCTCATTGGTCACGATTGCCACGTTGACGGCCACTGCAATGCCTACGCCGGTGCCGGTTGGTCCGCCGCCCGACTCAAAGCCGTGAGCGGTGCCGACTGCGGCGTCGATGCCCAGGTCGACCACGCCGTCCGCGCCGCCGGCATCGGCGTGCTCCTTGGTGTCGTAGAGCTTGACCTTGTTTCCGTCCACGTTGACGTAGTAGGCCTGGCCATCGCTCAGGCCATCTGCCTCTACCGCGGGAAGCAGAAGATCGATGGCCCGCTGTTCCTCGGAATAGACACCCACGCGCTCTCCGTGCCGGCTCACGCGAGCGCACTCGAAGTCCTCGCGGCGAACGGTGTGGAAGTCATGCTCGCGGAGGCTGACGAGTACACGCCGAC
>JANONW010000117.1:0-9050 GCA_031421065.1 Prolixibacteraceae bacterium
AACTGGATTTTTAAATCTATTATTATATATTTGTGAGTAACGAAATTAGTTAACCCACTAATTTAAAATATAGCAAAAAAACCAAAAACCATGACAAAACCACACGTCTCTATCAAGTCGCTTATAATCAATAGTTTATCACATACGCACAAATCGAGATAAAACCGATATATCCACAACTCTGTGGATATACAATTGTTACAGGGCATTTTGAAAAAATAAAAATCAAACACAAAATAATAAATCCATGCAACGCGAAATTTATCCAGACAGTTCTTAAAAAAATAATTAAAAAAAATTGACGTTCCGAGAGTCATTAAAAATCGGGCAAACATTAAAAAAATTGAACTTTGAGTCTACTCCGACAACTCGTTTCTGTTGTATTTTGACTTTCAATTCCCACTGAATATCAGTAGATTACAAAGTCAAAATTGAGTAGGGTTGACTTTTCGGAGTGGACTCAACTTTAAAAAAAATCAAAAATGAAAATCGTTAAAAACCTATCTCTAATTATTGTTTTTGGAATTCTTTTCTCGTCTTGTGCAAAAATCTTTTATAGTCCTGATGCCAAAAGTTTGGCGAGTAAACACAACTTAATTGCAATTCTTCCACCGACTGTTTCAATTGCTGCAAACAAAAAAATTGAAGCTGAAGCAATAAAAGAACAACAGAAAACAGAGTCCATAAATTTTCAAAAAGAGATGTATTCTTGGATGTTAAAAAGAAAAATGCAGGGAAAAATCACAACAGAGTTACAAGACATTGAAACAACGAATGCAAAACTAAAGAATGCTGGTTATCCTGATAAAGTATTTACTCCAGAAGAATTATGTGAAATTTTAGGAGTTGACGGAACTTTAGGTTCAAATTATTCTTTATCAAAACCAATGTCTCAAGGAGCTGCAATTGCTGTAGGAATACTATTTGGGGCATGGGGTTCAACCAACGAAGTTACAGTTGCATTAGACATTAAAGATTGTGCAAATAAAAAATTAATCTGGAATTATAACCACAAATTTTCAGGAAGTATTGGTAGCAGCCCTGCAAGATTGGTTGACGGGTTAATGAGACATGCAAGTAAAAAAATGCCATACATGATTCAATAAAAAACGCCCTGTAACAAAGTGCAAATGTAATGCGGGTTGGCGTGGTATTCCAGCGTTTTCGCTTTGTTCTACCACCGCCAATCCGTCTATGACGGATTACTGTTTTAAAATAATATTTAGAAGTACGCCGTTTTGGCTCCGTGCAGATTTGAAAGGAAACCGTTTCAAAATCCCGCACTCCACTTGCACGAACCGTTACCTGCAAGCATAAAAGACAACCATGACAGAAAACTTTGAACTACTAATTACAAAATATAAAGCAGACCCTGATAGTGTTTATAATACTTGGTTTGCCAATAATGACGAAAGGCTAAAAGCTTTTCGTTCCATTCGCAGAGGGGTGCAGCAAGTTATAAATGACATTAAGGAGAAAAAATTTCCGAATGATTTTAAAGGAAGTTCATTGGAGTTTGTTTTATCTTGTATTTCGGAGCAGAAGCAGGTTTTTGTCGGAGTTGCTCATCCATTTTATTGGAAACCTAAATTAAGAATTCCAGACATATATGAAAATGAAAAAAACAAAAACGCTTTTGGACAATTTTTAGAAAACTGTTTTAGTTACAATACAAAAGAAGATTCAATATTAAAGGAAATAATAAAGATTGACCAACTTAAAATTAAGGGGCTTGGACCTGCAGTGGCAAGCATTTTATATTTTTTACATCCAACAATTATTCCACCATTTAACACTGCAATTATTAATGGTTACAACACATTATTTAATGATAACAAAAAATTAGGTTCTTGGACTGAATATCTCAAACTGCGAGAAACCCTAATTGAAACAAATGAAAAATATAAATATCTATTATCTAATGACCTCGGTGCGTTTGCTGGTTTACTATTTGAAATCGGTGCAAAAAAAATGATTATTGGCGAAGAAAAATTCATAACAGAAGAAGATAAAATTAAATATGAAAAGCAAGTAGAGAAAAGACGGAAAGAAGTTGAGCGTGAGCAATTAGAAGTTGATGTGCATACCGAAATGCAGTACCATCTTTTAAAAATTGGACACGCATTAGGTTATGATGTTATTAGTGCTTCGAACGACAGATCTAAATCTCACCAAGGAAATAATTTTTCATTTTTAAGTTTATCAAATTTTCCTAAAATGGAAATTAGCAAAGATACTTATAACACCATTGGACTAATTGATGTTGTTTGGTTTGAGAAAGGTACAAACAAGCCAATTTGTGCGTTTGAAGTCGAAAAAAGCACTTCCATATATTCAGGAATATTAAGGTTAACGGACTTGTCATATTCTTTCACAGAAAGTGAGCAACATTTATACATTGTTTTACCCGACAATAGAGAAAAGGAAGTTGTAATGCAACTTTCCAGACCATCTATAAAAAGTAGCCAAACCAAAATTCAATATATTTTATTCTCTGAATTAAGAGAGCATTGTGAAGCACTTTGCAAATTTGGAGATAACCATAACATACTTAAGAAAATTGCACGGACAGCTTAATAACGACAGAATGCCAGCAGGTAACAGCACCTACAAGAAATTGGCGGTTCAATGGTTAAATGAAGCTTTGTGCTTCGTATCAAGTGTAGTGCTGGCAGACAGTTTTGTGCTCCGAAATCGCCAACTTCTTGTAGCTGCAAACCGTTATTGCGACACGAAGTCGTATTAAATAATTGTGTTACAGACAGTTACGGCTGAATGATAACACCTGCTGTTCCTTCAGCAGTATCCTACCGGGGCATCGGGTGTATGGTGCAGCCATTATCGGGTGAAGCCCCCGGGAAACAGTACCAATCGTCAGGCTCGTGCAGCCAATGGCGGGGCTGGAAGCCCCCGACACTTAGTGTACGGGGCAAGCCGTAAGGCGGACAGTCTTTGGAGTCTCAAAGTCAATTAAGGGCTTGGATGAGTGGGCATGGCTAACATATTGTGAACAATCCGTTACTACCGACAAGCAAGGAAGGAGCGAAAAAGAGAATGATACGCTCTGTACCAAAATGGTAAGCTGACAGGTTAGGCACGTTTAACGCAGTGCTTACAAGGATGTAGATCAGCCGGCAGACAGGATGAGCCTAAACCCACATTATTGTTATTTATACGGAACGTGTAAGCCCGGCGCTCTCTCCCGGTTAAAACCGGGACAAAACCGTAACCGCAAGGCATCGGGAAACGCCGGACAGAGACGATGAACAAAGCGAATGCCTTCCTGTAACGGGTTGGATAGTGGTTGAGTAATTTTTTTTACAACATCACCACAGGCGAAAGCCTGCCTACCTTCATCTGGTGCTTTATGGCATAAAGTATTACAGAACCTGATAATGGAAGAAAGCAAATGAACGAGAATGAAAGTTTATCGTGTGCGCTCCCACACAAATTGACTAACTGGGAAACCATTCTATGGAGGAAGGTTATCCAACATGTGACCAGGCTGCAACGCCGCATTGCCAAGGCTGTTAAAGAAGGTCATTGGGCGAAAGCAAAAGCCCTGATGTACCTTGTTACCAAATCATTCTATGCTAAATTACTGGCTGTACTCCGGGTCTCGACCAACAAAGGTGGCAACACTCCGGGGGTTGACAACGCCGTTTGGACAAGCGGGGAAGAAAAACTCGAAGCAGCCCAAAAACTCCAATCAAGAGGTTACAGATCGAAACCATTGCGCCGTGTTTACATATTAAAAAAGAATGGAAAAAAGAGACCGTTAAGTATTCCTGTTATGGACGACAGGGCTATGCAAACACTGCACAAAATAGCCCTCGACCCAATGGCCGAATCATTGGCCGACAAGAACTCTTACGGGTTCAGACCGCGAAGATCGTGCAACGATGCCGTGGCTGCTTGTTTCCAGTTACTTTGCCGTAAAATATCGCCACAATGGATATTCGAAGCGGACATTAAAGCTTGTTTCGATAACATCAGGCACGACTGGATATTGAAGAATATCCCCGTCAACAAAACCATCCTGAATGAATGGCTAAAAGCCGGGTATATCGAGAAAAAGCGTTTGTTCGCAACAGAAAAGGGTACGCCACAGGGTGGAACCATATCGCCGTTGATCATGAACATGGTTTTAGACGGACTGGAAACGGCCATCAACAAAAAGTTTCCACGATGGAAGAACAAGAAAGTGAACTTCATCCGGTATGCCGACGATTTTGTGATTACGGCCATCAGTAAAGAAGTCATTACCGAAGAGATTATTCCTTTGGTAACTGAATTCCTGATGGAAAGAGGCTTAGAACTCTCTGCCGAAAAATCCAAAATCACAAACATCAGCGATGGATTTAACTTCCTTTCTCAGAATGTCCGTAAATTTAAGGGCAAACTGATTATCCGTCCATCAAAAGAGGCTGTCCAATCGTTCAAAGACAAGATCAAAAAGATTATCGACGAAAACCGGGGAATACCTGCACATGCCCTGATACGGATACTAAACCCTGTTATCAGGGGATGGTCGAACTATCACAAAGGCATTTGTTCAAAGCGTATTTTCAACAGGTTGGCAACATTCATCTGGTGGCAACTCAGGCGGTGGGCAAAATACCAGCACGGCAATAAAAACCGCTGGTGGATTGCAAACCGGTACTTCAAAGACAATCATTTTACCGATCAGAGAATTACCAAAAATGGTACAGAAAATCATCGTCTGTACCGCATTGGTTATGTCCCCATCAGGTATCATGTGAAAGTAAAGGCCGAAGCCAACCCTTTTCTGCCCGAATTTGACCAGTACTTCTGTAACAGAATAAAAAGGAGACAAGATTTAGCTAAAGAGTGCAAACAAATTACTATGTTTATGTCCAATAAAAATAGTAAAAACAGCCGGGTTGCCCTTCGCCGGGTGAGCCTTAAAAGTGCCTGAGCCGTATGCGGTGAAAGTCGCACGTACGGTTCTTAGGGGGCGTAAGCTACCCGGTTACACAAGGCGAAAGAACAAAACTTACATTGTACTAACAGAAAATAATTTATGATAGAAGTTAAAAAAGAAGGCATTTTACTAAAGAAAACAAAACTCGAATTTGAAAACGAAGGGGTATTGAATCCTGCAGTAATAAGAGAGGGCGACAGTGTTCATCTTTTTTACAGGGCTGTTCAGAAAGGAAATCATTCCACTATTGGCTACTGCCGGCTTGATGGTCCTCTGACAGTTGCCGAACGTTGGGATAAACCTGTAATTGTTCCTGAATTTGATTATGAATCGCAGGGTGTTGAGGATGCGCGGATAGTGAAAATTGATGATTTATATTATCTGACATATACAGCTTATGATGGTGTTAATGCACAGGGTGCATTGGCTGTTTCAACAGACCTGAAGAATTTTGAAAAAAGAGGAATAATTGTACCTCCTGTTACATATATCGAATTTTTATATCTTCTCGAATCGGCAGAAAGAGTGAATAAAATATATTACTGTAATCATAAATTTTATTTTAAGGAAAGAAATAATGAAAAAAAAATATTACTATGGGACAAGAATGTGATTTTTTTTCCAAGAAGGATAAACGGCAAATTGTATTTTCTGCATCGTATCAGACCAGGCATTCAAATTGCAGCAATAAATGATTTGAAAGAACTCACAAAAGATTTTTGGAGAAATTATATTATGAACCTGCGGGATCATATATTGATGGATCCAACACTTTGCAAGCATGAATCAAGATATATCGGTGGAGGATGTCCTCCAATTGAAACTAAACACGGGTGGTTATTAATTTACCATGGAGTGGAAAAAAATGCTAAAGTGCATATGTATTCTGCTTGTGCAGCCCTACTTAAACTTGATGATCCTTCAAAAGTAATAGCACGTCTTCCTTATGCATTGTTTTTCCCGGAGCAAGAATGGGAGCTGAAAGGAGAGGTCAATAATGTCGTTTTCCCTACAGGAACCGCCCTTTTTGGCGATACATTATATATATATTATGGAGCAGCCGATGAACAAATAGCCTGTGCTTCCCTTAGCTTGTCGGCATTAGTAAATGAATTGTTACTTTATCCCACCCCTAATGCAAAATAAAAATATTTCCAACTCCTGCGATATTGACCAGATGCCGGAAATCCTGTTCATCACTTCATATCCTCCAAGAGAATGTGGTATTGCAACATATTCGCAGGATTTGATAAATGCCATAGACAATAAATTCGGACATTCATTTTCAATAAAGGTTTGCGCCTTAGAAACGAAAGATGAAAAATTTGATTACAATGATAAAGTAATATATAAACTCGATACTTCGGTTGCGGCTGAGTACCCGCAAATGGCAGATAAAATCAATCAGAATGAAAAAATAAAAATCATTGTTATTCAACACGAGTTTGGTTTCTACCAATCGTCATCAGGGGGTAATGATTTTCTCCTTTTTTTACAAGGGTTGAAAAAACCCGCAATCATTGTTTTCCATACTGTGCCCCCACGCCCGGATGAAATTTTAAAAACAATGGTAAAGAGTTTGGTGACAGCTTGTAAATTTGTTATTGTAATGACAAATACTTCTAAAGGAATTTTGGATCAGGATTATGGAATACCGCAGGAAAAAATAGAAGTAATTGCGCACGGCACCCATTTGGTTGCAAACATGAATAAGACTTATCTTAAAAAAAAATATGACCTGAACGGACATAAGATGCTTTCAACATTTGGGCTGTTAAGCTCAGGGAAAGGCATTGAAACTACTCTTGATGCGCTGCCTTCTATTGTTAAGGCATTCCCGGAAGTAATATTTTTGGTAATAGGCAAAACTCATCCCGGAGTAATAAAATCAGAGGGAGAAAAATACAGGCGCATGCTTGAGGACAGAGTTATTTCCTTAAATCTGGAAAAGCATGTAAAATTTATCAATCATTATTTGGAACTACCGGTTTTATTAGAATATCTGCAGTTGACCGACATTTACCTTTTTACTTCAAAAGATCCCAATCAAGCAGTGAGTGGCACATTTTCTTATGCAATGAGTTGTGGCTGTCCTATTATTTCAACACCTATTGCACAGGCTCGCGAGATTCTTGATGAACACACCGGAATTATTATCGAGTTTCAGCATTCACAACAATTAGCCACAGGTGTAATCAGATTGCTTAATAATGATTCGTTACGAAGAAACATGAGCATGAATACATTACATAAAATCGCACCCACGGCGTGGGAAAATTCGGCGATTTCACACAGTTTGCTTTTTGAAAAAATATTAGGCCTCAAATTTACACTACGATACAATCCTCCGGCAATCACGCTTAAACACATAAAACAACTGACTACTGATTTTGGAATGGTACAGTTTTCAAAAATTAATCATCCTGATATTGACTCGGGATATACACTTGATGATAATGCAAGAGCTTTAATCGCAATGTGCATGCACTATGAATTAACAAATGAGAAAACTGATTTAGAATTTATGAATACTTATCTTAAGTTCATTAAGCACTGTATTCGTACTGATGGTACTTTCCTAAATTATATAGATAAAGACAAACAATTCACCCTTCAAAACAATGAAACAAATTTAGATGATGCAAATGGAAGGGCACTTTGGGCATTAGGATATTTAATTTCCAAAAAAAAATTAATCCCTTCATTAATGACTGAAATAGCAGAGGAATTAATAAAAATAACTATACAGCACACCGGGAATATATTATCCTCACGGGCAATGGCTTTCAGCATTAAAGGTTTGTATTATTATGATCAGGAATATCATTTGCCTTCAACTACAGAGCTTATAGAAATTCTAGCTGACAGGCTTGCCGCTATGTACGAACACGAATCGGGAAATAATTGGAACTGGTTTGAGAGTTATCTTACTTATGCTAATAGTATATTGCCCGAAGCAATGCTTTTCGCATGGTTGTCTGTCAAAAAGCCTTGTTATTTGAATATCGCAAAAAAATCATTTAATTTTCTTTTGTCTCAAACTTTTGATAAAAATGAAATAAAAGTTATTTCCAATAAAAGCTGGCTTTCTAAAGGAGACGAACGTGAATATTATGGTGAACAGCCTATTGATGTTTCTTATACAATCCTTGCTTTACATTCATTTTATGATACATTTAAAGATGGAGAGTATTTGAATAAGCTTAAAATCGCCTTCAATTGGTTTTTAGGCAACAATCATTTACACCAGATAATTTATAATCCATGCACAGGCGGATGTTACGATGGGCTGGAAGAACACCAAGTGAACCTTAATCAGGGGGCAGAATCTACTGTGAACTACCTCATGGCCAGAATTGCTGTGGAGAAATATTCTCGATTTTTGGTGACGCCCCTTGATTTATAGACACTTTTGTTATTTGACCAAGGCTAACAAAAATTAAAAAATCATTAAAGAATAATCACCCTGTGTATAATCGAGTAGACGGCTCCGCCAGTAGTTAGCTGACGGAGTGCGCCTCTCACTCGACCGACCGTACGGGTCTCGTATACGGCGGTTCGTCAGGTATCAGCACTATCGCTCTTTACACCAATAGTACCTCTGTCTTTGTTTAGGATAAGGCTGGCAAACTCGAAGTTTGGACCTCCTTATCGAATTCGAGACAACCCAACGTTCAGCCCTTCACTGGCTTGTGAGACCTCCGGTTTATTCATCGGCTCGTTTCTACCAATTACTATGGCCTCTGCTGACTTCTCACCATACCCAACTCGTGGACGGTGAGATCTCCCCTGGTAAAAGCTTTTCCTTTCCTCCAATTCCTGCGTGATCTACATAGTTACCCTTTTGGTATTCTTTGGGCGTTACAATGGTGTGCTTGCTTACCCGAATAACTATGCCTCATATCACGTTTCTGTTCGTCAGTACCGGATTTTGCCGTGGTATTTGCTCTTTAATCAATCGCAAATAACCTTCAGTGCATACCTCACGGTAAACCACCTTGCCACTTGCTAATACTTCTGGGCGTTACCCCAGTGTATAAGGGACTTACACCCTCTGGGAAAATACACACTTGTTATTTCGCTACTATGTAAAGTTTATTTGTAT
>JANONW010000118.1:0-3137 GCA_031421065.1 Prolixibacteraceae bacterium
TTCTATATCTGTCTTCATTACAACTGTTTTTGTTTCAATTCAGGGCACCTCTAAATACTATTTAATTGGCGCCGTTGATTAAAACAAACATACTGTTTGGTTTTCTAAAAACCAAATTTTCTCTTGCTCCATATTTTTATATAAATAAATGTCAAGCGCTTACAAAATTAAGTCTTTCACGTCTGGATATACCCCTGGCAAGCGAGTAATAATCACAAGTATTTCTATGTCGGATAATAATTTATTGTATGTTTGGCGAACAGAAGTTACTACTCATAATATTTACAATTACATTTCTTGAACTTTATTGATTAATAAATAACCTTCAATGAAAAATTTAAACCGGATTAATTGGAAAAAGCTTATTATTTCTATTCTAAGGATGGCAATCGGATGGCATTTCCTGTATGAAGGAGTATCAAAACTTATTATCCCAAATTGGAGTTCGTATTCATATTTAGCAAATTCTACAGGACCTATTGCCGGTTTTTATCAATGGATGGCATCATCTCAGGAAATTTTGAAAGTAATAGACATAATTAACATTTTCGGATTGATATTGATTGGTACCGCGTTATTTATTGGTATGTTTTCACGTTTTGCTTCAATTGCCGGAACTATTTTACTGGCGCTTTATTATTTTGCTTACCCTCCTTTTGGAGCCTCCCTGTTTAGTATAGGTGAAGGTCACCTCTTTATTGTGGATAAGATCTTTATTGAAGCAATGGTCCTTTTATTTTTGATTTTCTACAAAGAAAAAGGATTTGGTATTGATCTTCTGATTGAAAGGATAAAGAAAACGAAAGGGAAGAACCAATCTCAAATAGAGGAAGTGGTGCATTACTCTGACTCACGACGAGAAGTTCTGAAAAATCTTGCAACATTGCCATTCCTGGGTTTCATGGGATTCTTAGCAGCCCATAGCAGCAAGAAATACAATTTTGATGTGATGTCTGGTGCAACAATTCAGTTAAACCGGGCAGCAATAAGCGAATTGAAGGGTACGTTACCAAAAGGAAAGATCGGCAATCATGAGATCAGCCGTATGGTATTAGGCGGTAACCTGATTGGAGGATGGGCACATTCACGCGATTTGATATACGTACCTGAACTATTCAAGGCATACAATACTGAAAAGAAAATTTATGAAACATTGATTCTTGCTGAAAAGGCCGGTATTAACACCATCAATATAGGTTTTCCTACTAATGCGCTTATGGCCAAGTACAAAAGGATGACAGGGAGCAAAATCAAGGTTATCTCGCAGGTAGGTCCGAACATGGAAAAGAATGATTATTACGAATTCATCAATAAGGCAATTGATTTTGGTGTTGATATTATTCAGATCCAGGGAAACTGGTGCGACTGGCTTGTAAGGGATAATAAGATTGATGTCATCCAAAAAATGATGGAAAAAATCAAGAGTCAAAACTATACAGCAGGGTTAGCCTCTCATTCGATCGAATCATTAATAGCCTGTGAAAATAATGGCATAATCCCTGATTACTATATGAAAACCATGCATCACGATCAATACTGGTCAGCTCATCCTCGTGAATTTCGGTTTCCCTTTGAAGTAGATGGAAAAAAATACCTTGATCATAACAGGTTTCATGATAACATGTTCTGCCTGTCTCCTGAGAGAACAATTGAATTTGTGAATAAAGCCAGGGTTCCGGTGATGGGTTTCAAGGTACTTGCTGCCGGGGCCATTGAACCAAAAGATGGATTCAAATGGGCCTTCGAAAATGGGGCAGACTTTATTTGTGTAGGAATGTTTGACTTCCAGATTGTAAAAGATGTGAATATTTGCATGGAAACACTCAATAATCTCAATAACAGGAATCGAGAGTGGTATGGCTGATATCCTCTTCACAGATGCTCTAAAACTCAAAAGGCCAAATGCCTTTCATGTAATGCTGAAGCCTGCAGGGCCGTCATGCAACCTCAACTGTACGTATTGCTATTATCTTGAAAAGAAAAATCTTTATCCGTCAAAGAAAGAATTCAGGATGTCTTATGAACTGCTTGAAGAGTTTACCAGACAGTTTATTGAAGCAAACCAGATACCTGTTGTAACATTTACCTGGCAGGGAGGAGAACCAACTCTTATGGGGCTTGATTTTTTCAGGAAAGCAATTGAACTTCAGAAAAAATATGCCAGAGGAAAAACCATTGAAAATGCATTTCAAACCAATGGCACAAGCCTGAATGATGATTGGTGTAAGTTCTTTACAGATAATAATATACTGGTAGGTATCTCAATTGATGGTGAAGAACATAACCATGACCATTTCAGGAAGACAAACTCAGGTGGGCCGACCTTTAAAAGGGTAATGAAAGGAATTGAATTACTACATAAACATAAAGTTGAATTTAATACCCTGAGTTGTGTAAACAGCTATAATGTCAGGCTTGCATCCGAAACATACAGATTTCTTAAAAGGATTGGTAGCGGATTTATACAGTTCCTGCCAGTTGTAGAAAGGTTTGCTAAACAACCGGATGAAGGAAGCCTAAAATTAGTTTCTCCCTCATTTGCTGGCGATGCTTTAGTTACAGAGTGGTCAGTAAGTGGTATCGATTACGGTAATTTCCTGATTACTGTTTTTAATGAATGGGTCAGAAATGATGTAGCAAATTATTATGTTCAGATCTTCGATACAACCCTTGCTAATTTTGTAGGCGAGATGCCAGGATTATGTGTTTTCTCAGAAACATGCGGAGATGCTCTTGTAATGGAGCATAACGGGGATATTTTTTCATGCGATCATTATGTTTATCCTGAATATTTTCTTGGAAAAATTTCAGAGGTACCAATGATTGATATGGTGAAATCGCAGAGGCAGTTCGATTTTGGAATTGATAAGCGTAATAAACTGCCGCGTTATTGCCTGCAATGCGATGTCAGGCATGCCTGTCATGGTGAATGTCCAAAACACAGGTTTATTAATACACCAGACGGAAAACCCGGTTTAAACTATTTATGCGAAGGTTACAAAATGTTCTTCCATCATGTTGAACCATACATGGAATACATGGCAAAAGAACTTAAGCATAAACGTCCTCCGGCAAATGTAATGAACTGGATCAGCAACAAGGATAAGCAGGTTGTAAGGCCTGATACTCCGGAGAGG
>JANONW010000119.1:0-1606 GCA_031421065.1 Prolixibacteraceae bacterium
CAGACGGCGAAGTCATCATGTCAACTGCCTATAATGGGCGCTTCTTCGACGCAGCTATCTCGGAAGGGAAACCCTTCGTTACCGTTTGGGATGGTCAAGTTTACGAGTATGATCTGCTTGCTATTCCAAAAGGTGCGCCAAACCCTGAAGAAGCCGTTGAATTCATTAAGTTTGCGACAACAACTCAGGCGCTGGCCGATCAGGCAAAATGGATATCCTATGGCCCAGGACGCAAGTCATCGGGCGCTCTTGTCGGCTTGTACAAGGACGGCAAGACTGAAATGGCTCCTCACATGCCCACCTCGGCAGCCAACCTGACGAACGCTCTGGCCTCGTCCTACGAGTTCTGGGTTGATCACGACTCCGAGCTGAACGAGCGCTTCAACGCATGGCTTGTAGCAAACTGATCTGACATCGAGGGGCGCAAAGCCACTGGCTTTGCGCCCTTATTTTCCGGAACAGGGGTTATCATGGCTGACGCAACCGATGCTTTGCTGACCACAAGTGATGGTCGATCGCTGAAGGCGGCGCTGGCACAAGCGCAGGCGCGGGCAAAACGCCGGGCATTATTTCTGGTTATACCTTTGCTTTTGTTCATTCTTCTGACCTTTCTGGCTCCCATCGGATACATGCTGAAACGGTCGTTCGAGCATGACGGATTTTCGAAATCGACACCGCAGCTAACCGCCTGGTTTACTGACAACGCAAAGGGTGCAGCGCCGGACGAGGCGGCCTATGCCGCACTGGTTGCCGATCTTGCACAGATGCAGATCGACAGGACGCTCGGGCAGGCGGGCACCCGGATAAACTATACCGTTTCGGGCATGATCAGCAAATTCAAAGCTGCCGCACGCAAAGCAAAAGATATGGCACCGCCGTTCAAAGAGGCGATGCTGGCGCTGGATCCGGTTTGGGGTTCGCCCAAGCTGTGGCGCGGCATGGAAGCTGCTTCAAACAAATACACCGCCGAGTTCTATCAGGTGGCCATCGACCGCAAGTTGACCGAAACCGGCTGGCAAAAGGGTGGCGACAAGGAACGGATCTATCTTTATCTGTTTTTCAAAACCTTCATTGTCTCGGCAATCATCACCGTGATCTGCCTGCTGCTGGCGTTTCCGGTGGCACATTTGCTGGCGGTGCTGCCGATGGCCAAATCGAGCCTGCTGATGATTTTTGTGCTGCTGCCGTTCTGGACCTCGCTTCTGGTGCGCACGACCTCCTGGATCGTGCTGTTGCAGGGGCAGGGTGTGCTGAACGACATCCTGGTGGCAGTGGGCGCGATCGGCGACGATGGGCGGCTGAAGATGATCTACAATCAGACCGGCACCATCATCGTGATGACCCATATCCTGCTGCCGTTCATGATCTTGCCGCTGTATTCGGTGATGCGGACCATTCCGCCCAGCTATGCCCGCGCGGCGCGCAGTCTGGGGGCCACCAGTTGGACCACGTTCCGCCGCATCTATCTGCCGCAGACCCTGCCGGGGATCGGGGCGGGGGCGCTTTTGGTGTTCATTCTGGCGGTCGGCTATTACATCACCCCGGCGCTGGTCGGCGGGGCGGACGGGCAACTGATTTCCAACCTGATCGACTTCCACATGGACAA
>JANONW010000120.1:0-3868 GCA_031421065.1 Prolixibacteraceae bacterium
GTTCCATTTCTTATCAGTGTTCATACTTTATTCCGATTCAAAAACAACTTCATCCTTTTCCTTATCTATAAACTCATAATGAAGCGTGCGGTGTAAGCCTTCCGCTAAATTGAATGGCGCTTTAAAACCTGAACTATGTGCAGAGGATGTGACCTTCCCTAAAATAACTTTGTTTTCTGAAAATCAATTGCGAAACTTTAGTATTTATTCTTTGAGAACTGAACCCGGGATAAATTGCGTAACGCAAGGGGGAGGAGTTGAAGAAGCCTGCATTTTTAGTCGAAAAAAATGACGAACTACTTTAAACCTGTTTCTCCATGTCTTTATATTGCAAATAATCCATAGCTTTTTGCGAATTAAAAGAAATTTGATCAAAAAGCTTATGGGTTTTTAGTTGTTCAATAGCAGCATCAACACTCAGTATCCCTTGTTCATACAAGGTGATGGTTGCAAACAACCTGTCGTTAGCTACCGGCCCAAATACAATATCGTAATGTGTAACTGATTTTCCTTGTCGATTATTCGTTACAAAATTGAGCCATTTTTTATCAGGGCCTGTAAATTGCAATATTTCAAACTCATTGGTACGATTAAACAACTCATCATCTATTTCAAACGTTGATACAATCGCATATCCGTTCCCTGCTCGTTGCTGTTTCAGTTTTGCCCATTTCTTTGCCTGTTCCAAATTGGTTGTTGTATAGAACCCTTTACCAAAATCGGTATTTGGGCGACATTTGACCAAAACGGGCCTCATTACTTTTACTGTCGAACCATGATAAAGTATCATTTTCGGATACGATTTTTTAAATAGCCTTCTATTTCTTCAAGAATATAATTTTCGCCCTGAGTATGCAGTATTTCATAGTTTTGCATCAGAAAATCATATACATTAAGTTCACGGAATAAAGTGTGGACTTCCAATCCTTCCATCTGCTTAAGCTTGCTGTAATTCTCAGTACAAAAAATAATGAACAGGATCTCCTTGGTTTTGTTCTTTTCCTTTTGTTGTTGTACTTTTTTCTCTTTCTCCAATTCCCGGTATAGATTAGCGCCACTCATGTACCACCATTTTGCTTCCGGATTTGAAAGTCGTTTATAAAATGTTGAGCCATATAAATACCCAATGGAATCTGTAATATCCAAATTTTTCTTTTCAGCTATCAATTGAACTAACTCATTGATTTTTATAGGCAGTATTGCTTTTTCTATCGACATAAACAGGTATCAATTTTGTATATCCACAAAGGTAATTTTTTATTAGATTTTGGAAGAAGCATCTATTCTTATTTCATCCGTAAATAATTTGTTTTTTAATTGTCGGATGGAACTCACATGTTAGCATTTTCATTGGTGTTTCTGTTTCCTGCAAACATGTTCGTTTCATATTAAATGTTTGAATTGTTGCGATTTTTAATGATGTAATTAGCTCATTGTGACGCAATGTCAGTTTTTACTTCGACAAGCTCTGCAAACCTTCTGCAAAGCCCTCACGAGGTCATTCATAGTGCATTTGAGGTCGTGCATATTCGTCATTGCGAGGCACGAAGCAATCTATCCTTATTGTTTATTATCGTTTCCTGAAAATCAATTGCGGAATTTTCGAAACATTTATTCTTTGCAAATAAACCCCCTTTTGAACACAGATGACACTGATTAAACAGATCCACACTGATTTTTTTTATCCGTGTTCATCCGTCCCATCCGTGTCATCCGTGTTCCATCGTTTTCTGTGTTCATCGTTTATTCCGACTCAAAAACTACTTCATCCTTTTCAGTATCAATAAACTCGTAATTCCCTTCGATGGCTTAGGGATCAACGAATTGCGCGAATCAGTGGGGGTGCGACTCGAAGTCGCGCTGCCTCTTTTCAAATATCAACCACCAACCCTAAACTGCCACTTAAAAAGGTTTTTGATGCAGGAGCAGTAACTCCACTGTTGTTGCTTTCCCACCAGGTTCGCGAAACTCCAAGGCTGCCAACCAAACGGAAATAATTTAGGCTTGCTACTTTGCGAACCTTCCAGTCAAATTTCATTTCCGATGATACAGTCCAATCATAAATACCATCTTTTGTAAAATCAAGCAATGGATACTGATAAATATCATCGCCAAACTGATGGCGGTATATATCTCCGTATATCTGATATACATTGCTACTTGCCAAATCATTGGTTCCATGAATAATTAGCCTGTTATCAATTGAAAGAATCAAATCGGGAATAGCAATATTCATCAGCGACCAGTTCAATTCTCCTGAATTAGGTGGAAGATAAAAACCCAGGTTAAATCCATCGTTCATGTAAGTCATGTCCAAAGGACGGGAAGTAAATGTATTAAATCTTGCATCGGGATAATGGGTATAAACAAAAGGTGTGACACGGGTATATTTCAACGTAGAAATTGTTCCAGGTATAATATTGGATAAAAGTGGTGTTTTTAATCCAAGCTGCCATGCATACCGGTTTCGGGGCATCCGAAGTAAAGCGCCTGATTCAGTGAAACTGAACTCATCATTAAAGAAGCTTAACCATGTTTTACCCACTTTGGGTATTCTGAGAGCAACATCAATGCACATCGAAAGGTTATCGTAATCGCCAACTTCAACTTCTGAAAAATGAGAAAATACAAATGGCATTAAATAGGAAACCTCCAGCCGTTTTGACCAAACATTTCCTGCCGATGCTGATATTTGAAGCCATTTGGTTGGAGTAAATTCTAGCAAATGAAGTGTAAACAGGTTTTGAGAGTCACCTATATCATACCCATAAATGTTTTTCTTGTAGTTCGTATTCTGATTGGCGTAGTTAAACAGAGAGCCCGTGAGATAGGAATACCTGAGCCATTTGACAGGTTCTATTTTCAGTTCGATACCGGGAAATCGTCTGGCAGTGGATGAAAGCAAAAGGTTCCGGTCGTCGTGCCCCCACGACCTTCCCTGATTGTTCATACTGATTTGTAAGCCGCCATTGTACCAGCTTCCATTTAATTCGGTGTAATAGATCATACCAATTGCCATTTCTTTGGTAATATTAGACGAGGCTCCACTTTTGCTTGAAATAATTGTATGGGTCCACATGGTCTCATAATTGAACTGGTAGGGTAGAAATGCATAGCCAATTGATTGAAAAGGAAAACTAACCTGGTTGTCTTTGGTGTAGGACTGGTAAAACATATCAGGAGCTAATTTTTCGATGGCGGCACCCATTGATGCGTGAAAAGACAGATGATTGCCCACGTCACCTGAAAGATAGGGCATGGCAATGTTGCTGGTTGACCAGGTGGCATCATCGCCTGCACCTGACCGGATAGATGTTTCAGCTCCAAAACCCACCACCGCGAATCCTTTTTCAGAGGCTTGCTGATAGATTTGAAGCCCATTGGATGCTCTTGTCAGATCATCGGTATAACGGGCGATAATCTCTTTTTCTTTGTCTGTTAAATGGCTATTGTTCGTTAACTGATCCAGCATTTCAAGCACAACGATTTTAGAATAGGGTTTTGCCTGTGGTAAAAAATTGATTTCTCCGGAAGCTTCATAATAGTCCAGAATCCTGTAAACCGGGTTACTTAAAGGTACAATCTTGTTTTTTAATTTCACATCATCGAAAATGGCGGGATTATTTCTCTGGTCTGTGTTAATTGTTTGGGCTTCAATGTTGCCAGTAGAACATAAACAAAAAAGAATGGGTGTTATAAATTTTAGGCTTGCTTTCATCTGTAATGGATCTTAGTACATGACAAAAATATAAATATCTGATTATAAGCAAAATAAGTTCTTTTAAATTTGGATAATACCCTGAATATCATTATCTTACAAGAAATTACAACATATCTAAGTAAGAAATATGACATCCAAGGTAGACAC
>JANONW010000121.1:0-2149 GCA_031421065.1 Prolixibacteraceae bacterium
CTGGCCGCAGACATGCGTGTCCTGCGCCAGGCCACCCTCGACGACGCATTCCAGGCCAATCCAGGCCGGTTCAAGAGAAGGCGCCCACAATTGCCGCCGATGCCTACAGCCGCTTGGATCAACCCGCCCCCTGAAGAGAAATAGCCGACCAGAGAGCCCGTCGGCCGAACACCAAATTAGTGTCCCTCGGTGTCGCAAAGTCATTGACACTTTCCGCTTCGCCGTTTGGCGGCTGCGGCTTGCTCGTAGGTGGTCGGGTCCGCAGACCTGCCTGGCACTTCATCGGACGGACAGGAAACCCCATGCCCAACACGCGAACCGCGAATGCCGTCCGTCTGGAGTTCGCGCCCGACTCCCTGGTACGCACCAACCTCTCGGGTGCAGCCTTCACCGGCGACTGGCTGTGGGTGGCGGGCGACGAAGCCTGCGGCCTCGACCGTTTGCGCCTGCTCGATCCCGTGGGGCGCGAGGTCTTGCGCTTTGGCGAGGTGCGCGACTTTGCGCTGGCCGATCTGCTGGACCTGCCCGGCGCGGCCGATGTAGAGGCCGACCTGGAAGGCATGGCCGTGGCCGACGGCTTGCTCTGGGTGGTGGGCTCTCACGGCCTGAAGCGCAAGAACACCAAGCCGGACCGGGACCATGCTGAGAACGCCAAGCGGTTGGCGAAGGTGTCACTCGACGGCAATCGCCGTCTGCTGGCGTGCCTGCCCATCGAGCCCGACGCCAGCGGCGCGCCCTGCCTGGTGCGGCAGGCAAAGGACGGGCGGCGCGCGCTGCGCCTGAAGGGTGACGCGCAGGCCAACCTGTTGACGCGTGCCCTCGCCGACGACCCCCACTTCGGGCCCTACATGGCGATCCCGGGCAAGGACAACGGCTTCGACATCGAAGGCTTGGCGGTGGACGGACGCCGGCTGTTGCTCGGCCTGCGCGGCCCGGTGCTGCGCGGCTGGTCAGCGCTGCTCGAAATCGCGGTTGAGGCGCGGGCAGACCAGCTGCGACTCGTGCCCCTGGACGACAGTGGCGCGCTCATCCGCAAGCACTTCCTGCAGCTCGACGGTCTGGGCATCCGCGACCTCCACTTCTGCGGCGACGACCTCTACATTCTTGCGGGCCCGACGATGGTGCTCGACGGCGAAATCCGCGTCTTCAAGTGGCCTGGCGCCAGGCCCTTGTTGGCCGCCAACCGCGAACCGGTGCGTTTCGAGGCGGCGTTGACCGCGTCGGTGTCGCTGCCCCACGGGCGTGGCACCAACCGCGCCGAGGCCCTGTGCGATCTGCCGCCCGCGTTGTCAGGGGGCAAGCCGAGTTGGCTCGTCCTCTACGACGCGCCTGGCCCCGACCGCAAGGACGGGGAACACACGGTCTTCGGTGACTTGCTGCGCCAAGTTTGAAACCGCCTACCGCAGCCTGTCTCGACCGCCGATGACACCCGTCCCCGATGCCGACCCCGCGTCACCGCGCCGGTTCGTCACCGAGGTGGCGGCGAGCAGCAGCGATGACAGCGCCATCGCCTCGCTGCGGTTTGGCTTTAACTGTTGACGTAACCGGGAGTGTCCAATGATTTACGCAGCCCTCAAGACCCTGCATATCCTGTCCATCATCGTTTGGATCGGCGGCATGGTGTTTGCGCATTTCTTTTTGCGACCCGCCGTCGCCCAGCTCGAAGCGCCGGCGCGGCTGCGCCTGATGCATGACGTGCTCGGCCGCTTCTTCCAGGCTGTGCTGGTGGCGTCCTTGCTGACGCTGGCCAGCGGCCTGTGGATGCTTGGCCGCGTGGCCAAGCAGGTGGTGCAGTCCGGCGGCCGCTTCGAAATGCCACTGGCCTGGACCGTCATGGCGGTGCTGGGTGTGGCGATGGTGGCGGTCTTCATGCACATCCGCTTCGTGCTCTACAAGCGGCTCAGCCGTGCCGTTGCGGCGTCCGATTGGTCCGCCGGCGGAGCGGCACTGGCCAAGATCCGCCGCTGGGTCTCGATCAACCTCGGCCTTGGCGTCTTGGTACTGCTCGTGACGCTGCTGCGCTGGACGGGCTGAATCAGCGGTGGCGCGGCGCAAGCGCTCACCCCACCATCCGCGCCAGCACCCGGTCCACCATCAACCCGCTTCCTGACTAGCAAGATTGTTCAGCCGACAAAACTGTGCGCAGAGG
>JANONW010000122.1:0-2657 GCA_031421065.1 Prolixibacteraceae bacterium
ATATAAGTAATGCGATGCCAAATAATAGTTTTTTTGTTGTTTTCATTTTTTTGTTTTTAATTTTTAGTGATTAATCTTTTTTGTTTTTAAAAAGATATGTATTTTGTTTTTACAATTATCATGCCAAAAGGTGTGAATTACCCTGCACCAAGAGTACAGGGCGTCTCACTACTATCCGAAACTTTTAAAAATAAAAGTGCCTGAGAATCTCATATTTTTGTATTTGATACAAAAGTAACAGAAATAATGAAATTACACAGGCGTAGCAAAAATAACAAAAAACCGATACTCCGTCAGGTTTTAGATTTAATCCCAGCGTTTATACTTCGTAGATCGGTCAGTAAATTTCAAACAGACAAAGGGTGCCATAAATACAAGACTTACGACCAATTAGTGGCTTTAAGTTTCGGACAGCTTGGGAAGTGTTAATGCTTGGCTTTCGGCATAATCTAAATATTCGTCCATTTGCTGTATTTCTTGCAAACGGGTTTGCACGGCAAAGTAGGTTTGCCCCAAGGCAACTATTTCTTTGCTTGGGTCGGCATTTTGTACAATTAAATAACAGGCGTAACGACTAAGTTTGACGCTTGGCATTTCTCTTTCAGCACCCGAACCAATGGCTACCATCTCGTTGAACTCAACGAGATGGTTTTCTCCATGTTTTGACGGTAACATGACAGGCTTTCCTCGTGGAAATCCTTTACAGGATATATTGTCCGGACAGCTTCGCACAAACCAGTTACCTGGCATGCACGTGTCCGTAGGCTACTTGTGATGGAACACAAGGTTTAATCATTCAATAAATGTTAAACAGTTATTATAAGCAACTTCTTGTCGCACTACGGTGGTGTGAGAGGCTCTCCCCATCAGCTAATTACTGGCGGGGCAGTCTACTCGATTATGCACTGGGCTTTGTTGAACTTTCCAGTTTCTTCCTTCTGAAATACTCAACGATTTCCTCTTTTGTCATTTTGGAAAGCTTTTCGCTCAATTTATCTCGTTGTTCACGCATGAATTTTACAGCGTCAAACGTTTTCTTAGTTGTTGTCTCCATAAGTCATAAAGTCTCTCGGTGAACGAATTTCTAATTCCTTGTACCCATTCTTAATGTTTATAGAATTGTACCCACGAATTCTCTGAACATTAACAATATGTTTAAAATTCCAGCTTATCAAGTAGTCGGCACGATTAATTGTTGCAAGTGCAATGTGCAGACAGTCTGCAAAACTTGTTTGACCAACAACTTTCTCTGCAATATATTGAGTCGCTAATTCAACAGCTTCATCGTTGGTTTCAATAAATTCTGTGTTCCCAGACTTTAAACTTTTAACCAGTTTTTTAACTTTCTCAGGTGCGGGGCTTATTTCGTCTTGGGTAATGGATGAAAATAAGAGCTTAAACTCTCCATTCTGAAGTCTCTCGAAGAGCGGTCTCGTGAATTCGGAAAACTCTTCATCGAAATAACCGCCGAAAACTGATGTGTCAATATAAAGTCTTTGTTTCATGCAATAAAAATAGTGAAAAACTTTGGAATTCTATCTGGCTTTTTATGATGGTCTTTTTTTTAGCCTGGTGCATAATCGAGTCGCGCAGGGGAATTTCACCCTCACGTTCTCACGGAACACTTCGACTATCGCTCAACAACCACCGTGCTTGAAACTCTCGCTTCACACAGCCTGTCCCGTTTTACGGGAGCTCTTCTTGTTTAATCACAAAAGTGTGAACACTTTATGGATATACCAATTTCCAAAACAATTGGCTGTGATTTTATTTCATAATAGTCAATCATCGCATTGCTGCTTGTTGTTAATTAATGAAATGTAAACAAGCTAAGCCCTTCGCTCCATTCCCATTACAGAAACTTCATCACTACTACGGCTTAGCCTGCCACCGCTATCCCGTACTATCCTTGTACGCCTGCTTCCCTTTGCGGTTAACAGTGCAGTACCGACTTCCCTTGTTCCGTACAAAACCCTGTATTGCCTTCCTGTCAACTTTACCCCGTAGGATATTTTCATTTAAACGGTTAGGCGAATTAAGATTTTTATCCAACGGGGTAAATCCCGGATGCCGTGTAAACAGTAATCAGGTTTCCTTTACACTCTTAACGGACACAAACGTAACCATCCACCATCCGCTTTCGACATCTCCTATCTTTTTTACGAGACTTCATAGCTGGTTCAATTTATTCAGCTCGACAATACCCACCTACAGGGATCAAGTCCCCGTTTTTCCTTATCGTTCACCACCGAGGGAGTTTTCGCCCAACGCAGCATAAGGTGGTTTGCAAACTACTTCCCGCAAAGCGGGACAGGCTCTGAAAGTCGTCTGCGGAAGGCCAGTTCCTTTGTTGACAATAATGATTCCATTGCCAGTTCGCTCGGCTTCGGCTTTCGTTTTATCATCTCTAAAGGGCTTCCATCTTTTGTACAGCATTCTTCCCGTTTTAATGGGTTGATTCAAGACACACACGTTCCGCAGCTACCAACTGGCCGGGAGATTACCTCCGAAATTTCCACGTGGTTCTGCATTTCAAATTGGTATTTCACTGTCCGACGAGCACGATAACCCGGCTTGGTGGTAGGTGCTGTTGCACTAAATCCCACATTCGTGGGATAGCTTTTCTGATCAAATATACTTAAAATGGTACTGAACGG
>JANONW010000123.1:0-42352 GCA_031421065.1 Prolixibacteraceae bacterium
GTTTGGTTTTTTACATCCAAACTGACACTTTTAGGAATGTTGACCACATCATTTTTGTAGAAAAAATAAAACTCACTGGCATCTTCAACTTTCGAGAAGAATTCTGTAATTGATAAATTTTCAACTTTCAGGTTTAGCCTGGTGTTTTGCGAGTATGTTGCTGCACTCACCGACAATAAACCTACCAAAACGAAAAAAATCGTTAGTTTCATGTAGCGAATTAGTTTTTGCCGGTTTACTAATAAACCGGACTGGTTACACTTTTTTTTCATACTTTTGAAATGTTAAAATTAATTACTGATTTGTCTTATTGGAGTAAGACTTGATGTTAATTACATTACAGGCAGGGTGTTGGAGCATCCTGCTTTTTTTTAGAACCTTATTCTTTCATTTTTGTTTTGTTTTTAAGTGAGTATAATATTACCTGATTTTTTTGATCGGCGTTAACTTTAATTTCGAACCGAACGGGCGAAGTTAAGGTAATTGCCTCAAGAACCTGGCTAAACGGTTTATTTTTCAGGATGGTTCCGGAAAATTTTAACTGGCTGATGGCTTCATCCCTGAAATTGATTTCCACATTGTACCAACGCTCAAGTTTTTCTGCAATGTATTTCAGCGAACGGTCTTTAAAAATCATTTTCCCATCCCGCCATGCTTCATAAGGCGAGGTGTCAACAAATCTTTTCTGTTTTTTCCCGGTTGTTTTATCATATACAAGTTGTTGGCCCGGCAAGAGCATGGCCATGCGTTGTCCGTATATTTCTTTTATTCCAACCTGTCCTTCAATCAGTGTAACTTCTGAATTACCATCTGAATGATAGGCGCTTACATTGAATGATGTGCCCATTACTTTAACTGACAGCTCGTTGGTGTTTACAAAAAACGGATGCTTTGGATCTTTTGAAACCTCAAAAAATGCTTCTCCTTCCATAAAAAGGATCCGGTGTTTTGAATCAAAATTCATAGGTACTTTAATTCGTGTACCTGAGTTCAGCCAAACACGGGTTCCGTCAGCTAATTTGAATTCTGAAATCTGACCTTCAGGGGCATAAAACTCGTTATATAATTCAACTGTTTGATCGGAAACAAGCCTGAACCTGATTTCGGAAACTGAAAATCCAATAAAAAGTGCAGCAATTAGTATAGCGGCATATTTCAGGTAAGGCCTGCGATTTGTTTGAATGGTTGATTTGGTTTTTTGATTTATTTTTTTGTTGAGCTGCAGAAAATCTTCTTCAAGCAGTAATTTGTGTTTTCCTTCAGAGGCGAATGCATGAATGTTTTTTAATCGTATGAATTCATTTTTATTTGCCTCTTCAGCATTTATCCAGCTTCTTACATCCTTCGCCCCGTCTTCGCCCAGATTGCCGGCAACGTATTTTATAAGTTGGTCATGATCTATCATGATCTATCATTTGGGTTTAATTGAAAGTAATACGCGCAACTATAAAAGAACCCTATATGGGAAATGAAAAAAAGTTTCTTTGACGGATACCCATTGCTGTTGCTTTGCAGTATCTGCTTTTGCCGGTATATGTCCTGTTTTGATGTAACGAAATCCGTGATGTTTCATAAATGAGCGCACCTGTGTGGGACTGCGGCTAATTCCGGTCAGTGCTTCAATACGTGCTTTTGCTTCATTGGCACTCATGGGCGGTCGTTCTGTAAAGGAGGATAATATGTTCTCTGCATGATTTGCCAATTCACTTTTATTAGTCCCGTAATTAAAAATGGTACTCTTGTCGCATTTGTTTTACTAACTGATGTGTGTCTATTGATTTCGAGGTGATTTTTATTGCAGGTTTAGCTTCTTCCTTTTTATTCTCATCATTTGCATTCCAGAGCCTGATAAACGGGAATAAAGTTGGGACCAATTGTTTCATGGGGGTGTAAATTTTTGATTCCTCTTTTTGTTTGGATGGCAAAATATGTACATTTTCATCAATACTGTCAAACAGTAACAGGATGATACTCAAAATAACAGCTGTTTTTAGCACCCCGAAAATGATTCCGGCCAACCGGTTCAGAAAGCCCAGAAAAACAGCTTTCACAACTGTATCGAGCATCTTTCCCATAATGTGGATCAGAATTACAATAAGAATAAAAGTCACCACAAACGCGATGGTGCTGAGGTATTCTGAATGGTAGCCTGTTTGTTTTGTAATAAATGCGGCAGTATAATCCGAAAATTTGATTCCGCCCCAAATGCCAAGTATCAAAGCAGCCAACGAAGCAATTTCAATAATAAAACCATTGCGAAAACCTTGTATGGCGGCAAACATCAGTAAAATACCAAAAACCAGATCGATGTAATTCATAAATGAAGGCGTTGAGTGGATGTTCAATTTTAAGTAAAAGTAGAAAAATTATATTATAAACAAACATCAAACTTTTATCAGGTGCTAATATTTAGCCGGGGAAATGGTTGGGTTCAAATCTCAACCGAAGTCAGTTTTTTTTAATAATTTTGTGACCAGACTGAAAATGAATTTCCATGCCAGTAATCAATTCTATTATTAATTGGGCCAATTTTAAGCGTATATACGAAATTGAGCTATTTAAAAAGCATCCCCACGAAGTTCAGAGGGAGGTGCTTTTAGAGCTTTTAGAGGAGGCTTCCAATACCGAAATTGGATCAAAGTTTAATTTCAGGAACATCCGCTCCGAAAAAGAATTTCGTGAAAATGTTCCTGTTCAGGGTTACGAGGATATAAAAGCAACGATTGAACGGATGATGCAGGGCGAAAAAAACCTGATATGGCCGGGCGAGACCAAATGGTTTGCAAAATCGTCGGGCACGACCCATGATAAAAGCAAGTTTATTCCGGTAAGTAAAGATTCGCTCAAAGACGTTCATATACGCGGTGGGCGCGATGTACTGGCCCTTTATCTGAAAAATTATCCTGAATCGGGCATTTTGTCGGGCAAATCGCTTACCCTCGGTGGGAGCCACAGGGTGAGTAATTTTAACAACAATAGTTATTATGGCGATCTTTCGGCCATAATCATTGAAAATATTCCATTCTGGACCGAATTTTACCGGACCCCTTCCACCGAAATATCACTTCTTGAAGAGTTCGAAGAAAAAATAGAAAAGATCATCGAACATTCGCTGGGCGAAAATGTGACTTCGTTTGCCGGTGTTCCTTCGTGGTACCTGGTGTTGCTCAAACGCGTTTTGGAGGTTAGCGGCAAAAGCAATATTCTGGAAGTCTGGCCCAACCTGGAAGTTTTTACGCATGGCGGGGTGAAATTTGAACCGTATCGTGAGCAGTACGAAAAACTAATACCAAGTGCGCAGATGCACTACATGGAAACATACAATGCATCAGAAGGTTTTTTTGGAATTCAGGATGAGCCAGACAAAAAGGATATGTTGCTGATGCTCGACTACGGAATTTACTATGAATTTATTCCGATGGATCAATTTCGTAGCGAAACTCCAATGGTCATTTCTCTTCAGGAGGTTGAGATTGGGAAAAACTATGCAATGGTGATTTCGACCAATGGCGGATTATGGCGTTATGTGATTGGCGATACCATCAGGTTTACTTCACGAAGCCCGTATAAATTTTTGATTACCGGCAGGACCAAACATTTTATAAATGCTTTTGGAGAAGAACTGATTATCGACAATGCTGAAAAAGCATTTCAGATTGCCTGTGAACGCACCGGTGCCATCATTTCGGAATATACCGGTGGCCCGATCTATATGAATGATAACCAGAAAGGGGCCCATGAGTGGGTTATAGAGTTTGAAAAACTACCATGCGATTTGGAACATTTCATTTCGTTGTTCGATGTTACTTTAAAAACCATTAATTCGGATTATGAAGCAAAACGGCACAAAAGCCTTAGCCTTGAAATGCCACATGTTGTTATTGCAAAAAAAGGTCTTTTTTACGAATGGATGAAAAAAAGAGGTAAAGTTGGCGGTCAGAATAAAATACCACGCCTTTCAAACGACCGGCAATACCTCGATCCGTTGATCGAAATGAATAAATCTTTGTAAACTTTTCGGAACCTTCAAAAGTTCGATGTATTATTCCGTATTTTGGATCAAATTTAAAAACTATCAAAATGCATATTGCCTTAGCCGGAAATATAGGAGCGGGAAAGACCACATTGACCGAATTACTCTCGAAACATTATAAATGGGTTGCCCATTATGAGGACGTTGATGAAAATCCTTATTTAAATGATTTTTATGAAGACATGCGACATTGGTCGTTCAACCTTCAGATTTACTTTCTTAACAGTCGGTTTAAACAAGTGGTCGATATTCGGAATTCATCAAAAACGGTAATTCAGGACCGCACGATATATGAAGACGCGGAGATTTTTGCACCCAATCTGCATGCAATGGGACTGATGTCAACCCGAGATTTCAACAACTATCATTCCCTATTTCAGATGATGACAAAGTTCGTTCAGGCTCCCGATTTGCTTATCTACCTGCGGGCTTCGGTTCCTACCCTGGTCTATCAGATTCAGAAACGCGGACGCGACTACGAAAACTCCATCAGGATTGATTACCTGAAACAACTGAACGAACGTTACGAAGCCTGGGTCAATCGTTACAATGCCGGCAAATTACTGATCATTGATGTTGACCGTATTAACTTTCAGAACAATCCTGAAGATTTAAGCAATGTAATTGACAGGATTGACGCACAAATCCATGGACTATTTTAATTGATATGAAACTTGTATTCGCAACAAACAACCAGCATAAACTTCAGGAAATTAAACAATTGCTCAATGGATCGTTCGAATTGTTGTGCATGAACGATATTGGCTGTGTTGATGATATTCCTGAAAATCAGGCTACGCTTGAGGGCAATGCTGCCGAAAAGTCTTTTTTTATCTATAATAAATTCGGGTTCAACTGTTTTGCCGATGATACGGGGCTTGAGATAGAAGCACTAAATGGCGAACCGGGTGTTTATTCAGCCAGGTATGCCGGTGAGGCCAGAAATTCGCAGAACAATATGGATTTGGTTTTGGCGAAACTCTATAAAATAAAAAACCGGAAAGCACGTTTTAGAACAGTTGTTTCGTTGGTGATTGACGGGCACGAAACTCAATTTGAAGGCATTGTTGACGGGCAAATACTGGAAGAAAAACGGGGGAAAACAGGCTTTGGATATGATCCGATTTTTAAGCCCGACGAATCGAACCTGTCCTTTGCAGAAATGCCGATGGATGAAAAGAATAAAATCAGTCACAGGGGAAGGGCGGTTCAGAAGTTGGTTGAATATTTAATCCAGCATAAAGGAAAATAATGGCGAACAAATACTTGTTATTCACAGCATTTTTCTTCCTGACAATCTTTGGGGTCAATTCGCAGCCATCTATTGGCGAATGGACCGATTATCAATCCTATGCCCATGCCAAAAATGTGGCCGATACCGGCGAAAAGATTTACTGCGTTACCGAAGGTGGATTGTTTTCGTACAACAAGACCGACAACAGTATCCAGAAAATGTCGGGTATTAATGGTCTTTCTGATGCCGGTGTTGAGCGACTGGCATACAGTAAAGAGAATAAATTGCTGTTAGTTGCCTATCAGAATGCAAATGTAGATTTAATATTTGACACCAAAATATTTAACCTGTCCGACATCAAAAGGAAACAAATACCTGCCGATAAAACCATCAATAATGTATTGTTTGTCGGGAGTCTGGCATATCTCTCCTGTGGTTTCGGAATCGTGGTCATCAACCTCGAACGCAAGGAAATTAAAGATACTTATTTCATCGGTCAGGATGGCGCATATATCAATGTTATGGACATGGCCACCGATGGCACTTTTCTTTATGCCGCAACTTCAAATGGCATCTTCCGGGCATTGGCTTCGGAGCCCAACCTTCAGAATTACAATAACTGGGTCCGGGTGGACAACATCCCAAATGCCAATAAAAAATTCAGTAAAATCAAATATTTTAAAGGGAAAATCATTGCCAATTATACACCTGACGAATGGTCTCAGGACGAGATGTACGAACTGACAGAAAAAACATGGGTGCGTTTCCTGCCAAGGATCAACTATGTTTCGGATGTAACATCAAATGGGAATTACCTTGTTTTTTCTAGCAGGGAAGAGGTATTCGTTTACAACGAGAAATTTGAATTGGTAAAGTATGTTCCGAAATTTCTATTTTCAGGAAACAAAAAGGATAGCCTTCGGGCGATGTGTGCAGTTATTGACGATCAGGGTGTGATTTGGATTGCCGACCAGAACAACGGATTGATCAAAGTCGGAAAAACACAAACTGAAAAAATTGTTCCTGATGGGCCTATCGACAACAAAATATTTTCGCTGGCAATGTACGGGAACGACCTTTGGATTACTCCCGGTGGCAAGTCAAATCCGTGGGGCAATCTTTATAACCAACCGCAGTTTCAGCTTAACCGCGAAGGTAAATGGTCGGTTTTCGACCGCAATGTTTTTCCTGCATTAAACGATTTCAGGGATATTATTTGTATTGCCGGCGACCCGAAAGATCCGGATCATTTTTTTGCAGGTTCCTGGGGCGGTGGTGTGCTGGAATTTGATGCCGGTAAATTTGTAAAACAACACAACAACCTCAACAGCAGTTTACAAACCCAACTTCCAGGCCAGCCAAACGAGGCTTATGTCCGTATAGGCGGGATGGATTTTGATTCAGAAGGAAACCTTTGGGTGACCAATTCGGGAGTTGCAAACGTACTTTCCTCTTTTGGACCTATTGGGCCGGATCAGAAGTGGAAATCATATGAGCTACGTGGAATTGCCAATAATACTTTCATTGGGAAAGTACTGGTAACCAAAGACGATGATAAATGGGTTATTCTTGGCCGTGGCCAGTACATGTATGCACTTAACAGTGCCAATAACCAGTCGAAAATGCAAAAGGTGACAGCCTATTTCACCAACGCCAAAGAAGAACTTTATACTGATATGAGCGATGTGAATGCTATTGCCGAAGATCAAAACGGTGAATTATGGCTGGGCACATCCAGCGGAGTGGCAGTATTTACCAATCCCCAAAGGATATGGGATGATGCCACAATGTTTGCAACACGCCCAGCTTTAGACCTGAATGATGGAATATTTCATCCATTGCTCGAAAAAGAATCAATTACCGCTATCGCTATCGATGGGGCCAACCGGAAATGGATTGGAACCAAAACTTCCGGCGTATTTTTAATTTCCGAGAATGGCGATACCGAGCTTGAGCATTTTAATTCAGAAAACAGTCCGCTGCCAACCAATGAAATTACCGACATCGCAATTAACCAAAAAACCGGCGAAGTATTTATCGGGACTGGAGCCGGGTTGATTTCGTACATGGGAGAGGCTACTTCCGGTAACGAAGAATTCGTTGATGTTTATGTATATCCAAATCCGGTTCGCGAAACTTATGACGGTCCGATCGTTGTGAAAGGACTTGTTCAGGATACCGATTTACGAATAACCGATATCAGCGGTAATTTAGTGCATAAAACTACTTCTCTGGGCGGACAGGCAATCTGGGATGGTAAAAACTTAAACGGAAACCGCTGCAAAACCGGTATCTATCTGGTTTTCATGAGCGATGCATCAGGAAATAAAACAATGGTGACCAAACTTTTATTTATCCATTAAAACTGCGAACCATGCTCGAAAAAACACGGGGCATCTTTTTACATTCAGTAAAATACTCAGAGAACAGTATTATCGCTGTTATTTATACTGAAGCTTTTGGCCGCCAATCGTTCATGGTGAACGGGGCAAGAAGTAAAAAATCGACTTTTAAAGCGGTCGTGTTTCAGCCACTATATCTTCTCGACCTCGAAATGTATTATAAAGCAGGCCGCGAAATTCATCGTTTAAAAGATGTCCGGATTGCGAATCCTTTTTCGACCATTCCATTTGATATCCGTAAAAGTTCTCAGGTTATCTTTTTGGCCGAAATACTTTACAAATGCTTAAAGGAAGAGGAGCCCAACCATGGCTTGTTCAATTTTATCTACAATTCATTAAGTTTTCTTGATTTGTCAGATCACGGAATAAGTAATTTCCATGTCTGGTTTCTCTTCAAACTTACCCAGTTTTTAGGTATTTATCCAAGTCGTGACAATTCAATGATCAGCAATTTTTTCGACTTGCGGAAAGCACAGTTTGTGGGCCATGAACCAATTCACAATCAGTTTACCGATAAGCATATAACCGGGTTGCTGGTAAAGCTTTTTGATGTTGATTATGCTTCGCTTGGAAAGCTGGAATATACTCAAAATGAACGGCGACAGTTACTCGAAAAGTTGCTGGAATATTACAAAATTCATTTTGATAACATGGGCGAAATTAGATCGTTGAGTATTTTACAAGAAGTATTAAGATGATGTATACAACGAAAAATGTAGTAATTTTGAATTCAAACGCAAAGCAATAGGAAGCAAACAGCATATTTTTTTAACTTTGTCGGTCAATATGTTATAACATGTTTCAAACGAAATTACTAGTCTCCAAAGGAAGTATATTTTCCGCAGTTAATAAACTGGTTACCGAAACCGGTGCAATTGACCTTTCTATAGGGGAAACAGATTTTCCATGTCCTGAGAAGCTGGCCGAACTGGCAGCAACATATATTCGGTCAGGATACAATAATTATGCACCTCATGAAGGTGTCAGCGAATTACGTGAAGTAATTTCCACAAGGGTAAAAAGCCTGTACAAACGCTCGTACAATCCTGAAACCGAAATTACCATCACAGCTGGCCATGTTCAGGCTATAATGACAGCAATAAGTTCGGTGGTAAAAGATGAAGATGAAGTAATACTTTTTGAGCCAGCCTACGAATCGTATGCTCCGGCAATTGCCCATGCTGGTGCCCGTCCGGTTTATGTTGCCCTTAAATTGCCTGATTTTCATATCGACTGGGAAGAAGTCCGAAAAATGGTTTCTTCCAAAACCCGAATGATCATTCTCAATTCTCCACACAATCCAACAGGGTCTGTTTTATCTGAATCGAATCTGATTCAGTTGCAAAAACTAATAAACGGAACCAACATCGTTGTTTTGAGCGACGAGGTTTTCGAATCGATCGTGTTCGATAACAGCACTCATCAAAGTGTCGCAAAATTTGACAAGCTGGCTGATCGCAGCTTAGTGGTTTCTTCATTTGGGCCGGTTTTTAATATCAATGGCTGGGGTCTGGCTTATATTCTGGCACCCGAAAAATTGATGAACGAATTCAGAAGGATACAACAATTCCAGATTTACAATGTGAATACCCCGCTTCAGTATGCTCTTTCCGAATATTTACTGACGGAAGACTCGAAGAAGGACATCTCAGAAATGTATCAGGGCAAGCGAAACTATTTTAACCGGTTGTTAGGCGGAAGTTTGTTTAAAATTATTCCTTCTCAGGGAAGTTATTTTGAAATACTTGATTATTCAGCTATTTCGGATGAATCTGATGTAGATTTTACTTACCGCCTGGCAACAGAATACGGAGTGGGAGTTATTCCGGTTTCCGCTTTCATGCACGAAAAAAATAAGCAGAAAATGGTTCGTATCTGTTTTGCAAAAGATAACGAAACCCTCGAAATTGCTGCTGAACGCTTACGATTGGTTACTTCCGTAAAATAGAACATAATATCAGTCATCAAATGAGATTTATGTTCCTTCTGTTTTTATCAGATGTGTTAACATGAAGCATTTGCAATATTACTGAACATTTTGTCCATTTTTCCGAAGATTTCAGATACCACATTGAAGGCAATTACAAGATAATCTATTGGAAAAAGGAAAAGCTGATCACAATAGCATCTGACTTTGATTGCAGACAAAACCCCAAAAAGATTAGTAAGATATTGACTGATAATTAATGCTTTGAGATCAACACTCATGGAATTACTTATAAAATCAAATCATTATGGAATTTGTATTTTATTCCCATTTTGAAACTTCAATCAGCTGACCAACCAAATTGAAAAACCCGCCATGCTTCTGATCCCACATTTTATCTTTCAGGAATCGAACACCGTGACTGGCCATCTTCAGGAAATAATCTTTTTTCGCCGGATAAAATCCAGCGACTGACGAACAAGTCCAGACATGGCGCGATTGCGTTACAATCATTTTATTCTGCGGGCCTTTCATGTCCCATTTGTAATCGAAGTCGCTCAGAAACCCTCCGTAAATACTGTCGATGGTGCGCGGATACCAAACATCCAGAATTCCTTTGTTCAGTGCATCCGATAGTTCGCTGTAAATTTTCTGATCAGAAGAATGACTTACTTTTTCAGGAGAAGAACACGAAAACAAGAAAAGTAGAAGTAAGGTGCAAATGGATAAGGTTGTTGGTTTCATAATTCAAGTTTGTTGGTTGGTTTTCAGAACAGTTCAGAAATCGAGCCGGTAAAGAATTGTAGTGCTTAGCAAATTATTGAACTGGTTACTTTTCCAGTACCAGAGCGGATCTCCCGGCTGCTCGCGGATGGGCAAAAGGGAATAAGCTCCGCGAAGATCGACATAATTTAACCGCATTATGTATTTGATCTGGCCATTTGTCGCCAGCGAATCGATGTTCCGGCTGCCTTTTTGCATGAATTTGAGTTCCATTGCAGCGTACACCATTCGCGAAAGATTTACTTGTACATATCCACCCAAAGCGATGCCTGGTTTATGGTACCCCTTGTATAAATCACCGTCAACCTGCGAAGCATTAAAGCCACCAATCACCCCACCTTCAAACTGCTGCGAAAAACCGGTACTTCCGGCAAAAACTATCAGAAAAATCAATATTGCAAATTGTTTCATAATCCTTTAATTAATTGTTCTTTCAATATTTCAACCCCTTTACCCGCTTTTTCCTGAATGTAGGTCACATTGCGAATAAACACCGAGGGGCGTTCAGGATCGATCACAAAAATTGGCGTACTTTTTTTTGCATAATTGACCAGTCCCGCCGCTGGATACACATTGAGCGAAGTGCCAATAACAACCAGAATATTTGCATTTTCAACAATCGGGATAGCATCGTCCATTGCAGGAACAGCTTCGCCAAACCAAACGATGTGGGGACGAAGCTGGCTTCCTTTGGCGCACTTCTGGCCAAATTTCAATTCCCAACCAGCGATGTCACAAATCAGCGACTCATCGACCGAGCTACGGGCTTTTTTCAGTTCGCCATGCAAATGCAACACCTTTGAACTGCCGGCACGCTCGTGCAGGTCGTCAACATTCTGGGTAATAATCTCCACATTAAAATTCGTTTCCAGATCAACCAATCCAAAATGGCCGGCATTTGGCGAACACTCGTAAAGTTGTTTGCGGCGGTCGTTGTAAAACTTCATCACCAACACCGGATTTCTTGCCCAGGCTTCAGGAGTAGCAACATCCATTACATCAAATTCTTCCCAAAGTCCGCCCATATCTCGGAACGTGCGGATACCGCTTTCCTGGCTCATGCCTGCTCCTGAAAGAATTACAAGTTTCTTTTTCATAAAATGGTATTTTTTATTTCACGATCATTAGCCAGTCTGTTCCATAATTTTCCTCACTTCACCGAAATTTCGCACCGCCTGTTGTCCATATCGTGATTTCCCAGAACAGGGTAAGTCGGGCCATCAAACTGTCGGGAAACATTCTCAATATCAGTGAGGTATCTCAGCACTTTTAGCCAGTAAATCCGGGAAAATTAAAAGTCCGGCGGCAAGCGTTCCGCTGAAACCTAAAAACTTTCGTCTCAAAATAGTCCAGATTTTTTTCCATAAATATTCAGAATTGGTTTTACCAAAGATAAGAATTATACATTTGCAGCAATGATCGATCCTTCTACCATAGAGCGAATATTAGATGCAGCAAACATTTCGGATGTTGTGTCGGAGTTTGTCACCCTCAAAAAACGGGGTGCCAACCAGCTTGGACTGTGCCCGTTCCACAACGAAAAAACTCCTTCGTTCACCGTTTCGCCCGCCAAAGGGATTTTCAAATGTTTCGGCTGCGGAAAAGGTGGGAACTCGGTGAACTTCGTAATGGAACTTGAGCAACTCAGTTATCCGGATGCTTTACGCTGGCTGGCAAAAAAATTCCACATCGAGATTGAAGAAAAGGAGGAATCGCAGGAAGAAAAGCAACTGAAAGACGAGCGCGAGAGCATGATGATTGTTTCGGCATTCGCTCAAAAGTATTTCAGCAGGTATTTACTGAAGGAAAATGAAGGCCGTACGATTGGATTGAGCTACCTTCGCGAAAGAGGTATCCGCGATGACACAATTACCAAATTTGAACTCGGATTTTGCCCCGATGGGAAAGATCTTTTTACACAGGCTGCGCAACGTGAAGGTTACAAAATGGATTTTCTGGAAAAAACCGGACTGACCATCAAGCGTGACGATTGGGTACGCGACCGTTTCGGCGGACGGGTGATTTTTCCGGTTCACAATGTGGCTGGGCGTGTAATTGCCTTCGGCGGGCGAACCCTGACCAACGATAAAAAAGTGGCCAAATACCTTAATTCGCCTGAATCGGAAATTTACCACAAAGGACGTACACTTTACGGTATTTACCAGGCCAAACGGGATATTACCAAACTCGACAAATGTTATTTGGTGGAAGGTTACACCGATGTATTGTCGTTTCACCAAGCCGGAATTGAAAATGTGGTAGCTTCATCAGGAACATCACTCACCATCGACCAGATAAGGCTGATCAGGCGCTTTTCGCCCAACATTACCATTGTTTATGACGGTGATGATGCTGGGATAAAGGCCTCGCTGCGCGGAATCGACATGGTTTTGGAAGAAGGCATCAACGTAAAAGTGTTGCCATTACCACGTGGCGAAGATCCCGATTCGTTTGCCCGATCTATGAGCGCGGGCGAGTTGGCTGAATACATCAGGAAAAACGAAACCGACTTTATAAAATTCAAGACACAGCTTCTGATGGGAACCGTTGAAAACGATCCGGTTTCGAAAGCACGGCTGATCAACGAAATTGTACGATCCATTTCAGTCATTCCCGATACTATTACACGAACTATTTACATCAAGGAATGCAGCCGTTTGATGGATGTTCAGGAAGCTGTTTTGTATTCTGAAATCAGAAAAATTCAGAACAAACAATCGGAAGACCATACCCGGAAAGAACTTCAGGAAATACAAATACAGGCATCAAAGCCTGCAAGTTCGGATACCGGCAAGAAAACAGTCAACCCATTTGAAACCGAGGAACGTGAGATCATCCGTGTTCTCCTGAAATATTTCCATCAGGAAGCATTCGATATTGAAGATGACGAAACCCATGAAATGAAATCATATACCGTAGGATTTTATGTATTGTCAGAACTTCAAAGCGACGGGTTGACTTCGGTGGATCCCAACGTCAGTTTCATTATAGCAACGCTGGAAGAACACATTGACAACAAAGATTTTGATCCGATCAGATTTTTCACCCAGCACCCCGATGCGGAAATCAGTCAGTTTGCCAGCAGCATTATGGCCGACAAATACATAGAAAGTAAACGATGGAGCAAAGGAGGAGCTTTTATAGAAACCGAAAGTGAACTGTTGTACCTTTTGGTTCCGAAACTGGTTCAGGAATACAAATCGAAAAAAGTGAAAATAATGCTGAAAAAGCTCGAACATCAGATCAACGAAGCCAGCAAAAACAACGAAACCGAAAAATTAATGGAATACATGGGCCAGCACATGAAACTGAAAGAAGTGCTGAAAGATCTTTCGGTGCTTTTGGGGTTCCGAACAATAAGTTAGTGAAAATAGTTACGAATCCTTGATTTTCATTTTAACAATTCTTAATACGTTTTTTGTTGATAAGCTATAAATAGTGGTACATTTGCGCACTTATGATTTTTCAGGAAAAAATAACACTCAGGATTTTTGTTCTCATTGCAATGTTTTTTTGCTCTGGAACAGATTTGTTTTCGAATCAGCTTAACGCTGAATTTAATATAGAATATTCGGTTGTGCAGAATAAGGCAGAAAGCCAAGGAACGGAAAATGACACTATTAACCCAGATTTAGGATCATCTGATGATGACCAAATTATTCAAAAGTGTTTTAATCTTGCAGTAATTGTCTATATTTTTCAACCCCATATAAGTCCATTCGTTTTTTTTGTTCACCGATGCCATGTTTCAGTATGGCTGCCTCCAAAAACACCAGGTTAGCCTGTATGGTTTAAAGGAATTTTTAGAGTCCAGTTTATCTTTTCTGGATTCGCTCCTGTAACCGAATTGTGCAAATGATTCAAGTCTAATCAAACTTCTAGCTTCAGAAACCTTTCTTGGCCTGCTCCCTCCTGGATTATTTATAGCCTGGAGCTCAAAATCGGGTAATCCCTGGTTGTTTCTGTTTGTACTTGCAAGCCTGTCATATTTGGGAGGGATTTTTGCTTACTTAATTGGCAAGCAGTTATATTTCGAATTTTATAATAAGCTTGAGCTTGATCAAAGAATCAATATATGAAACCTAAAGTAACAAACAGAAAATATTTGAAAAACAGTTGGCAGAAATGGTCAATAGCTGTCAAGGTCATGCCAATTGTCATTTTGATAACGATCTTAAAATTTCTGGCACATGAGTTCGGACTGGAAATTATGGAATTAAATGCCCTTTTCACAAGTTTGGTTGCCGGTACAATATTCCTGATAGGATTCCTGATTAGTGGCGTGCTTTCTGATTATAAGGAAAGTGAAAAGCTCCCAAGCGAACTTTCAGCTTCAATGAAAAGCTTGTTTGATGACACATACACTATTTTAAAGAGTAAGAATTCTGCTTCAGCCCTTCAATTCATCGAATTTCAAAAATCATTTATCAATTCTTTGACCGATTGGTTCTATAAAAAAGAACGGACACATTCAATATTGAATAAGATTGGCATGATGAACGATTTTTTTGTTGAGTTTGAAATTGAAGGCATTCAGGCAAATTATATTATTAAAATGAAGAATGAACAAAATAGTATAAGAAAGATAATATTAAGGATCGATACGATAAGGGACACCGAATTTGTTGGTTCTGCTTATGCAATTGTTGAAGCCATGGGGTTTTTAATTGCATTCGGATTATTAATAATAAAAATTGAACCATTTTACGCTTCATTGTTTTTTACATTACTCGTAACTTTCCTGATATCTTATATGTTCTTGTTAATTAAAGACCTTGATAATCCGTTTGATTATTCTGCAAACGATGAGAAAGGAACAGAAATACCGTTAAAACCAATTCACGACCTTAAAACTGTGCTGAATGATTATCAGTAATACTCAAAGAATAAGATGAAATTAAAAAACAACGTATTAGGGCAATGGCATTCAAAAAATCACATTGCTGTACTTCAAGATATTAAAAGTTCGCAGTTTGGGCTTACTGGTGATGAAGCGAATAAAAGGCTTCAGGAATTTGGCCCTAACCAGATTGAAAGGAAGACAAAAGATAGCCCTTTTAAGCTATTGTGGAGGCAAATAAACAATCCATTAATATGGGTACTTATTGGTTCAAGCACCGTGGCTACATTGCTGGGCAAAATTACCGACGGACTTGTAGTACTTTCGGTCGTGGTCATAAATACCATTATTGGGTTTATCCAGGAATTTAAAGCCGGAAAAGCTATTGAGGCACTAAGCGATATGGTGCCGGAAAAAGCAATTGTATTGCGAAACGGCCAAAATATAACAATTGCAGTCGCTGAAATAGTTCCCGGCGATATTGTGCAACTGGCAGCCGGCGACCGTGTCCCCGCCGATATGCGGCTAATCCAGCAAAAAAACTTATACATCGAAGAAGCGGCGCTCACAGGAGAGTCATTGCCGTCACAAAAATCAATTGATGCTGTTGACAACGAGGCCGTATTGGGCGACAGAAAGTGCATGGTTTACAGCGGCACACTCGTAACTGCGGGAACTGCAACGGCGGTTGTTGTCGCGACAGGAATGTCAACCGAGCTCGGTAAAATATCAGATATGCTTAGTGAGGCAACTGATTTGGAAACCCCGCTCACCAAAAAACTTGCAACCATTGGCAATTATCTTACAATTGGGATCATTGCCCTTACGGTAGTTATTATGATCGTGGGCACATTTCGACTTACCGGGCAAGGCATTTTGTTAGGTATGGCACTGAAAGACAGTTTAATATTTGCAATCGCATTGGCAGTTGGGGCTATCCCTGAAGGCCTTCCCGCTGTTGTAACTATTGCCCTTGCCATTGGCGTGCAGCGTATGGCAAAGCGGAAAGCTATTATACGCAAACTTCCGGCGGTAGAAACATTGGGAAGCACAACTGTTATTTGCTCCGACAAAACAGGAACCCTGACACGAAACGAAATGACCGTTAATGAACTATGGTCAATGCAGGGAAATGTTCATGTTACGGGTGTAGGGTATAACCCAACGGGCATTTTTATGGTCGAAGGGAAAGAAATCGGGGCTTTACAGACCGATATGCTTACTCTCTTGAAAAATGCCGTTTTATGCAGCGATGCGGGCATTAAGGAAGAAGAAGGAAATAAGTTTAGCATTACAGGCGACCCCACCGAAGTCGCACTTATTGTAGCAGCGGCCAAGGCAAATATTAATGCCGATGAATTACGGAAAAATCATCCCCGGATCGATGTTATCCCTTTTGATTCGGAATTGCAATATATGGCCACACTTAACAGCTTTGAGGAGAACCTAATAATATTGAAAGGTGCTCCCGAGGTGATCATGAAGCGGTGTTCTGTCCATTTTGGAGGATTTCCGCTTGAGCAGCAACAAATTTTTGCCGAAATTGAACGATTAGGCGCAAAAGGAATGCGTGTATTGGCAGTAGCCCAAAAAAACTGGAATAAATCCGACCAATTGGAACTGACAGAAAACGATGTCAGGGAAGGATTTCAATTTGTTGGGCTCATCGGCATGATCGACCCTCCAAGGGCCGAAGCTATCGAGGCAATTAAAGAATGCCACAGGGCAGGGATTGTGGTAAAAATGATAACCGGTGACCACGCTGCTACTGCCCGCTCCATTGGAATGGATTTGGGCCTCTCAAAAAACGGGGATGTTGTTACCGGTGTTGCTTTAGCTAAGATGGACGATGAAACGCTGGCTAAAACCGCCATGGAGATAAACATTTTTGCGCGTGTTGCCCCTGAACATAAACTCAGGCTGGTAAAAGCATTGCAGCAAAACAACCAGATTGTCGCAATGACAGGCGATGGCGTAAATGATGCGCCTTCGCTCAAACAATCTAATATTGGCGTGGCAATGGGCATTACCGGCACATCGGTATCTAAGGAGTCGGCCGATATTGTTTTGGCCGATGATAACTTTGCAAGTATCAGTGCCGCAGTTGAGGAAGGCCGCCGGGTGTATGACAATCTTCTTAAATCGCTCGCTTTTTTACTTCCTACAAACTTAGGACTGGCATTTATCCTTATCTACGGAATTATGTTTTTCCCTTTTAACCCGATAACAAAAGAGCTTTTATTGCCAATGTTGCCAACCCAGCTTCTTTGGATAAATCTGGTGGCCGCTGTGGCGCTTGCATTGCCCCTGGCTTTTGAAGTGAGGGAGCCAAATGTAATGCGCCGCCCACCAAGACGGCCAGAAGAATCGCTCTTTAACCGGTTTATTACTTTTCGTGTGGTTATTGTTTCAATTTTAATGACTGTTGGTACAATCATTCTATTTAACCTGGAATATGCCAATGCACTTTCAGAAGGTATTTCTGCTCCTGTTGCACTTTCTAAGGCTCAAACAATTGCTGTTACATTCGTAATCATGTTCCAGATATTCTACATGCTTAATTGTCGTTCGCTTAGAGATTCATTGGTTAAAATTGGATTTTTTAGCAATTATACAATTTTCGTTGGGATTGGCATTGTTTTAGCATTGCAGGCAGTTTTTATTTACGTCCCTTTTATGCAAGGCGTATTTGGAACAACTGCGCTTGATATGAAAGATATCCTGATTTCAATCGCTTTCGGGTTTGCAATTTTTCCTGTAATAATGTTTGAAAAATGGGTGATATCTGTTTATTCAAAAAACACGGCGGAAAAATAAATTGTATAACTACTTACTGATAATGAGCCTTTGAAGACATATTTTATTACAGACCGGAAAGAGATAGATGCCATTCTGAAACAATGCAAAACTTGTTTTGTGGCCATGTCGGACGACAATATTCCTTATGTGTTGCCAATGAATTTTGCTATGGACGGCGATAGTGTAATCCTACATTCGGCGCAACAGGGAAAGATGTGGGAGACGATCAGGAAAAATCCAAAGGTCTGCATCAACTGGACTTTGGGCGAAGACCTGGCATGGCAGGACGAACAGGTTGGTTGCAGCTACCGGGTAAAATCGAAATCGGTTAATATTGAAGGGACCGCCGTAATTATTGACGATGATGTAGAAAAAGTACGCCTATTCAAACAGTTCATGACACAATACAGCGATCTTCCGTTCAAGTTCAGCGCACCGGCAATTCGCAATGTTGGCGTTTTGCTGGTACCTATCAGCAAAATTTCTGCAAAGGAATTCGGAGCAAAGTCCGTGACTCCGTGGAACAAATAAGTTCGGGGCGAGCTGAGATTTACTATTTATTCATTTACTATTTACCATTTAACCTGCTCATTCCAACATTATAATAGTAAATAGTAAATCGCCTAATGGCCAATCCTTCATTTAACTTCTTCAATATGATACTTGTAACAGGTGGAACCGGACTCGTTGGGGCACATTTATTGTATGAGCTTACCAATTCAGGAAATAGGGTAAAAGCGCTGCGAAGGCAGCAAAGTAATACCAACTGGGTAAAGAAGATATTCTCGTATTACACCGATCGGGTTGATGAGTTGTATGCTCAAATTGAATGGGTCGAAGGCGACATCCTGGATTATTTCAGCCTTGAAGAAGCGCTGAAAGGTATTACCAGTATTTACCATTGTGCCGCCATTGTTTCTTTTCATGGCGACGACAACGACATGATGCTCAACAACAATGTGAAAGGTACCGGGAACCTGATTGATGCTGCCTTACACAATGGGGTCAGCAAATTTTGTCACGTGAGTTCGATTGCCGCATTGGGAAAAACACAGGACGGAAGCGAAATTATCGAAGATACCTATTGGACTCCTTCGAAACGAAAAACAGGTTATTCGCTCAGCAAATTTTTTTCTGAAATGGAAGTTTGGCGCGGCATCGAAGAAGGTTTGGATGCAGTGATCGTAAACCCCTCGATTATTATGGGCCCCGGAAACTGGGAAATTGGCAGCCCTAAGCTTTTTCAATCTATCTGGAAAGGACTGAATTACTACACCAAAGGAATAACCGGATTTGTAGATGTGCGCGATGTGGTAAAAGCCATGATTTTATTAATGGGCGGTCAGCAATTTGAACTGGTGAAAAACCAGCGGTTTATACTGAATGCCGGAAATATGAGCTATCAGGATTTTTTTAACCGGATAGCCGACGGTCTCAACAAACCACGACCGCGAAATTTCGCGTCCGACATTAAGCTGCACATTGCATGGAGAATGGCAAAAGCTGCCAGTTTCTTTACTGGTAAACGACCTTTGATCACCCGTGATACCGTTTCCAGTTCCAACCAAAATAATCAATATTCCGGAGAAAAAATCAGCCGTACCATCGGGTTTACTTACCGAAGCCTCGATTCATCAATTACTGACATTGCCGATATATTTCTTAAAGACATGGTAATGCCATCGAAATAATATACTACATTTGCAAACTTTTTTAAAGATAAAAGGCAGTCTATCTGACTAATATTTAAACAAATACCATGTTGGTAACACACAATTAAAAGAACAAAATTCAGAACAATGAAGAAATCAGATTTATTGAAAGAAACCATCGAACACATCGATATTAAGTCATTCGATTCAACTCCCATTATTGACTCAATGCGGAAAATGTCTTTCACTTCGCGCGATACCGCAAGTGCTACCGACATTTTACTGAAAATGGTTGAAAATACTGAATGTACCAACATCCTGACCCTCGCCGGAAGTACCAGCGCGGCAGGTTGTATGCAGGTTTATGTTGATATGGTTAAAAATAAAATGATCGATGTAATTGTTGCTACCGGAGCATCTATTATCGACATGGATTTTTTCGAAGCATTGGGGCACAAACATTACCGCGGAACAACCGAAGTAAACGACGGAATTTTACGTGACCTGTATATCGATCGTATTTATGATACTTTCATTGACGAAGAAGAACTTCAGAATTGCGATGGGACTATTAAGGAAATTACCGACTCGCTTGAAAAAAGACCTTATTCATCGCGCGAATTTATTTGGGAAATGGGCAAATGGCTGACTGTAAATTCAGTAAAAAAGGACAATTTGATCCAGATTTGCTACGAAAACAACGTACCGATTTTCTGCCCGGCATTCTCTGACTCAAGCGCCGGTTTTGGTTTGGCCAAACACCAGTGGGAAAATCCTGAAAAACACGTTTCGATCGACTCGGTTGCAGACTTTCTGGAACTGACAAAAATAAAAATGGAAGCCGGAGTAACCGGACTGTTCATGATTGGAGGAGGTGTTCCTAAGAATTTTGCACAGGACACCGTTGTTTGTGCTGAAATTCTGGGAAAAGAAGTTCCTATGCACCAGTATGCGGTTCAGATTACTGTTGCCGATGTTCGCGATGGGGCCTGTTCTTCATCGACTTTGAAAGAAGCCAGCTCATGGGGAAAAGTGCAGGTAACCGACGAGCAAATGGTTTTTGCCGAAGCAACTTCGGTGCTCCCGTTAATTGTTAGCTATGTCTATCACAAAGGAACCTGGAAAAACCGTCAATTTAAAAACTGGAGCAAGTTGTTCGTGAAATAAACAAACGAAGATATATTCCGAAATCCCCAATGCCGATGAAGTTTCTATTGATCAACAACTTTCTAAAGCCAGTATTAATTCCTCGTCCTGCATTTCCAACTCGATCTGGTGTACCTCAAGTTCATGGAGAAGTTTCAGCGTGTCGGCTTCAGTTTGTCAATTAGTTGTATGGGGAGTATGGTTTTGGGGAGTTGATCCTTTTTCGGGACCACCTTCCAGGTTTACCGCCCCAATCATCCGTTGGGCTTCATTCAGGTTACGACTTTTAAAATAAGCATTCAACGATCATTAAGGTCCACAACTCCAGGATCATCGGTCAGATGAAATTTTACTGCAAATTAAGTTGCCGCAAATGTATCAAAAGGTGTTATTAATTGTTAAAAACACCATGTATTTTAATAAAAATGCCAAAATAAATAATGGAAAAGTTACTTTTGTTACCCATTCAAATTTTTGAGCTAGTTTATCAACCCAATTTTTGAAAATGATTATACGAACTATAACCCTAATTATCAGCCTATTATTTGCTATCAGCACCCATTCGCAAACAATTCTACCAGATACTCTGCACAACGATATTGAATTTTGTGAAACGGATTCACTTCACAACATTGTTGAACAATTATCAGGCGACTCACTCCAGTCAAACAACGAAACATTTTATCACAATATCTGGAACAGCACGCAAATCAGATATCCGTTAACTACACTCCCACCGAAAGACGTTATGGTTACTGTCAGACTGACTGAGCCTTATGATCATCCTTACGTGCAACCAGTAATTGGTAAAGTGATTTCAAAATACGGACACCGCGGACGGAGAATGCATACCGGAACTGATATAAAATTAAACGCGGGAGACACCGTGCGTTCTGCCTTCGATGGAAAAGTCAGGCTGGCCAAACGATTTAGCGGATATGGCAACCTTGTACTGGTGAGGCACAGCAATGGCCTCGAAACCATTTATGCGCATCTGCAATCTATCCATGTAAATGTAAACGACACCATCAAGGCTGGCGATTTTATTGGGCTTGGTGGACGAACAGGCAGAGCCACCTGCGATCATCTTCATTTCGAAACACGTTTATTTGGCGAACCATTTGATTCAAACAAGTACATCGATTTTGAAAGATATGCCCTACGCAGCAACCATATTTATTACAAAAACAAACAGTTCGAAATCGACCCACAGAACTTCAACAAAAAAGAGCCAATTGAAACCAAAATGATAATAGCTGCAAATGAAAGCCTGCCCGCTATTGGCGCCAAAGTTAGTACCAACACAAAGCCCTCGAAACATGTAATCAGGAAAGGTGATAGTCTGTCGGCCATTGCAAGAAAATACAACACATCGGTTAAGAATCTTTGTGCTGTAAACAATATTACCGCCCAGAAAACGCTGAAAGTTGGCACTGTTCTGAGGTTGAATTAGTTTGTAGTTTATTTTCCCTGTAATTTATGCAGATTCCATCCGTTTTGGCGGATCCAAGCATAATTTCCATTCCCGGATTTTGATCGATGGTGGCATAGTACGTTTTCCCATCAGAAGGCATCAGGAGAAACTTGCCCATTCCAAGATAACTGGTACTGAACGAAACAATGGTATCGCCCAAATCATCCATATCTTCTTGTGAAAACAAGCTTCCTCACCAAAGTTTTTGCATCCCACTGCACCAGTTTGGAAGGAAAATCATAGGCAAAATAAAAGAATACCTTTGATGGATCATTCAACTATTAAGGACAAGTGATCAAAAAAACTTATAATATCATTATGAATCATTTCTTCACTCATATTAGTGGAAATCTTTTCCCGGTTTATTGTCAGATTATTTATTGTTTTCAGGCGTTGAAATAAGGAGTCCGAATTCTCGAAAAGAATACGTTTCCCATCAACAGCTTGAAAAATATTAGCTTTGACATTGTTCCAATTAAATCCTTTTGGAAGAAGTAGCCCCTGCTCACTAAAAAAATCATCAATTATTTCTTGATTGGAGTTGTTTAATAAATCATATTCTGAACAATTAAGAACATCCAATACTGCATTCTTCCATGCATCAGGGACTAATAGATAATTTTCAATGTTTTTACGCTTCCATTCTTTAATTACCGGATTATCTTGAGGTGGATGATAGGAAGCATCTGAATCGTAGTCAAAGAGAACAAGCCGTTTTACGTGATTATGAATCTGTTTCAAGGCATTAAAATGAATGTCAGAACGTTTTTTCATTTCCTCCTTGGTTGAACCTCCCAATGTTTGAATATAAAATTTCCCCAGTAAATCTGACTTTCCTAAAGTTGTTGCCCAGGCAGAAAGAATCCTTTCATCGTCCTCACCTTCCAAATAAAGAATATATGGTGATTGCTTGGTTTTTATGACAACCATATTGTCAACATCACTCATCGCTTTTACTACAGATTCTGTTGCCTGAACTCTTTTGGGTTGTCCGGAAAGCATTGAAATGATAGAATTTACTTCAACGCCTTTAATAAACTCTTCGGCATGGGTTGCTATTAGGAATTGAACCTTCTTTTGTTGTTTGAAATAACTTAGAATTTTCTTTTGGAGATTTACATGCAAGTGGGCATCGGGTTCATCAAACAAAATAGTGGTAATGCCCGGATAACCATAAAAAAAGGCAAGCAAAGTAAGTATCTGATGAAATCCACTCCCACCGGAAATAATATCAAAATCTTTTCCATTCGACTTGTAAGTCAACTCAATATCAATACTTTCACCTTTTTCGTATTGTGGCGAATTCAAACTGACACCAAACCATTCCATCACTATAGCAGATATTTCATTCCAATCTGGATTGTTTTTTATAGCGATATCTTTATCAACTACCCGATACAGCAAGTTCCTCAAAACAGATCCTGGCTGTGCCTTTCCTACATTTTTCCTGACATTTGCGTCATCATACCATATCTCATTGGGCTCTAATCCTGAAAATGGCGGTACATATACAATCTTTGGGAAACCAACTGCTCCTTCCAATGTTTTAAAATTCGTCCAACCTTTGCCCGGGATGGCATAAACAGATTGAGGGCTTTGATACCGAAGTTGCACATTCAATGATCTTTCGTCCTTCAATTCATCTACCCAAAAAACTTCTATTTCCACCAAAATGAATTCTTGCCTTTTTTTGCCATCAATTTCCGGATAACGCCTTTCTGTTTTATCTTTCCATAAAAGCACAAATTCAGGTAAAGGGAGTGCCGTGAAATTTGGCAACACTATTTGAATCCCACTATTGCCTCTCCTTTTGGATCTTCTAAATTGATCGACACAATATTGCCATATTGCTAATGCCTGCAACAATGTACTTTTCCCACTGTTGTTTGCACCTACCAATAAATCAAAATCTGTTAATTCAAATATCTCATCTTCAATTCGTTTAAAATTCTTCAGCCTTACTTTGTGTATCATATCCAAATACTTAAATAATGGATTAAAAGTAACCAAATTCCAATAATCTTATACATAAAGAATAGGATATCACTAAAAAACTATTTCTTGCCAATACCATTCCACGGCACCAGTTTGGAAGGATAGAAACTAATATTCATGGCTTTCATGCGTTCACCGTGGTTTGCCAAACGAACTTTATATTCGTCCCAGTTGCGCAATTCGACTGGTGTCCAGCCAATTTCGGCATAACCCAGCAAACGTGGGAAAATCAGGTATTCGGCTTCCAACCGGTTTGAAACAGTCTCAGACCAAAGCGGTGCTTCAATACCAATAATGTTTTCTCGTTTAATTTCAGGAACCAGATTAGCCGGATCCCAGCGATAACCTTTATCAACTTCAATATAAGCGGCCCAATGCAAACCGTAAATACTGGTCGAATCGTACTGCATATCGAGGTAGGCATATTTAGCTGGTGACATCAGTACTTTTGCCCCCTGTTCAACACCTTTGATAGCATTTTCGGCCTTGTCCCAGTATTGCACAACTGTATGCGGTTTTAAGGTGGCAAGTGCAATTTCGTCCCATCCAAAAACCTGTTTCCCATTTGCAATTACAATGTCCTGAACGCGGTTAATAAATGGAATGTAATCTTCGATTTTCGTGGCATGTGATTCGTCGCCACCGATGTGAATATACTGGCCTGGAGTTAAAGCAGCCAATTCGCGGATTACATCATCAATAAATTTATAGGTAATTTCCTTCTTTGTGGCCAGTGTACTGAAACCAACTTCGATACCGGTGTATAATTCGGTGGCTTTACCATCGATGTTTAATTCGGGATACGATGCCAAAGCGGCATTGGTATGGCCTGGCATGTCAATTTCAGGAATAATGGTAATGAACCTGTCCTGAGCATATTTTACGATGTCGGAATATTGTTCCTGAGTGTAAAACCCACCTTCGCCACCACCTACTTCGGTGCTTCCGCCATGTGCAGTAAGGTTGGGCCACGATTTGATTTCGATTCTCCAGCCCTGATCATCAGATAAATGCAAGTGCAACACATTCATTTTGTAGGTTGCCAGTTGGTCGATGTAATTCTTCACATCTTCTACTCCGAAGAAATGGCGCGCCACATCGAGCATGGCGCCACGATAGCCATAAACCGGATAATCGCGGATCGTCCCGGTTGCTATTTTCCATGGCCCTTTTTGAACTGACGACAGCTCAACTTTTGGGGGCAAAAGCTGGCGAATGGTCTGGATACCGTGAAACAATCCAGCTGGCTTGTTCGCTGTGAGGTTAACCGATTTATCTGTAATGGTCAATTCATAGCCTTCATCTCCCAGCTCTGTGTCATTATCTGAAAGTGCTAATAGGATATTTCCGGGAACAGGGGCTTCGCTGGTTGTTTTCACCTCAATTCCTAAGCTGGTAGAAGGATTCAGTTTGTCTGCCAGATATTGCCCGATTTGAAGTAATTCCGCCGACTCGCCCTGAACGTAAATATCAGTCTGGTCGGTCAAATCGAATGAATCGCCTGTCGGCACAATCGAAACAGGTTTCGGGATAATGTTTTCTTTTGAAAGATCGGTAGGCGTGCAGGCCATTTGACCCAAAATTGCCGTTAAAGCCAAAAAAGCCCAAGTAGTGTTTAGTTTTTTCATCGGTGTTGTGGTTTAAAATGTATTTGTTCGAAATTAGTTTAAAGTTAAATTTTTTCATTCCACCATTTTCAAAATCCGTGTTTTTTTACCAATCCTGAAATTGATGATAACCAAGGTAAAACAAGAACTGACAATTACGAAAGCTCCTGCCATTTCGATGGTTGTGAACTGTTCATGAAAAATCAGCCATCCCGAAAACAGGTTAAAAACCGGTACCATCGACTGTAATAATGAACCGGTTGCCACATTCACGTACCGGTATCCTTCGGTCATGAACAGTTGCCCGATGGTGGCCACAACGCCGACCAAAACCAGTAAAAACAACTCTGTTATGTTGCCTTGAGCCTGTGTAGCCCCCGAAGGTATCAAAAACATCCAAAACCCAACAATGCATTGCGAAAAGAAAATTGCATAAGAGTTATCGCTGTTGTGCAGCTTTTTCACAAACACAACAGCCAGTCCCGAAATGATTGACCCTGCAATGGCGATAAGTTCATAAATCCCCATTCCTCCAAAGGATCCTTTTCCTCCTACCGAAAGCAATATCAGTCCGGCAAACGAAATAAAAATTACCACAAACTTGATGGGCTCCACTTTTTCTTTCAGGATAAGCATACTGAACAAAGTGGCAAAAATAGGATAGGAATAAATATAGACCGACCCTTTGCCAACTCCGAGTTTGATGATGGACAGATAGAACAAATAAACAGCAACGCCGCCCACCAGGCCGCGCCAAAAAAGATTTTTCTTATCGTTAAATTTTAATTGAACAATTCCGAAAAGTGATAAAATACCGATGATGCCAATGCCGATTGCAAAGCGGAAAAAGGTAGTTTGGTAGCTCGATACATTGGGGATTGCTTTTACCAAAACAGCCATCAGCGCAAAAAAGACAACCGACCCCAATGTTAAAAGGACACCTTTTGAACTATCAGACATACCGATGATTAAGAATTAGTTCGGCAAAACTACCGATATTATAAAAAAAAACCGCTGGTAGCGAGGGTTTCCGTGATCTATTCTTCAATAACAACGATCTTCTCAATTAAATCGCCCTGACGAATGGCATCAATTACTTCGAGCCCTTCGTAAACCTTACCGAAACAGGTATGTTTGCGGTCGAGGTGCGAAGTATTCCGGCGACTGTGGCAAACGAAAAACTGCGAGCCGCCTGTGTTTTTTCCGGCATGTGCCATAGACAAAACCCCACGATCGTGGTATTGGTTTTCACCATCCAGTTCGCAAGGTATTTTATAGCCCGGCCCACCAGCTCCAGTCCCATCGGGGCAACCTCCCTGAATCACAAAATCAGGAATCACACGGTGGAAGGTCAGTCCATCGTAAAAACCACTTTTTGATAACTTGATAAAATTCGCAGCAGTTCCGGGTGCATCCTGATCGAAGAAGTTCAATTTCATAACACCTTTGCTGGTATAAATCTCTGCTTTGCTCATTGTTTTAAATTTAAAATGTGGGTGCGAAAATACGAATTTTGAGACGAAACGAAAATCGCTTATTTCTTTTCGATGAATTTCGGATCACCAAACTGGTTTTCATCTCTATTTGTTGTGGGGGAGCGGTTGGGTTTTGAATCCGCTCGAAAAACAGACGGGCTGCTTCCTTTCCCATCTCGAAGGTAGGATGGGTTATAGAAGTCAATGAAGGTTCGACCACCGTTGAATGGAATTCATCTGTAAAGCCAATCAGGGCAATGTCGGCGGGAATAGTCAATCCGAAATGCTTTATTTCACGCATTGCTGCAAAAATGACCGTATCGTTGATCCCGAAAATGGCATCCGGATGATTTTTCAGGCGCAATAGTTTCCGTGTTGCAACCGAAGCATCTTCAGTACTCAGATTGCAATGACCAACCAATTCCTTGTCAAAAGGCAGGTTACAATCCTGAAGGCCTTGCAAATATCCTTCATACCGAAGTTTTGAAATGCTCAATTGCCCCGGGCCATTAATGTATGCAATCCGGCGGCAGCCGTTTTCATAAAAATGACGGGTAACCTGCCGCGCAGCTTCGGCATTGTCGGCAACCACACTGGGAACTTCATCGGTACGGCAAACCCGGTCGAAAAACACGAGCGGGATTTCGTTGTTGATCAGTGCATCAAAATGGTCGAAAATTTTGGTCTCCTGACTAAGGCAAACAATCAGCCCTTCCACCCGTGTATTCAGTAGATTTTTAACCGATTCCACTTCTTTTTCATACGATTCGTTCGACGACGAAATCAGGATGTAATAACCGTTTTGCTTGGCCACGAATTCTATTCCCGAAATGACCGATGAAAAAAAATGGGTCACCAAATCAGGGACAATAACCCCGATCATGCGGGTTTCCTGCCTCAGCAAACCCATGGCCAGCGGATTAGGCGTGTAGTTTCTGGCACGCGCAAGTTCCTGCACCTTTCGTGTCAATTCAGCACTGATGTCCGGATGGTTTTTTAATGCCCTCGAAACTGTTGAAATGGAAACGTTCAGTTCGGCTGCCAGATCTTTTAACGACACATGCCTTTTGGCCATAGTTTTGCGTTATAAAAACAATGGCTGAAATTACAAATCTAAATGATTAAAAAATGTTCCTCAACACTTTTTTGAGGGTGCAAAGCTTTGCGAAGTCGTAGTTTAAAAAAATGAATTTGGCAATTCGGATTAGTTTAATGAATTTTGAATCAGTAAATAAGCTAAACGATCTGAATTATGAATACGAAAACTAAAGCAAAAGTTATTTCAAAGGAATTACTGGTTCCTTTTATCCTGATTACCAGTTTGTTTTCTCTTTGGGGATTTGCAAACGACATTACCAATCCGATGGTAGCCGCCTTTAAAACTGTAATGGAGATTTCGAACGCTAAAGCCGCTTTGATACAGTTTGCATTTTACGGCGGATATGCCACAATGGCAATTCCGGCTGCCCTGTATGTAAAAAGGTACAGTTATAAAAAAGGGATCATGGTCGGATTGGGATTGTATGCCTTGGGGGCACTCCTTTTTTACCCTGCCGCGAAATATGAAGTTTTTGAATTTTTCCTTTTTTCCTTGTACATTTTAACCTTCGGACTGGCATTTCTGGAAACAACTGCCAATCCATACATTCTTTCTATGGGTTCAGAAGAAACTGCTACCCGAAGACTGAACCTTGCCCAGTCGTTTAATCCGATGGGCTCGTTGCTTGGCATGTTCGTGGCTTCAAATTTCATCCTGACTTCACTTCAATCAGATATAAGAAATGATGCCGGAGAGTTGATTTTCACAACTCTAAGCGTAGCTGAAAAAGCAGCTATCCGAACACACGATCTGGCTGTGATCCGCGATCCATATATAATTCTTGGGTTTGTGGTTATCGCGATGCTTTTGGTCGTTTTCTTTTTCAAGATGCCAAAGCGCAAAGGTTCCGATCATACCATTCATGCAATGGATACTTTCAGAAGACTGATTGCCAATGTGAAATACCGCGAAGGTGTAATCGCGCAGGGTTTTTATGTGGCTGCTCAAATTATGTGCTGGACATTCATTATTCAGTATGCCGAAAACTTAGGAATCAATAAGGCCTCCGCACAAAACTACAACATTGTTGCAATGGCTATTTTCCTGTCGAGCAGGTTTATCAGCACAATGCTGATGAAATACCTGAATTCCAGATTACTTTTAACTGCATTTGCAATTGGAGCTTTTGTACTGACAATGGGCGTTATCCTGATTGAGGGAATGGCCGGTTTGTATTGCCTCATCGGTGTTTCAGCCTTTATGTCGCTCATGTTTCCAACCATTTACGGAATTGCGCTTGAAGGAGTTGGCGAAGATGCCCCACTTGGCGCTGCCGGATTGGTAATGGCCATTGTTGGTGGCGCATTAATGCCTCCGCTGCAAGGTGCAATTATTGATTTGGGAACCGTTGCCGGAATACCCGCAGTTAACTTTTCATTCATTTTACCGCTCATCTGTTTTGTCGTGATCGCCATTTATGGATACCGGACATTAAAAATTCACTTAAAATCGTAAAATTATGCCAACCGGAATAAAAAGATACTGCAAAACTTTGTCGCTGAAAGACGACTCCCAACTAATCGGGGATTACAAAAAAGTACATGCCCCCGGTGCTGTATGGCCCGAAATAACACAGGGGATGCGCGAAGTAGGCATCATCGACATGGAAATTTATTTGCTCGGGACACGGCTGTTTATGATTATGGACACGGTTCCCGACTTCGATCACGACCGCGCCATGGACCAACTCTCAGGAAAACCAAAGCAAAGCGAATGGGAAGCTTATGTTTCAAGGTTCCAGCAAACTTCGGCCGAAGCTACTGCCGACGAAAAGTGGCAATTGATGGAGCGTATTTATAAAATGGACAAATAATAATTTCAGGTTTGATATCCGGATTTCAGTCCGCGAGAAATCAATTATTAATCAATTAAAATATTTACAAAATGAAAAGAATTGTAGTTGCCGGAGCCGGTGGTTTCATCGGTGGCCATTTAGCCAGAAAACTCAAAGATTTGGGTAATGATGTTCGCGCAGTTGATAAAAAACCTTTGAACCAATGGTATCAGGTTCATACAGACATAGATAATATTGTTCTTGATTTAAACAGCAAGGATAATTGCTATACCGCACTAAATGGTTATAACGAAGTGTTCAACCTTGCTGCCGATATGGGCGGAATGGGTTTTATCGAAAATCACAAGGCCGAATGTATGTTGAGTGTATTAATAAATACTCATCTTTTAATGGCTGCCAAAGATTTAGGAATCGATCGTTTCTTTTACGCATCATCAGCATGTGTTTACAATGGCGATAAACAGCAGGAAACAGACAATCCGGGCTTAAAGGAAGCTGATGCCTATCCTGCTCAGGCGGAAGATGGTTACGGATGGGAAAAATTATTCTCCGAAAGGATGTGCCGCCATTTCCGCGAAGATTATGGGATTAACACCCGCATAGCCCGTTTCCACAACGTTTATGGCCCGCACGGGACATGGGATGGTGGCCGCGAAAAAGCACCTGCAGCAATGTGCCGCAAAGTGTTGGAAGCCGAATTGTACGGAAAAGACGAAATCAACATCTGGGGCGATGGCGAACAAACCCGTAGCTTCATGTACATTACCGAATGTGTCGAAGGTATTCTTAAAATAATGTACAGCGATGTCGTTGAACCACTCAATCTGGGTAGCAGCGAAATGGTTTCAATCAACCAATTGGTTGACATTGTTGAGAAAATCGGCAACATCAAACTGAAAAGAACTTACGAACTGGATGCTCCAAAAGGTGTTCGCGGACGTAACAGCGACAATTCCCTCATTCTTGAATTATTGGATTGGGAACCAACATTGCCGCTTTCAGTCGGGATGAAAGAAACTTACGATTGGATCAAAACGCAAATGGTCAGCGGTGGGATTAAATAAAAAAGTTCTCGTCAGCGGATGTTACGACCTGCTTCATGCCGGACATATTGCCTTTTTCAAAACAGCATCGCAATACGGTAAACTTTATGTGAGCCTTGGGCAAGACGAAAACCTTCTCAGGCTAAAAGGCAAAAAACCCTATTTCACGCAGGAAGAGCGGGTTTACATGGTGGGTGCAGTGAAATATGTGACCGAAGCATTTGTCTCAACAGGCATGGGAATGCTCGATTTTGAAGAAGACATGAAGCGCATCAAACCCGACTATTTTGTGGTGAACTCAGATGGATTTACCGAGGGCAAAAAGCATATTTGCGACGAAAATAATGTTGAAGTAATTGTGCTGGAACGCATCCCTGGGGAAGGCTTGCCAGCCCGGTCGAGTTCACAATCGAAAAAAGACCTGAAAATTCCATACCGTCTTTGCCTTGCCGGTGGATGGATGGATCAGCCCTGGGTCTCGCAGGTTCACCGGGGGCCGTGCGTGGTAGCGCAAATCTGGCCCGACCACGATTTTAACGACCGTTCGGGAATGGCAACAAGTTCGCGCAAAATTGCCAGCGAATTGTGGGGTGGAAAGTTCCCCGAAGGCGATGCGGTGCGCAGTGCCCAATTGTTGTTTGGAGCCGAAAACCCTCCGGGATCAGAGTATGTTTCAGGATCGCAGGATCAACTCGGTATTTTAATGCCCGGCGCCAACCGGTTGGATTACGATGGGAAATACTGGCCATGCCATATCGAATCGACAATTGATGCTGAAACCTGTGATTGGTTATCAAGTGTTCTGCACCTGATTCCCTTAGCGCCACGTCCCGAGAATTACAATCCCCTGATCGAAAAACATTTAACAGTTGAAAACGTGAAGGTTCTGGGAGAATCGGGGGATTTGTGCTGGGAAGGAATTGTTGAACGGGATATCAGAAAACTTGGTGAAGGCATGACACGTACATTCATTACATGGAAAAAGATGTTGCCATATACTGTTCCTGATTGGGTTTCGGAGGAAATGAAAACCAACTGGATTCACAATTTTCCGGGAGCAATTACTTCCGGAAGTGGTGGCGGTTATGTGATCGTGGCTTCTGAAGAAGTAATTCCCGGAGCAATGAAAATTAAAGTAAAATATTAAAAGAGTTCAAAGCTCCGGGTTTCAGGTTCCAGTTTAAACTATAACTTTAAACTTTGAACATTAAACTATTTTTTATGAGCAATAACTATTGTCTTATTATGGCCGGAGGTTCCGGAACACGATTTTGGCCACGCAGCAGGGTTGCAAAACCAAAGCAATATCTTAGCCTTTTTGGCGAGAAATCACTCATTCAGGAATCGGTACAGCGGTTTGTCCATTTTATTCCTGAAGAGTGTATTTATGTTGTTTCAGCGAAAAGTCAAAAGGAAATATTGGAATCGCAAACAACCAATTTGCCCAAACAGAACATGATTTATGAGCCGGTCGGTAAAAACACACTTCCGGCAATTGGCCTGGCGGCTTTGTTTATTGCTGAAAAAGATCCTGAAGGAATCCTGATTGTTTCGCCTTCCGACCATCTCATTCAGAATGACGAACTTTTCAGGCAAACCATCGAATCGGCAGCTATGATTGCCGAAAAAAAAGATGGGATTGTTACCATCGGAATCACACCGAAATTTCCGGCGACAGGCTACGGATACGTGCAAACTGCCAGCGAAATTCAAATTGGTCAGGCCGTCAAATCATTTACAGTGAACCAGTTTGTTGAAAAACCCAATGTGGAAGTTGCAACCGGATACCTGAAAGATGGCGGATTCTTCTGGAACAGCGGTATCTTCATTTTCAAAGTTTCTGTTTTTCTCGACTCTGTTCAGAAATATGCTCCTGAATTGTATGCCGATTTGATGCGAATAAAGGAACACATCGGTACCGATACATACGAAGAAGCGGTCGATCGGATATACAATGAAGTGAAATCCATTTCAATCGACTACGGAATCCTGGAAAAAGCATCGAACGTATTTCTGGTGCAGGGCGACTTTGTTTGGAACGATTTGGGGAGCTGGGAAGAAGTTTATAAATACAACAAAAAAGATGAAAACCAGAATGCGCAAGTAGGTGAAGTGGTATTTCTCAATAGCAAAAATTCATACGTTTACGCACCAAACAGCCTTGTTGCGGTGGTTGGCCTGGATGATGTGATTGTTGTTCAGGAAGGCGATACCATCCTGGTTTGTAAACGTGATCGTGCAGAAAACATTAAAGCGGTAGTGGGCGAAATCACAAAACGAAAATTGGATCAGTACCTATAATAAATGTGCCTGTTCACAAAGACACTTCGGTGAATTCAATGATCAGGAAACTGCAACCCAAAGCGGTGATCAACAACCGGGGATTTGACGAAGGCGATTTTGGTACTCCCGAACGCGATTTCGACAATGTTGCTGCCGAGGCAAAAGGATTTTCGACCCTTGTTGAAGCCTGCCAGTCGGTTGGTATGGAAAGCTGGGGGTTCAAAAAAGACGAAGATTTTTACACCGACCGTCATTTGATCAGCAGCACCGACCGTTATCTGGCGCGTGATTCCAATTATTTGCTGAATGTTGGCCCAACAGGCGAAGGAATTATTCCGCAAGCAGCAGCGGATATATTGAAGAGAATCGGTAAATGGAAAAAATCGGTGGATGAATCGTATCAGAAAGTTCAGACTGATTCAGAATTGGTAAACACGCCGGGGATCCTGGTTGCCAAACATGACAGAACGCTGTATATTCACCTAAACAAAGTGCCTGTTGGAAATGGCATCAAGCTCAAACCGATCAATATTCTTCCGGTAAAAGCTACCTTATTAAATACTGGCAAATCCATCGACTGCGCTGTAAATTTATGCCTGGGCGACCATGCCTCGCAACAACCTTATCTGCGTTTACGGAACCTGCCAGCCAACGAATTGGCCAACACCGTTCTGGTAGCAAAGCTTGAATTCGACCGGCCGCTGAATGAAATCATTCAGTTTAAAAATAAAGTCTTATTATTGCATAATATTAAAGCAGGTTGACAACAACAACCTTGTGAAACCATCTGATATTCGGTTTACAACAAAAGACAAAGCCCTTTATGCTTTTTGTATGCAAGCTCCAACCGACAATATCCGTATTATTTCGTTGGGCAAAAACTCAAAAGTGACTGATCAAAAAGTGACTTCAATTAGAATGCTCGGAAGTTCAGAGAAAATCAAATGGAATCAGGAAGATGAAGCGTTGATCATTACAAAACCGACAAAAATACCCGATTGGCAGGTAACTGGCTTCAAAATCGAATTTCAGAAATAGTAACGAAAAGACTCAAACCTTAGACTTTTTACTTAATCGGAATATCCAACACGTGAATGTCATAACTTTGGCTATTATTTAAAAAAAATCAAACTAGATGAAAGCAGACATAAACGAATTTTTGGAGGCTCTTAAAGCCCGCACTCCGGGTGAACGCGAGTTTCATCAGGCAGTTCAGGAAGTGGTGGAATCGGTCTGGGATGTTTATCAGAAAAATCCGAGATACCAAAAAGCAAAAATACTGGAACGCATTGTCGAACCGGAACGAACCATCATTTTCCGTGTTCCATGGATCGACGATCGGGGTGAAGTTCAGGTAAATCGCGGATTCCGTGTAGAATTTAATTCGGCCATTGGTCCTTACAAAGGAGGTTTGCGTTTTCACCCGACTGTAACACTTAGTGTGCTAAAATTCCTCGGATTTGAACAGACATTTAAAAACAGCCTGACCACCCTTCCGATGGGCGGAGGAAAAGGCGGATCTGATTTTAGCACGAAAGGCAAGTCTGACAACGAAATCATGCGTTTCTGCCAGTCGTTTATGAGCGAACTTTACCGCCATATTGGTCCGAATACCGATGTTCCGGCAGGTGACATTGGCGTTGGTGGCCGCGAAATCGGGTTTCTTTTTGGTCAGTACAAACGACTCAAAAATGAATTTACAGGTGTTTTAACAGGCAAAGGAATTGGCTGGGGCGGAAGTTTAATACGGCCTGAAGCAACCGGTTTCGGGGCTGTTTACTTCGTTCAGCACATGCTCAATACCCTTGGTAAAGAAGTTGAAGGAAAAACATTCAGCGTTTCCGGATTTGGTAATGTTGCCTGGGGCGCTATCACCAAAATAAACGAATTGGGCGGAAAAGTGGTTACCATTTCAGGCCCTGACGGATATATTTATGATGCAGGTGGTATTAAAGGTGAAAAGGTGGACTATTTGCTCGGACTGCGTGCTTCAAACAACGATGTTGTTCAACCTTATGCCGAAGAATTCGGAGCGAAGTTTATTGCCGGTAAAAAACCATGGGAATGTGCTGTTGACATTGCTATCCCTTGCGCCTGCGAAAATGAAGCAAATCTGGAAGATGCCAAACTCCTGGTTAAAAACGGATGCTTCCTTGTTGCCGAAACTTCGAACATGGGTTGTACTTCTGAAGCCGTTACATATCTGACACAAGCAATTACTTTTGCCCCCGGTAAAGCTGTAAATGCAGGCGGGGTTGCAGTTTCAGGTTTGGAAATGTCGCAAAACTCCATCAGGATGAACTGGCCGAGAGAAGAAGTTGATATGTACCTGCACCATATCATGAAAGAAATTCATGATACCTGTGTGAAATATGGCAAAAACGGAGATAAAGTAAACTACGTAGTAGGCGCCAATATTGGTGGCTTTGTCAAAGTGGCTGATGCCATGCTCGCTCAGGGAGTCGTTTAATCAATCAATTCAGTATATATTTTGGGGTGTCAGGCAATCTTGTTCTGAAATACGGATTGCCGGATGCCTTTTTTTTTACTGCGAAATCGTAATATAAAGCAATAAAATAATATTCGCTTCATATTCAGGTGACTAATTTTCTCTTATTTTGGTCAAATTTTGCAAAAAATGTTGATCGATACCCATTCTCATATTTATTCAACCGATTTCATTCACGATCGTGATGAAATCATTCAGCGGGCATATTCCAACGATGTCAGGAAAATTATTCTTCCCAATATTGACAGTTCATCGGTAAAGAATTTGCTCGATATGGTTGATACTTATCCGCACATTTGTATTCCGCTGATGGGCCTGCATCCGACTTCGGTGAATCATGACTATCAGGAAGAATTACAGTTGGTGGAATACTGGCTGAAAAAACGGAAATTTTTTGGGATCGGTGAAATTGGGATCGATTTATACTGGGAAACCTCTTTTCTGGAGGAACAAATCCATGCATTTTGTTTTCAACTTAAACTTGCCCGCGAATACCAATTACCAGTGGTAATCCATGTGCGCGATTCGTTTGACCAGGTTTATAATGTATTGCAGGAAGAAAAGGATAAAAACCTGACCGGGGTCTTTCATAGTTTCTCCGGAACACTTGAACAGGCTCAATTAGTTATCGAACTTGGATTTAAAATTGGTGTTAATGGTATTATCACCTTCAAAAAAAGCGGATTGGACGAGGTAATCAGCAAAATTGATCCATCTCACATAATTCTTGAAACCGATTCGCCGTATCTGACACCTGTCCCTTTTCGCGGAAAACGAAATGAAAGTTCCTATCTTGTACATATTGCGCAAAAAATTGCCGATCTTCACCACATGACAGTTGGTGAAATTGCAAAGATTACCACTGAGAACGCCCGTAAACTATTTGGAATTTAATTATCCATCAGTCAATAAGCAAATTACAAAGTGGAAAAAAAGCCATCAATTCTCATTATATATACCGGTGGCACCATCGGAATGGTTCAAAAGTCAACCAACGGAATTCTTGTTCCGGTAAAATTTGATCAGATTCAAGAAGAAGTTCCCGACCTCAACCGTTTGGGATACAATCTTCATGTAGTAACATTTACCCCTCCCATCGATTCTTCGAACATGACCCCGGCAATCTGGGTAAAAATAGCCAACACCATCGAACGGAATTACAGCAAATACGATGGGTTTGTAATTTTGCACGGTACCGATACCATGGCTTACACCGCTTCGGCACTCAGTTACATATTTGAAAACCTCGACAAGCCCATAGTTTTGACAGGATCACAACTTCCGATAGGAATTTTGAGGACTGACGGAAAGGAAAACCTGATTACCTCGATACAGATAGCAGCCGCCAAAAGAAACGGCAAAGCCATTGTTCCTGAGGTTTGTGTATATTTCAATTCAAAACTATTTAGGGGCAACCGGATTTCGAAACGCCATGCCGACGACTTCAGTGCTTTTTCCTCCGTTAATTATCCTGCCCTGGCCAATGCCGGAGTTGAAATTAAGTATTTTCAGGAGAATATTCACCGTTCTGTGCTCAAAGGAATACTAAAAGTAAGGACTCATTTCGATGAAAATGTGGTTATTTTAAAATTTTTCCCGGGCATTGGACGAATGGTTTTTGAAAATATCCTGAACATTCCCGGCTTGAAAGGAGTCGTTTTGGAATCATTTGGATCGGGCAACATCCCTACTTCCCGATGGATGATCAGTCAGATTAAAAATGCGATTAAACGAAAAATAATATTCCTGAATGTCACTCAATGTCAGGGCGGTGCAGTTAAAATGGGACAATACGAAACCAGCTCCGAACTATTGAACGCTGGTGTAGTAAGCGGTAAAGACATGACAACAGAAGCGGCTATTACCAAGTTGATGTTCCTGTTAGGACAAGGATTGGAACATGAAGAAATCAAGCTTCATTTAAATAAAAGTTTGATTGGAGAAATTAGTGAATAGCTTTTATTGTTGTTATATTTTTTTTCGTAATTTGCAGCCCTGAAAAATAGAGTGCCAGAAGAGTATTGGAGAGATGCAGGAGCGGCTTAACTGGCACGCCTGGAAAGCGTGTGTACCTCAAAAGGGTACCGAGGGTTCGAATCCCTCTCTCTCCGCTTTCATCATTTAGTTCTTTTAAATATTGAGTTTACTTTTTAGTAACCGATCATTCACAACAAGCAGAAAATATGTAATTTATGCTTCAAAATAAATAAAAACCGGAAGTAAATAAAACAATACATAACAAATACAATTTAAAAACTTAGGAGATTTACTAATTAAAATTTAAAAACAAAATGAAAAAACTATTTGCGTTAATAGCAGTTCTATGTATGCTGTTTGTTACAGCATCAAACAGTGTAGTTGCCCAGGACAATGCAGCTCCGGCTACATCAACTGAGGTACAAAATGCTAAGCCTGCAGCTCCGGCTGTAGTTGCTGATCCGGAGGAAAAAGCAGCCGTTCAGGCAGAAGGGGGAAAGTCACTGCACAGTGCATTAAAACAGAAATTTATTGAAGGGGGTCCAGGTTTCATGACATCGATCCTTATCTGTTTGATTTTAGGTCTTGCAATTTCAATTGAAAGAGTACTTTATTTGAATCTTGCTTCTACCAACAACAAAAAATTACTCGAAAAAATTGAAGAAGCCCTTAACACAGGTGGAATTGAAGCAGCAAAAGAAGTTTGCCGCAATACCCGTGGCCCTGTTGCAAGTATCTTCTATCAGGGATTAGATCGTTCGCACGAAGGTTTGGACGTAGTAGAAAAAACTGTTGTAGCTTATGGTGGTGTTCAGACCAGCTTGCTTGAAAAAGGATTAATCTGGATCGCATTGTTTATCGCCCTAGGCCCTATGCTTGGATTCTTGGGTACTGTAATCGGGATGGTTCAGGCATTCGACGCTATCGAAGTTGCCGGTGATATCAGTCCTTCATTGGTTGCCGGTGGTATTAAAGTTGCTTTGATTACAACCATTGGTGGTTTGATCGTTGCTATGATTCTGCAGGTTTTCTACAACTACAGCAGTTCTAAAATCGAGAGCATTGTGACCAGTATGGAAGATGCATCTATCTCATTGATTGACCTTTTGGTAAAATACAACACTAAAAAATAATTTATCCTATGAAATTTGCTAAAATAACAAGTATAATGTTATGGGTAGTTCTGGGTATATCATTATTTCTGATTATTTCATTGTTATCCAGCCTTGATGCAAACATGGCCGACGAAGGTATGTCAACATGGATTTCGACGAACTTATATTGGTCATATCTTTTACTTGGCATTTCCGTAATAGCCGCTTTGGTGTTGGAATTTGCAAATACAATTTCCGATAAAAAAGCAACAAAAAGTGCTTTGGTTGCATTAGGATTTACAGTAGCAGTAATTGGAGTATCTTATCTTTTATCTAATGATGAAATGCCCAAATTCTTTGGTGCCAACAAATTTATTGAAGACGGTACCGTAACCCCAACTAGTTTAATTTGGATTGGAACCGGACTTATTGCAACTTACATTTTGAGTGCAATTTCAGTAATCGCAATTGCCTGGTCATCCATTTCTGGTATTTTTAAATAATCATTTGTTTAAAAAACAAAAAACACTAAAATGAGAAAAACACCAGAAGTACCATCTGCATCAATGGCAGACATTGCTTTCATGCTACTTATCTTCTTCATTACAGCAACATCAATGGACGTAGATAGTGGATTGGAGCGTGTTTTGCCACAAATGCCGCCTGAAAATCAGGAGCAGGATGATACCCCACCAATCAAAGAACGAAATGTTTTCTCTGTATTATTGGATGCAAGCAATCGTTTAATGGTTGAAGGAGAGATCATCCGTGTTGAAGATCTTCGTTTAAAGACCAAAGAATTCTTGTTGAATCCATCCAACTCAGAGAGTTTACCTGAATCAAAACCAACAGAAATTCCATTACTGGGAAATTTTGATGTATCCAAAGGAGTTATTTCTCTTCGCAATGATCATGGAACTCAATATGGAATGTACCTCGCGGTTCAGAATGAATTGGTAGCTGCCGTTAATGAAGTTAGGGATGAGCTTGCTTCTGCTAAATTTGGTAAAAAATACGAAGAACTGAATGATGAGGAAAAAGGAGCTATTCGTGAGGCTATTCCTTCGAGAATTTCAGAAGCTGAACCTAAAAAAGTAGGAGGAACTAAATAATGTCAAAATTCAGAAAAAGCGCAGATAAAGAAACACCTGCAATATCAACTGCTTCATTACCTGACATTGTATTCATGCTATTGTTTTTCTTCATGGTTACCACTACCATCAGAGATGTAAGTTTGAAAGTACAAGTTAAAATACCAACTGCGACCGAACTTTCCAAACTGGAAAAGAAATCATTAGTAAGTTATATTTATGTCGGCACTCCTCAAAAACAATATACAAAAGTTTTTGGAACTGAGCCTCGTATTCAGTTAAACGATCAGTTTGCAAAACCTGCTGATATATCTGACTACATTATTGCTGAACGTGCTTCAAGAGATGAAGCTGAAATTCCATTCATGGTTACTTCATTGAAAGTGGATGAGTTCACCAAAATGCAAATCGTTGGTGATATTAAGTTAGAGTTGCGTAAAGCTGCTGCGTTGCATATCAACTACTCCGCAAGAAGGGCTGTTGAAAATAAATAGAAATTATTTTCCGTCAAATACAGGGAGGTCAGCAATGGCTTCCCTTTTTTTGCTCATTACCTATACATTTTCACATAAAGTAATCGCATTATAATCAGCAAATTCCGCCCCCGGAATACTTTGCTGGCAGTTTAAAAATTGTGTTACTTTGTACCGTTACAATTTATTTTATTCGTTTTATGAAATTTGATGACTACCGCATTTCTCCTGAAATAAAGAGGAACCTCCTGGATTCAGGCTTCCGCCGCCCCACCGACATCCAATACAAAGCCATCACGCCCATTTTGAAAGGGGATGACGTGCTGGCCATTGCCCAAACAGGTACCGGCAAAACTGCGGCCTTTGCCATTCCTGTAATCGACATTATACATCAACTAAAAAGCAGTAGCCGAAGCGATTATATTTTCTGTTTGGTGATGGTTCCAACCCGCGAACTTGCCCTGCAAATTACCGAAGTTTTCCAAACCCTCGGCCAGCACACGAGGGTTAAAACAGCCTGCGTATTCGGCGGCGTTGATCAAGATCCCCAAATTTCGACACTGAAACAGGGAGTAGATATTCTGGTGGCAACACCCGGCCGCATGTTTGACCTGGTCAGTCAAGGTCACGTTCTTCTTGACAAATTACAAATACTAGTGTTGGATGAAGCCGACCACATGCTAGCGCTTGGGTTCATAAAAGACATCCGACAATTGATGCACAATCTACCAAAAAACAGGCAAACCCTTTTCTTTTCGGCAACCATCAATCCCGAAATTAAAGAATTGGCTTATTCGCTGGTAACAAATCCAATCAGGATAGAAATATCGCCCAAGAATCCGGTTGCAAAAAATGTTACGCATTCCGTAGCAATGATCGATATGGATGATAAACGCTTTTTTCTGGAACGATTGGTGAAGGAAAAACCTGATTCAAAGATTTTGGTTTTTGTCAGGACCAAAGTACGGGCAGAAAGGGTATTCAAAGCAATGGAAAGGGTGGAAATCAAAAGTCTCACAATTCATGGCGATAAGGAACAAAAAGACCGGATTGATGTTTTGAACCGTTTTAAAACCGGCGATGTAAAAGTTTTAATTGCAACCGATGTAAGTGCAAGGGGAATTGACATTCCGGATGTGGACTATGTAATTAATTACGATTTGCCTGAAGTCGCTGAAAATTACGTTCACCGGGTTGGACGAACTGGCCGTGGTGTAAAAAAAGGATTGGCTGTGTCGTTTTGTAGTCCTGAAGAAAAACCGGTTTTAGACGAAATCGAAATATTCCTTGGCCAGAAAGTAAAAGTCCTGATCATCGACAAGGAAGAATATACCGCAACTGTCGATCTGTCAGAAGATAATCCGAACGATTGGAAATCACTAATGCTCGAAGAAGTGACCAAGAAAAAAATAACAAAGAAGAAAAAGAAAAAATAAAAGAAAAACATTTAACTAAAAAAGTGTCCCGATTTTTCCGGGACACTTTTTTTTAAGCAATTAACGAGCTGAATTTCTGATTGATCTAAAACTAAATCACAACATTCTCAGACATCCAATACTATCGTAGATTAAAGCGCGACTGTTTCGTAGATCAGTCTTAAATTTGTGAGTGGAAAATGGGT
>JANONW010000124.1:0-1521 GCA_031421065.1 Prolixibacteraceae bacterium
TTTCTTCTTGGTGATCACGCCTATCAGCCTGCTCATGCGGGTGTTTGGGAAGGTGCCGCTGCGCACCGACCGAACGGTGCCGACCTATTGGCACGCGCGTGCCGAAGGCGACCGGCGCAGCGATCTTTCACGGCAGTTCTGACCTGTCCACGTCCCACATCCATAGGTGATACACTGATGGCTAAGCCGCGCGGAATCGTCAGGGAGTTCTGGGATTATCTTCAGGTCCGAAAGAAGTGGTGGCTTGCACCAATCATCGTTGTGATGGCGCTGGTTGGAGCACTGCTGGTGTTCGCACAGGGATCGGCGCTTGCGCCGTTCATCTACACGATCTTCTAGGTCTTCGACCGTCTGAATGGTACGATGCCGCAGGTGACACGGGCGACCGCTGTGCGTCTGCTGGGTATGCCACGTCAATCCGAGCCGTTTCGATTGCACCCGCGCGATGGGACGGAGTTACAGGGGATGCTCCACCACGGGGTTAAACAGGTTCCCAGACCGCCTAACGCGTTGCCGACCCACCCTTCCGCATGAACGCCCAATCCCATCGTCGACATCTGCTCTTTGCGTTTGTCTTCGTGGGCGTCCTGTTCGTGATGCTCGAGGCGGTGTTGCTCGCACTCGGCCCCACGCTCACGCGGCGCTTTGATCTCGATACGCAGCGGGTCGCTCGGATACTGGCCGCTCAGACCGAGGGAATCGAGGCCCTGCTGAGCGACGAGCGGACCCGCACAGTGCTCGACACGACGCTCGGCTGGCGTTATCGCGAAGGGTTCAACTCGGCCGCGGACCGGATCAACTCGCGTGGTCTTCGGAGCGCACGCGAGTTCAGTCCTCGTGCGGCCGCCGGTGTTCGTCGCGTGGCCGCATTCGGCGATTCGTTCGTCTACGGCAACGAAGTGGCGGATGCAGACGCTTGGACTGCGGTGCTCGAGCGTGAACTCGCTGACGTGGAGGTGCTCAACTACGGAGTTGGCGGCTACGGCACGGATCAGGCGTACCTGCGCTATCTGCGTGAGGGGGTGGAGTATGCGCCCGACATCGTGCTGATCGGGTTCGCGCCGGTCAATCTGCGCCGTGCGATCAACGTGTATCCCCGCTTTATCTCGAGCGCAGACGAGCCGGTCGTGAAGCCGCGATTCAAGCTCATCGACTCGGATCTTCACCTAATCCCCAACCCACTTCCTGATCGCGCGGATTGGGAGCGCCTCACTCGTGAGCCGCGGCGCGTCACGGAGCTCGGCACCTACGACGAATGGTACGACGCGCTGCGCTACGAGAACCCCCTCTACGATCGGTCGGCATCCGTGCGCTTCGCGATCGCACTGGGCCTAAAAATCTGGCGCAAGTACCTTTGGTCGGGCCGGTTGCTCGCAAGGAAGGAATTCCGCCCCGAGGCCCCCGCGTTCGCTCTGCAACTCGCGCTTCTCTCGACCTTCGCCGATTCGGTGCGCGCACGGGGGGCGCGGCCCGTGGTCGTGCTCTTTCCGGACCGATGGTCCATCGAGCAGGTGTTCGCGG
>JANONW010000125.1:0-2160 GCA_031421065.1 Prolixibacteraceae bacterium
TTTCCATTTATACTTAAGGCGTGTTGGCTTACCCATCTGTGATCTGGCTTGTATGCATGGCAAACATCATATGCCGGTGCCAGTTCCCAATTGGCTCCCTTTTTTAATCTGAATGAAAAGTTCTTGGTATGATCATCACAGTTTCTGGCAATCACATTGAGTACCATTCTTCTATACATTTGTTCTGCATCCGGATAGCTCAGTTTTATTTCACGCATGACCTGAAATAGCTGCTCATAACTAAAGCTGGTTACTAGATTATAATCGAGGTGCTTTAAGGCACAAAATGTTTGTATGTGGTGTTTAATTTCTCCTTCTTCACGGTCGAATCTTTTGGTCATAAAATGTGCCCTGCCGTTTTCTTCAAGGAGTCTGGATGGCATCATTTCAACGCCGCAAGCTATTGCCATATTGTAATATGCCATCTCAACACGGCCATATCCTTTACTTGTCCCCAATTGTATATCGCTTACACCATCTAATTTAATCAGCCAATGCTCAAAACCATTGGGTGCCTTAGTTTGGCCCGATTTAACTTCACCCGTCCTCTCGTTGTAGGCAATTACTGCTTTTGGTCTGGCACCACCTGCCGATGTCCCAATTTTAAAAATTTCCAGCACGGCTTTTTCTTCATCCTTTTGCAGGTTGGTAGTAAAAGCTTCTCTTTTGGATAGCATTTTTTGGGCGATATCTACCAGACTTTTTATTTCAATGGAAAATGGCCTCTTGATCTCTTTGAAAGTCGTTGGCTCAAACTCTAAGGCACCCATACCTCTGGTGCCTATAAAGCAAAGCATTTCAACCGGAGTCATACTGTCTTGCGGCCGACCTTGTTGTGCCAGCCACATATTGATAAGCTGATTTCCATATTTGTCAGGGAGAACGTCTGCTAATAAACCCGGCAATCCTTTAAACGTATCGAATTCAGCATTTTTGTCTTTCCTGAGTTCTGGAAATGTCATTACTTTTTTGGATGAACTGATTGGCATTTTAAAAGGAGCCAAATCCCAGTTTAGTTTTTTAAATTTAGGGTCATACTCAAAACTGGCTACCCCTGTTTTTTCATTCCAGGCAACTGCACCTACTACTTCTCCCCATATTTTAACTTCAGCTACGTCCATAATTACCAATCATTTTCGTTTTGAGTCTCTTTTTTTCCCCCACTGGCTCTTTTCCTTTTATCCTTTTCCATTTTCGCTAATGTCAATGGGCTTATGTCTTGTTGAATCGAAAACACTTCCAGAACATGTAATTGATCCAATACTCTAAGTACTTGTATTACTGTAGCCAATGTTACCGTTTCGCCCCTTTCCAATAAACTCAATGTAGAACGACTGATGCCGGCAGCATTTGCCAATACATCTTGCGTTTTGTTTTGTTCCATTCGATGGTGCTTTATAAAAGCCCCTATATGCTCTGCAAGTGCTTTATCACTCATTGAATCCCAGTTTTTGTATGATATATCAGTCATAAAGCTCTGTTTTATGTGTTAGTGAATGATATTTCATGCAAAGATATAAGATTTTTTTAATAAAGCAAAAATTTGAATGATCTATCATTCATTGAGCCACATATTGATACTTAGTGAATTGGATTAAATGCCATTTCCCATAAATATCCATCTGGGTCAGAAACATAGCTACTATATCCACCTCACCAGAGACGCTTCCGCCCCGTCAGTCACAATAGCATTCTGTATTTAATACGCTGAAATACTTACTCATACAATGCTTTCGCCTAACCTTCACCATTCATAAATCATATTAAAGTTAAACAAAATAATTAACGTGATCAAATATTCTGGTTTTTTCGATTTAACCGATCCCGGTTCCTGGCATTAGCAATTTAATATTAAAATTATGAGTCGACAAAAAAAACATCCCGATGTTCCGATAGCTATCAGCGATTTTTCAGGGGGTATTCATTTTAGTAATAATCTTATTTAAAGCTGTATTCCAATTTATAATCATTAAGCCAGGGTACCTTTGTGTTAATTCCCTCTGATATCTACTTGGCCGGCTAACTCTGGTAATGATTATGCAAATTTAGTTCTTTTGGCGCATTATAACACGTTATAATAATTGTATCATCTTTTACCCTGATATCTCCATCTATTTTGCGAACACCGCCTCTGCCAAATGAGTTGAATTCCAACGTTTA
>JANONW010000126.1:0-2314 GCA_031421065.1 Prolixibacteraceae bacterium
CCAGCGAAGCTTTGAAGATGCCAAAGCCACAACAGTAAAAATGTTCTCACGGTGGTCACAGGAAAACTACACCTAGGGCAAACCAGGCAGTAAAAGAACTATGCTCACTTTTAAACCAAACCGAAACCCATTTTCCGCTCACAAATTTAAGCCCTGATTTACCAAACAGTCGCGCTTTAATCTGCGATAGTATTGGAGGCCTGACGTTTCAAAAGGCGGTTTTTCAAGCACCTTTCAAACAGCTCGTCCGGCTCAAGCCTGGATACTGTTTCAAGTAACGAGAACCAATAATTGGTTAAAACCCGATTACCAAAAATGCAGACCAATGCCAACATTGATCCAAAAGACAATAATTTAGTTCTCATATCTTTCATTTTATTAGTTTTAATTCAGATTACTCAGCTGGTGACCTTAAGTCACCCGCTGAGTTGGTTACCCATTTATTTTTCAATCCGAAACCAATCAAAATCGGCATAACTGCCTTTGCGGGTAACCGGCTCGGCAGTGCAAAAAAGGCCTACTTTGGAGCCAATCCACAACTCATTTTTAGCTTGAAGTGTTTCTCCGATAGGAGTAAAATCTGTTCCGCTTTCACTGTACGAAAATTTGCAAACCGCATCCGGTGAAGTTACCTGAACCCGCAAAAAAACTTCGTTTCCTGACAAACGGGCTGCAGCTACTTTTTGTTCCTGACCACCCTGATCCGCATTTTTACAAGTAATGTTGCCATAAATGTTCACACAACCAGGCACCGCCGTTGGGCCAGGCACACCAGTAAGCGCCATCTACCGGGCCCGTAATACGCCAAATATCTGTATTGTGGTGAGCCATCCAGCCTTTGGCACCATACATTACCCTTGCGGTTTCTTTTCCGGTTTCGGACAGTTCTTTAATCAATTGGAATAGAGGCTGGTGCATTTCGCTGAGGTTGGTTACCTCTGCCGGCCAGTAGTTCATTTGCAGGTTTATGTTGATGGTGTATTTACCATCCCAGGGAGCTAAAAGCTTATCGTTCCATAATCCTTGCAGATTGGCAGGTTGCCCGCCAGGTTGTGAACTTGAAATAAGCAGGTAACGTCCATACTGAAAAGCTAGCGCGGCCAGTTGTGTACCTTTTCCGATGATCTGCCAATGACGGGCCGGAGAAGGCATGCCTTCGAACAAAATTTCACCTTCAGGAGTGATAATTTTCATATTTTTAAATTCACCTTCGCCACCTTTTTCCGCTCCCAGGGCAAAATGACCGGCTTCGCGACCAGCAGCTACTTTAGATTCTAAAAGTGGTTTGTCATCAATCCATGTCCGAAGAACAGAATTAAGATAACTGATCCGAATCTTATACCATTTGCCATTTTCAATGCCCGTTTCATCCCTGGCAAGAGTGTCTGATTTCTGACGCACCATACTACGCAATACTTTTTTATTTCCTAAAAGCAGTTGCAGGCTATTTCCCCGATCGTGACGAACTGCAATGATTATCGGGCCTTGTCCGCCTGTTTTGCGTACAGTCACGGTAAGTTCATAATTACGCCATGCTCCTGACCCAATGGGAATATAACAGGGGCTGATACCGCTAACCTTTATTGCGGAGCCTGTAAATTTCCAGTCGGATAGTTGATCATCTTTGAGCCAATTGCCATGCGTTGAAGGTGCTTCTTCAAAACTCCGGTTCCAAACTACTTCACCCCATAGTCCTCCATTAACAGAATGATAAATATGCTCCAGAAACTGGCCATATATATATTTCTGTCAATCTTTCCCGAAATTTGGTTTGGATGAACGGTTAGGCGAACTGTTTTGTCCTGAGCAGGAGCATTATTGTCTTTAATTTTTCCGGTAAGAACATTTTTTGCGTCTTGAGAAAACACCTGTAGATGTAATATTATCAAAAGAATTGCAAAAAGCAGCGGGTAAATTCTATTTCCCCGAAATGGCAAGGGTAATTTTTTGTTCATAAGGCAGTGTTTGTATTTAAAAATTTGATGGTAATTGTTTTGGCTTTTTTGTAATGGTTTTGATCGCATCAAGTTTCACTTTTCAAATTTAATGGTTAATTTATCGTGTAAATAAAAATTTATATCCCAATTAGTGCCATTTTATGATATGGGACTAATTTTTTCCATTCATATTTAATTCTCCATCTTTTTTAACCGAAGCAGTGCTTCAATATAACCAGACTTCCAAGACCTATACCTGATTATCAACACATAACAGGACAATTGCCGTAAAGTAATAATCCTTACCTTAGCGGTCATGGGACAACTATTACTACCAATATTTCCAAGCGATACCCGAATGATCACTCTGACACTCG
>JANONW010000127.1:0-17055 GCA_031421065.1 Prolixibacteraceae bacterium
GCAGGAAAAAAATTACCTACACAGGGGATTTTCATTGACCCAACCCGGATAACCACTGTAAAAACCCGTATTATCAGCGGAGGACAACAGATTTCTAGAGTTGATCAGGAAGTTTCAACTTTGATTAACCATGAATTTGACCAGCTTATTTTCGACCGGATCAAAACAATAATCGAAGCCCAACAAATTCATATTGTAATATTTGTCGATTACGATAAAGGGCTTATTACACCCTGGCTCATTAAAAATGTGATTGAACTGGCAAAATCAAAGCATATTCTGATAGCGGCAGACCCAAAAATCAGGAATTTCAATAATTATCAACAGGTCGATTTATTTAAACTGAATTTCAAGGAATTTAAGGAAGGACTAAAATTATTGATTGAAAAAACCGATATGGAAGAATTGAAAAAAAATTCAGGTATTTTTAAAAAAGAAAATAAAATTGGGTTGCTCTTTATTACCTTATCCGAATTGGGCGTTTTTCTGACCAATGGGGAGAAACAACACTACTACCCCGCAGAAGTACGCGATATTGCCGATATATCAGGTGCGGGCGATACAGTAATTGCAGCAGCAAGTCTCTGTTTGGCAGCTGGATTACCAATTCCGTTTATGGCTCAACTTTCTAATCTGGCAGGCGGCCTTGTTTGCGAAAAACTTGGAGTTGTACCAATCGATCCTGAACTGCTGAAAAAAGAAGTAAAAAAATATCAGCTTCTAAAGCAGATTTAAAATTTCAATACAAAATTATAACAATCAATAATTCAAGAACTTAAAGTACACTTAAGTTTAATTAATAAATATTCACAACCAGTTTCTGTTTAAAATATTAACTTTGAAACTTATCAAACAACCAGTTTTTATATGGGAAAAGTAATTGCGCTTGCTAACCAAAAGGGAGGCGTTGGAAAAACAACGACAGCGATCAATCTGGCAGCAAGTCTGGCCGTTTTAGAGTATAAAGTACTGATAATCGATGCAGATCCACAAGCCAATGCAACATCTGGCGTGGGTTTCGATGTCAGGAATGTAAAAACAAGTATTTATGAATGTATTGTAGATGAGCTCGATCCGCGAAAAATAATATTAAATACTGAGATACCAGGATTGGATCTGATTCCATCGCACATTGATTTGGTAGGTGCTGAAATTGAAATGCTCAATTTGCCCAACCGCGAAAAAGTATTGCGCCATGTAATCGAAAAAATCAGGGATGATTACGATTTCATTTTTATAGACTGTTCTCCTTCTCTTGGACTCATTACAGTGAATTCTTTGACGGCAGCTGATTCAGTAATTATTCCGGTTCAATGCGAATATTTTGCGCTCGAAGGATTGGGCAAACTACTGAATACCATCAAGATAATCCAGACTAAATTACATCCGAAACTCGAAATTGAAGGTTTTTTGCTAACCATGTACGATTCGCGGCTAAACCTGTCGAACCAGGTGCTCGAAGAAGTTAAAAAGCACTTTCAGGAAATGGTATTCGAATCGGTTATTCATCGTAACATTAAACTGAGCGAAGCCCCCAGCTACGGGCAACCGGCAATACTTTACGATGCAACATCAAAAGGATCAGCTTCATACATGAACCTGGCACGCGAATTGCTCCAGAACAACGGATTAACGAAAATAAAAAAATCAAACAAAACAATAGAATAAGAACCTTTTGATTATGGCAAAAAAGAACGTATTGGGAAGAGGTTTGGGCGCGTTGATCGATGGAGCCGACACTTATAATTTCAACGAGGTCAGATCATCGATTAATGAAGTTGAGATTTCGAAAATTGTTGCCAACCCTTATCAGCCGCGCACCACATTTGACGAAGAAGCGTTAAACGAACTTGCGGCTTCGATCAGGGAATTAGGTATTATCCAACCAATTACGCTGCGAAAAACTGACAACAACCAATTTCAGATCATTGCCGGGGAAAGAAGGTTCAGAGCTGCTAAAATTGCCGGATTAACGACCATTCCTGCTTTTGTCCGTACTGCCGACGACGAAGGGATGCTTGAAATGGCACTGGTTGAAAATATTCAGCGTGAAGACCTCGATGCCATCGAAATTGCCCTTAGTTACCAGCGATTGATCGAGGAATGCAAACTGACACAGGAAGATTTAAGTGACCGGGTCGGAAAAAAACGCTCAACCGTGACCAATTATCTGAGGCTGTTGAAACTCCCTGCAAAAATCCAGAAAGGGATTGTTGAAAAGGTCATAACGATGGGACATGCGCGCGCATTGGTTAATATCAAAGATTCGGAAATGCAGTTGATGATTTATGACGAAACCCTGAAAAATGAATTTTCAGTTCGTCGGGTGGAGGAAATTGTAAGAAACTACAACGAGGATAATTCCAGTTTTACGCCTGAAGAAAAAGCAGTGAAGCCTAAATTTCCCAGGGAATACGTAGATTTAAATAACCATCTGAACAAATTTTTCCATTCAAAAATTGATTTCAGGATGGATCAAAGTGGAAAAGGAAAAATTGTAATTCCTTTTGGTTCAACAAAAGATCTGGAAAGGATTTTAGGAATCCTTGATAAAATAAATGTTTAAAAAAAATCAACCATTTCCGGTAAGGAACCATAGTATATGTTTTCTGGCAATCTTGTTTTTCGTAACAGGATTTTCTGCCTTTGGACAGGAAGCTTATAAAGATACCATACCGGCAAAAAAAACTGAGATGTTTCATTCGCCAAGAAAAGCTACGATTTATTCAGCAGTTTTGCCCGGACTTGGACAAATTTACAACCGTAAATACTGGAAAGTTCCGTTTGTTTATGGTGGTTTTGCTGCTTTAGGATACTTTATTAACTTTAACAACGGAGAATACGTCAAATACAGGCAGGCATATTCGGATATTATAGACGATGATCCAAATACAATTTCATACACCCGCCTGAATGTTAATCCCGGATTCCTGGAACCTGATAAGATTGGGCAGTTTACTGACCGTTTGAGAAGTGCAAAAGACTATTGGAGACGAAACAGGGATTTGGTAGTGATCGGAACCGTTGTTTTTTATGCGGTAAATATTATTGATGCGAGTGTTGATGCCCACTTTTTTAACTTCGATATCAGTGACGATTTAACGATTAACTGGACACCTGGACCAGTAATATGCATGGATAATAAAATGATTGGGATACATTGCAGAATTACATTTTAAAATTCTAACTAAAAGAATAAGATATGAGAATATTGCAAATAGCAGTTTTAGTACTCGCAATTACTGGGATTAGCGCTTCGGCCTCTGGAACAAAAAAAGAAAATATTCTAAGAGCTTGTACAATAGGCGTCGCCTCACTTGACACATTAAACGGATATGAAAAATATCATGAAATTCCTGATGAAAACTTGAATAAATATTTTTCAGACAAGCTCGACAGTATGCTGAACAGCTGGTATGTTCAAAACGTATTTCTCCTCGATAGCACTCAACTTGCAGAAGCCGACACCCTTAAACAAATACTTCCCGATTCGGTTTACATTCAAAGGCTTCAATCAATGCAATCAGCGGTTAGCCTTTCATACAACTCTACCGTAAAAAAATACATTGCCATGTACACCAACCGAAACCCTAAACAGGTAGCGGTAATGCTTGGCCTTGCAAATTATTATTTCCCCATGTTTGAAGAAGCATTGGCCAAATATGGTTTGCCAATGGAACTTAAATATCTCCCGATTATTGAGTCGGCCCTGAATCCCGGAGCAAATTCAAGCGCAAGTGCCGTCGGACTTTGGCAATTCATGTACCGGACCGGAAAAATGTACAAGCTCGAAATCAGCACATTTGTCGATGAACGTCGCGACCCGTTAAAAGCAACTGACGCAGCCGTAAGGTATCTGAGGGATCTATACAATATCTACAACGATTGGCACCTTGTAATCGCGGCCTATAATTGCGGCCCCGGAAATGTTAACAAAGCGATAAAACGGTCGGGAAATGCCAGAGACTACTGGAAAATTTATTACAATTTGCCCAAAGAAACGAGGGGTTACGTTCCGGCCTTTATTGCCGCAAATTACGTAATGAATTTTTATCAAAATCACAATATTTATCCGCAGTTACCTACATTTCCGATTATTACTGATACCATAATGGTTAATGAATACCTACACTTCGACCAAATTGCGGAGGTCATCGGAATTTCAATGGCGCAAATACGTACCCTGAACCCGCAATACCGGCGCGATATTATTCCGGCAAGCAAATCCAAGGCATACAGCCTGGTATTGCCGGTGGACGAAATATCTGCCTACTTGGAAAATGAAGCCCCTATTCGCAACCATCGGAGGAATGAATTTTTTCCCAACAACGAAATTGTTAACCCACAGACCCAGTTTGTCAGTGTGGAAACGGGCGATTTTAAAGGACGCGACAAGGTAATTTATACCGTAAAATCGGGCGATAATCTTGGAGCTATTTCTTCATGGTTCAGAGTTCGGGTTTCTGACATTCAATATTGGAATAAATTACGCAGGAATTTCATTAAAGCCGGCCAAAATCTTGCCATTTATGTTACTGAAGGACAGGGTGAATATTATAGTCATTTAAATAAAATGAGTCACACAGAGAAACAGAAATCGCTTAATAAAAAGCCAACTTTTGCTTCAACTGCAAATAAAGTAGTATCAAAACCTACGAAAAAGATTTCAACTGCTGACTCCCAAAATAATGGCACAAATTCAGATTTTGTATATTACACTGTTCGCAAAGGAGACAACTTATGGACAATTGCACGAAAATTTCCGGGAGTATCCAATCATGATATCATGAAAATCAACAATATAAGGGCTACAGAAAGCCTGATGATAGGTCAAAAACTGAAGATCATGCCAAAAACCTGATAAATAATTTTGAAAAACAACTGAACAAGAATGAGTTTTTTATATCCGGTTTTTCTATTTTCATTGCTTGCTTTGGCTATTCCAGTTATTATCCATTTGTTTAATTTTAGAAGGTATAAAACACTCTATTTCAGCAATGTTACGCTATTAAAATTAATCAAAAAGGAATCGAGGGAAAAATCACAAATAAAGCAGTTAATTATTTTAGCTGCACGTTTACTGGCAATTGCTTCGCTTGTATTTGCCTTTAGCCGACCTTTTATTCCGTTGAACAACCGGACTCAGAAAGCTGCCCAGCAAATTGTGGCCATTTATATCGACAATACTTTCAGTATGAAAAACGTGAACGGGAAAGGTCAGATTCTCGAACAGGCGAAGCTGAAAGCCATTGAAATTGCAAATTCGTACCGGGCCGGAACACAGTATTTGATCCTGACCAGCGATTTGCTTCCCCAACATCAGTTCCTTTTAAACAAAGAGCAATTCTATCAGCAGGTTACTGAAATAAAAGAAAGTACACGGTCGCCAAAATTCTCTGAAATTTACGCACAGGTAATCCTTTCAATTTCAGGAACCACAAAGAAAGCTGACAAAATATTCTATTTTTTATCTGACTTCCAGAAGAATAGCGTTGATTTTGAAACCCTCAAAACGGATTCGGCAGTATGGACTTACTTGTTGCCATTTACATCTGATAAAACCAATAACCTCCTAATAGATTCGTGTTGGTTTGAAGTACCGGGCCGGAAAATCGGTCAACAGGAAAAATTATTTGTTCATTTGAAAAACCTGTCGGAACAAGCCTACCAAAATATCCCGGTTCGTTTGACCATCAACGATTCGTTGCGTGCCATTTCGAACATCAGCATCACCGGTCAGCAGGAACTAATCGTTGAACTTAATTACACCAATAACTCACAGGGAATTCAGTTGTGCAAAGTAGAACTCGATGATTATCCGATTATTTACGACAATTTGTATTTCATGAGCTATAAAGTGAGGGGCCAAATAAAAGCATTGGGCATTTTCAATCCGTTAAACCACAGTTCGGGCTACCTGAAAGCCATGTTTGCCGGTGACGAACTTATTGCATACAATGAATTTCCTGAAAATAATGTGCAAATAGCTCAGTTAAAGAATTACCAATGCATTTTCATGATCAGCAACCAGAAAATAAGTTCAGGGATAAAAAGTGAACTTATTTCGTTTGTTGAACAAGGAGGCTCGCTGGTACTTTTCCCCAACAGAACCAACAACTTTGACGATTACAACTCCTTGCTCACCAGTTTGAATGGCAATACGGTAACTTCATTTGACACTGCTTCGATGGGTATCTCGGAAATAAATTACGCCCATGCCTTATACAAAGAAGTTTTCAAAAAACAGGAAGCAGATGCTGATTTGCCTGTCGTACATGGATTTCTGCGATTTTCAGAGCAAATTCAAAAAATTGAAACGCCCCTGCTCAAATTCAGAAATGGGAAAAATGCACTTAGCACACACCGTTTTGGAAATGGAATTGTTTATTCATGGGCAATTCCAATTGATAAAAACAATTTTAGTTTCATTCGTCATGTTGTTTTTGTCCCAACTGTTTACAACATGGTTTTGAACAGCGAAGAACCTCAAAAATATGCCTATTCAATGGAAATCGACGAACCGGTCATTCTGAACCAAAACCAACTTCCGGAGGAGTTGAAATTGATTGACATTCAAACAAAAGAAGAATTTAAGGTTACGGCCAGAAATTCAGGAATAGGACACAAACAACTGAATTTGAATGATTTAATTGACGGAGCAGGACATTATTTAATCACCGATGGAGATGAAACCATTCAGTCGGTTTCATATAATTTCACAAGAAAAGAGTCAATTCCTGAATTTTACACAACAGAAATTCTTCAAAATCAGATTGATGACAATAACCAGAAGCAAATTCAGGTGATAGCTGCCAATGAAGAACAATTCAGCGAAATACTTCAGGATTTAAACAATGGGAAGCAACTCTGGAAATTATTTGTAATGCTGGCGATTTTTTTCCTGATGTGCGAAATGGCGGTCATCCGGTTCTGGAAGTAATTATTTTGAAAGAGGCAAAGTAAAAGAAAATACAGATCCCTTTCCGGGATCACTTTCAACCCATATTTTCCCATGTAAGCAGAACACCATACAAGCAGAATTGTCGCTTTTGTGGAGATGCAGGACCGCGTCCCTGCACGTAAATCACTTTTGTATTTAACCAGTTTGGCGCGTTTAAAACCAAAAATTGATCATTAAATTCAACAGGTTTGTTTTGAATCATACCTTAATTAATTTATTGTACCTTTGAACCTCATCCGGAATTTGTTGTTTATGGTTAGGTCGAATGCTTTAAAATGTTGCATAATCTTATGAAAAAAGCGGTCAAAATTATTGCCTTCTTTGTTTTGCCAGTTCTTATTGCTTTAGTCGCTTTGCCTCCTGTAGCAAAGAACTATATCAACAAACATGGAAAAGAGTATACGGGTCGGAAATTATCCGTAAACCAGATCCGGATCAACTACTTTACGTCTACTTTCAACATCATCGGTTTCACGATGTTTGAAGCTGATGAGCAGGCCCCTTTCGTCACTTTCGATTCCTTAACGGTCGATATCAATCCACTGCGCCTGTTTTCTTCTGAATTGGACATCGAGAAAATACGTCTTGTCAAACCCGAAGTGACCATTATCCGCACCGATTCTGTCTTTAATTTCGACGACATCATTGCATTCATCAATTCAAAACCCAAGACAGATACGGTGAGCGAGCCTTCGGATCCGTTCAAATATGTGATAAAAAATATTTCGCTGGTGAATGGAAAGCTTACTTTTAACGATAAGGGAATCAGTTCTACGAATATCATGAGCAATCTGGGATTTACGGTCCCCTATATCAGTTACAACCGCGAGGAGATCAGCGAGGCAGGGCTCAAATTTTATTTCGAAAATGGCGGGTTCCTCCAGGCGATGGTCGGTTATAATCAAAAAATTGGGGCGTACAACGCCGATCTCATGGTCAGTAAATTGGATATCTCGCCATTACTGCCCTATATGAAACCCTATTTCAGGTTTAAAAGCTACGAAGGAATAGCCGATGGAAAATTTCATATACAGGGGAGTATCAATAACCTCGATTCGGTGATGATACGTGGCGATGCAAACGTGGCAGATTTCGTGGCAAAAGATCTTTCAGACCGTAAGGTTTTGGGCATCAGGGAAGGTAACTTAACGATGGCTGATTCGTACCCGGTGAAGTATGTTTTTAATTTCGATAAGATTACGCTCACTGAACCCTATCTCTTCTTCGAGATGAAAGACTCGACGAATAACTTTCATAATTTAATGGTCGATACGGTCAGTAGCAGCGAACCATTCGAATATTTCTACCGGGTCAATCATTTTAAAATTGATAGTGGAGTGGTCGATTTCAGAGACAATACATATGGGGAACCTTTTGATTATCATCTCGATGAAATTGCGCTCAAAGCAGATTCAGTTTCTTCGGTTAATACATGGATTACTGCCTATTCGACAGCGCGGCTCAATAAAAGAGGCAAACTAAAGGCCGAGCTCGGAATTAATCCGTCTGATCCTTATGAACTGAAAGTGAACTATGTGGTCACAAATTTTCAATTGAGTGATCTGAATATTATTTCGCGATATTACGTGGGATTACCGTTTTTACTTGGAAATATGTATTACGAAGGAAAAACGGTAATAACAGCCCGTCAGCTTACCAGCGAGAATAAACTGATCGTCCGGAATGCCAAATTGGGTAAAAAGAGTGGCGGATTGATGGATATTCCGTTGAAACAGGCGCTATATCTTTTAAAAGACGCTCATGGTGATATCATCATCGATCTTCCGGTTACCGGCGACCTCAACGATCCCCGGACCAAAATTGTCGACCTTGTCTGGCAGGTTTTTAAAAACTTGATTATGAAGGTTGTTTCATCTCCATTCATGGCTTTGTCTGGTCTCATGGGAGTCGATCCGGATGAGATCAAGGGAATTGAGTTTAACTACGCGGATACCACACTAACCGATAGCCATTTACGCAGGGTTAAGCTGTTCACGGAACTCGCGAAGAAAAAGCCCGATATGAAAATTGAAATTGCTTATTACAACGATGTCGAACTCGAGAAACAGGCGATTGCCGTTGAAGAGGCAGGTAAACTTTTTAATACCGCAACCGGAAACGATTACAAAAAAGAGAAAGATCAGTTTACCGCTTTTATCGCTAAAAAGCTTCAGTCGGATACTGTGAATATGGTTACTGGAAGTATGCAGCTGATCGGAAATCAAAAGCTTGATTCGATACAAAATAGTTTTTCCCAAAAACGGATCAGCAAGATTGAAGCGGCATTGCATGCTGTCGACGACTCAACAAGGCTCAGAGTACTTATTCCAAACAAGGAGGTCCCGGAGAACGTGGGTAGCCGGCCGGTATTTGAATTGAAATTTTCGATTGATGAATAACATTTCGCGTAAGGTTCTGCGGATGATCGTACTGGCTGTTATCGTGATTTTAACGGTCGTGCCGTTTTACTTTTATAAGAATTTCAACCGGCTGATCTCCGATGCAATTATGCGAAGTTTTAACGCAAATGTGATCTCCGATGTCTCCATAACAGGCTGATATACTGCATTTATATTTTTAATAAATTCGCCAGTGTGCCACACGGATTTTTTTCGGGGCAAGGGAATTTCATGATATTTTAGTTTGCTGCAAATTTGCCTGACATTTTCTTTTGTCTCACTGATTACAGGCAGTCCCTTGTCTATAAATTGGATTCTAATTCTTTCCGGCCTTGTAATATTGTCGGTCTCGAAACACTTGACAGTTTAGATAAATACCTTAGTTGCCCAACCGTCAGAAGCTGGATAGCAAAACCGGGGACGACCCTCTACCTTGCCGCAGATGGTGAATATTGGATGGCCATAAAGCCTATCTGTATGTCGAGACGTGAAAGAGGTACTTATGTATGTGTCTGATATTTAATTGAATAAAAAAATGGGTGGGGCAAGAATTAGGTTTTTAGAAATCTAATAAATATATTTACCTTAAATATCAGCATCGAAAGAAGTAGTTTTTAGAGGTGCCCTTAACTCCAAAGATTGAGTATTCAGTCTGATTTTTTTGTTCAAAACTCAATCTAAACATGTGACTGAGGAGGCGAAGCTGTGAAAAGATCAAAGATTTATTCCTGTTAAAACTCTGTTATTCAAAACATCTGTCATATCTATTAGACAAGCCATTGCTGTGTCCAGATCCTAAACTACTCATCTGGAAATCGGATCAGTAAATTTCGCATATTATATGATTATTGCTGTAGATTTTGACGGAACTATAGTCGAACACAGGTATCCATCCATCGGGCGGATCCGTTTCTTTGCTTTCGAGACACTCAAAGCACTTCAGGCCAAAGATCACCTGTTGATCCTTTGGAGCCACCGTGCAGCTGACCAACTCGAAGAAGCTGTCTCGTTCTGTCGTTCAAATGGTATCGAGTTCTATGCAGTGAACAAAAATTATCCCGAAGAAGAATGGAATGAAAACGATAGCCGAAAGATATTCGCAGATATTTACATCGACGACCGCAATCTGGGTGGAATCCCTGAATGGGGCGAAATATATCAAATGATTTGCCCGGAAGAAGAAAATCCTGCAAGTAAACCCAAACCATGGTGGAAGCGCAAAAACTAACGAAAAATGAAAAACGAATAAAAAAGCCGCTATCAGATGATCTGCGTCCTACAAACTCATGAAAAGCTTTTCACTTTTCACCTATCACCTATCACTTTTTACTTTTTAATCCATAATATGAACAAACTTAAACACATAGGCTACCTCCTTTCGATGGTATTTCTGTTCTTCTCATGTATATCACCCAAAAGCACCATCTACATGCAGGATAAGAGCGGCAAAAAGAAATACACCAATATTTACTCAAAAGCGATGGTGATTACCGAGAATTATAAAATCCAGACAAACGATTACCTCTATATCCGTGTCATTACCGATAAAAACCTTCTCGACTCAGAGGAGTCCTATATCTACCCCAACGACATCATCTATGTAGAGCCTATTAAAGCGAAAATGTTTGGTTTCGGCGAAACATTTTCTTTGAGTTTCATCACAAGCCTGATCAGTTTTTATCTGTTGCTTAGGACTTTTAATTAATACAAGGTGCCTTTACGTTTATTTGAATTCTCTTTTTCGGGAGTACAACTATCTGCTTGTGAAGAACTGCCAGTTGACAATAGCTGGTAACCAGTTGCTTGACTTTCATACTACCAATACTAAACGTAACAGATCCAAAATCAAGCAATCACCACACCTACAAATTAAATACAATCATCATGGAGATGACCAAAATAAATCGGCTTGAGCAATTTGGCGCAAAATCAAACAAAGAAAAATGAAACCCTTAAAAAGTGGATATTTCTAATTGTCAGTAATTGGTATCTTTTTGTGCTTTTTGCTTTGATTGGGATGATTAGCGCATTTTTGGTTGCCCGCTATACCATTCCAATCTACAAAGTGACCTCTACAGTTCTTATTAAGCCCGCACAGAAAACATCGCTTACCGAAACATTAATTGATGAGCGGCTTTGAATCGGACGAGAATGAGAACTTTATTAACCAGACCATTTTGTTGAAGACTCCCTCGCAGATTAAAAGGATCCTCGATCAATTGGATTTTAATATCTGCTACTTTTCCAAAGGAAGGTTTAATGTCCGCGAATTTTATCCTGATCTCCCCTTTAAAGTAATCATAGACTCTTCGCATGTGCAACCATTAAATATTAAAATCCACCTCAATACCGATCAAGAGGGTAAACTCTTTATCACCGGTTCCGGAGAAAATGTAAGCCTCTATAATTTTAAGTTAAAAAAGGAAATTGGAACCATTGAGGAATTGAAAATTGCGCAAGAAATAGTGCCGGATCAAATTTATACCACCGACAACTATTAAGGGACAAGGTCAACAAACCATTGTGGTAAGTTCATCCATATCAGGTGAAGGAAAAACTTTTTGCACCGTTAATTTGGCCGGCATTATGGCACTTTCTGGTAAGAAGACGATAATTTTGGGAATGGACTTACGCAAACCCCGTATCATCGATTATTTCAAAACCGAATCCGAAAAGGGAATCACCAACTATTTGATCAATGATTCCACGCTGGAAGAGGTCATACAACCCACCGGATATGCCAATCTCGATTGCATTCCCTCAGGCCCTATACCACCCAACCCGGCTGAGTTGATGGCCTCCGAAAAGATGGCGGAATTATTTAAAAGTTTGAAAGAAATCTACGATTACATCATCATCGACACCAGCCCCGTGTTTAGTAGCCGATGCACTGCTTTTGAGCCCCTATTGCGATGCCATGCTCTATATAGTCAGGCACAAATTCACCATTAAGCAACTCTTCGCATACAATATCGGCCTTGTCGGGGAATCGGGCATCTCCAATCTTGGCATTCTTATGAATGGCATCAAAACCAAAAGAAGAGGCTATGGCTATGGTTATGGTGAAAAGGAATCCAAAACATCCAAAAAGAAAACCACAAAAAGCTAATCCAGCTATAATCGTCATTGGTAGGATAAGGCACGAATCCGAAGCAACCTCATCGAACAACAATCCGTGTCATCCCATTTAATCTATGAAATCTATCTAATATATAATGAACAAAGCAACATTGCTGCTTCAAAACATTGCTGCCAATACCGAAGTCATCGGAATCATAGGCCTTGGATATGTCGGCCTGCCCCTTGCAGTTTGCTTTGCACAGGCTGGCGTTAAGGTTATTGGCTTCGAAAAATCAGTAGATAAGGTTGACAAAATCAATCGGGGCGACAATTACATCAAAGATATACGCGATGCTGTTTTACGTGAAGTGGTCGATAATATTACCCTGGCTGCCACCTCCAATTTTAGCCGGATAAAAGAGTGCGATGCCCTGCTTATCTGCGTGCCTACCCCGCTCGATAAATTCCGCAAACCGGATATGAGCTACATCGAATCGGCCTGTGTGACCATCGGACAAAACATGAAACCCGGAACTTTCATTAGCCTCGAAAGCACGACTTACCCTACTACAACCGAAGATTTTATGCTGCCAATTATTGAATGTGAATCCGGGCTCAAGCACGGCGAAGACTTTTGGCTGGCTTATTCTCCTGAACGTGTCGATCCGGGCAATGTCAGCTTTCATACCAAGAACACACCCAAAGTCCTGGGTGCAATTACCAAAGAGGGCTTAGAAATTGGAGCAAAGATTTACTCCAAAGCCATTGACCACCTTCATTTGGTGAGTTCGCCCAAAGTTGCTGAAATGGTAAAAATATTGGAAAACACCTACCGGTTGGTAAACATTAGTCTGATTAACGAACTGGCTTTGTTATCGGGCAAAATGGGCATCAACATCTGGGAAGTGATTGAAGCGGCCAAAACCAAACCTTTTGGGTTCCAGGCCTTCTACCCCGGCCCGGGCATTGGCGGACACTGTATTCCGCTCGATCCATTTTACCTCGAACACATTGCCAAACAATACGATTTCGATTTAAGCATGATCCATGCAGCCGGGCATATCAATATGCGTATGCCTCATTACATGTATATTAAGATTGCCACTGTACTGAATAAACATAAAAACCCAGTGAATGGCAGCAATATCCTTTTCCTCGGTGTGGCCTATAAACCGAATATCGATGATGTCCGCGAATCGCCAGCCCTCAAGATCATGGATTTGGTGGCCAAAAAAGGCGGAAAGGTGAGTTATCACGATCCCTTTATTCCATTTGTAGAGACAACCCATGGGTTGTCTCTACATTCAATTCTTTTGACGGAAGAAACCCTGCAAAATGCCGACTGTGTGGTAATTACCACCAACCATCAGGCGTTTGATATTGAATTCATCGTACAGCACGCCCGTTTGATAGTGGATCTACGGAATGCGATTACTGAAAGTAGCGAAAACATTTATAAACTCTGATTAGCAAAGTACATCGTACAAGTCCAAAGCAATCCTTCGGCAAAGTCTATTTTCCCCGCGTAATCATGCCCCTCTCCATTGGAGTGTACAAACTCATCTCCTTTGGAGTGCAGTTTGTACTATTCCTGGCATTCTTTTTTTACTATTACTTTTCTGGCGCTGCCTTACATCCCAACGCAACCCTGCTATTACTTCCGGTACTTATTTATACATTCTGGCTAACCCCATGAGTGTTATTATTGAGACCTTTAAATACTCTTTTTTAGGATCAGGCGTTTTCAATTGGAGCTATTTAGCCTAATAGTATAGGCTTTATGCTAATTACTCTTCTACTTGGAATAATCATATTCAACAAAGTAGAAAAAAACTTCATGGACACGGTTTAGATTATATTATCGAACAAATTAACTTTGAGTCCACTCCGAAAAGTCGATTGATTATCCCGGAGGGATAAAATTAATAAGGTTGAACTCCGGGGGGTAATACTTACTACTAAGGTTATTTAACTGGAAATAAGGTTTTTAAGACTAAATGATATATGGAAAAATACTTCAACATAGCGGGACCGTGTAATGAAAATGATCATTATATGATCCCCGTATTTGGTCGTTGCCAAAATATTTTAAAATTGATTGAACAAAAGCATTACTTCGTTATCCATGCCGCCCGGCAAACTGGAAAGACAACGACAATTCAGTATGTAGTAAATTTACTAAATTCTCAGAATCAATATTCCGCATTGTATTGTTCACTTGAATCGGTTCAGACCTTCGGCGAGGCTGAAAAAGGTATCCCTGAAATTTTAGATAATATTCGACTATCATTAAAATATTCAAATTTACCTTCTAAGTTGGAATTTGGGAAAAATGTGTCACAAAGGTATTCAACACAAATAAGTGAAGCACTTCGCGATTATTGCAGTATCCTCGAAAAACCTTTAATCATCTTTTTCGATGAAATTGATAGTCTGCAAGACGAAACACTTGTATCATTTCTGCACCAAATCAGAGATGGTTTTACAACCCGGAATAATATACCTTTTATGCATAGCGTTGCACTCGTAGGTATGCGCAATATAAGGGATTATAAATCGAAGTTGCGCGACGATCAATCTACATTGGGTTCGGCAAGCCCGTTTAATATTATTACAGAAGCTTTAACCATTAAAAACTTTTCTATTTCAGAAATTGAGGCACTGTACGCTCAGCATACTCAGGTAACCGGTCAGGTATTTGAACTATCCGCAATAGAAAAAGTGTTTGAACAAACGGATGGCCAGCCTTGGTTGGTAAATGCCATTGCACGCGAAATCGTTCAAAATATACTGGATAACGATTATACGCAAAATATTACTGTTAAGTTGGCTGAACAGGCCATTCAAAACATTATTCTTCGCCGCGACACCCATATCGACAGTCTGCTCGATAAACTGAAAGAACCGCGTGTGCGTCGAATCATCGAACCTTTTATCTTAGGCGCGACTAATGCCATTAACCGATCAGACGACGACACCCAATATTTGATAGACCTGGGTTTGATCACCGATAAGAACAGAGTATTGCAGCCAGCCAATAAAATCTATGCCGAGGTAATCATTCGCACCTTAAATTATGATTCTCAATATAATCTACATACACAAATTGCAAACTCCTGGATCGATAACAAAGGCCGTATTGATATGAACGGATTATTGAAAGGCTTTCAACAATTTTGGAGAGAAAATTCCGACATCTGGATAGAAAAATACGACTACAAAGAGGCCGCTCCTCATCTAATCCTTCAGGCATTTCTGCAAAGGATCATTAACGGTGGTGGTTCAATACTAAGGGAATATGCTTCAGGCCGGGAACGAATGGATCTTTGTATGATTTATGAGGGGAATAAATATCCGATCGAGTTAAAAATAAAGTACGCGAATCCTGTTGTTCAGAAAGGAATTGAGCAATTGGGCAATTATATGTCAACCCTTGGCGAAAACACTGGTTGGCTTATTATTTTCGACCGAAACAATGCCAAAAATTGGGACGAGAAAATAACATGGCAGACCGAACATCACGATGGAAAAGTTATCCATGCAGTTGGGTGTTGAGGATATTATTTTTTATGAGTATCCGATGTTATACCTAATAATCGTTTACTGGAGCCAGGAAGATAATCGGTTTATTGCTGAAGTGCCTGAATTACCCGGCTGTATGTCTGACGGTGAAAATCAGATTGAAGCCATTAATAACGTCAATAGGGTTATTAAAGAATGGATTGAAACTGCTATCCAGACAAGCCGGAATATCCCTATACCAAAAGGACGGCTCCTGTTTGCATAATCGTGGGGTAATAGACAATTTAAACGAAGCTTTCAACCCATTCATGTAATTCCTGCCTGCGTGTAATTCGTAAAAATTCGTGTAATTCATTCTTTACAAATAATTATCTTTGACCATGCGAATTAGCGAATTTGAAATAGAAAGTATTAAAAGCCTGGCTCATCGCCATTTCGGAAAAAATGTTCAGGTTTTTCTCTTCGGCTCCCGGGCAGGGGACCAAAAGCGTGGGGGCGATATCGATCTGTTCATCACTAATCTAAATGGCGAACAACTGAAAATACACACGAAAATCAATTTTATTACCGATCTAATCCTTCAAATCGGTGAACAAAAAATTGATGTTGTACTTGATAATCCTGCGGCGAAAAATTCAGTTTTTTATCAAACAATCTATCAAACTGGTATCCAATTATGCTGAATGACGAACCTTTGCAACTCAGAATCAATTGTCTTAAAAAATTTATTGCTGCAAATTGCTAATCTAATGGGAGTCTCTTCGGAATTACTTCAATTCGGAGCTATTCCATACAGAACCGGACAAAATATGCTAATTGCAGGAGACAACTCAAAATTCAGAAAATGCTTTGTCATTAATGACAACTACCAAATTGGATTGACGAATGGATTGATAAAAACAATTGATATCAATGAACAAAAAGGGGATAAACCCACTCGTCAAATAGGTTTTCAAGAAACTGACATTGTGAGCATGGCTAATTGGTATGATTCGGCTATTTCAGGACAGCTATTTCGATAGTTGCTACCAATCTACCGTTTGGGGCTACAATGCTCCCGACTTTACTAAAGTAGCTTTAGCTTATGGAATTGATTCCTTTTTAATTAACAAA
>JANONW010000128.1:0-39077 GCA_031421065.1 Prolixibacteraceae bacterium
TTAAGACTGATCTACGAAACAGTCGCGCTTTAATCTACGATAGTATTGGATGTCTGAATCCTGAAAGTTCCAGCATACCAGAAGCTGCAACTGCAGCAGCCGATGCATCTTTGGTCGTATTAGGAATGGCTGGATCATCGAAATCCCAGTATGGAATTCCGTCTTCAGGCAATCGTTGAATAAATACATCAGCCAGTTTTTGGGCGGTTTCCAGAAATTCGGGTTTCCCTGTTTCGCGGTAACACATGGCATAACCGTAGATTCCCCACGCTTGTCCGCGGGCCCACAATGAACTATCTGCATATCCCTGATGGGTCACCCCTTTGATAAAATGGCCGTCAACCGTGTCGAATACTGCCACATGAATAGTAGTATAATCCGGACGGATCAGCATTTTCATGCAGGTTTCGGCATGTTTTACCGCGATATTGCAATGATCTTGACTGCCTCCGTTTTTCGATGCCCAGAACAGCAATTCGAGGTTGATCATGTTGTCGATGATAGTGTTGTGCGGCCAGTTCATTTTTTCGCGCATGGACGGCCACGAAAGAATAGTGCCTACTTTTGGATTAAACAAAGTAGCCAGCGAATCGGCAGCAGTGAGCAGAATATTGTGGTAGGCTGTATCCTGTGTCAGTCGATAACCATTTCCAAAGCTACAATAGAACATAAATCCCAGATCATGATTATCAACCGGTACATCCAGCACCCCACTCAAAGGTTCAGTAAACTTTTGGGCATTGGCATCGTGTTGTAGGCTACTTTCTCGTCTTTAGCTGAAGAAAAAATGTAGTCTTTTCGGCCTGATTTACTTTCCACGATCAATCCAACAAAATCGGGCGAACCATTATTTACATTAAAAGCCTCTATCGAGCGGATTGATTGCCCTTCCTTTTCTGTTGTCGGCTCAAAAACCGAGACAAACGGGCGGTTCCAGGCTTCTCCGTGCTGGCGGGCAGCTATCGTCAGGAAAGGTTCTTCTTCCACTTTGTAAGGGATTCCGTGATCGCCTCGAAATGATTTGGCTGGTGGCGCTTTGATCGAGAAAACTTCCCGGTCGGGATAACCTTTCATCCATAAATTCATAGATATATGGTTTCCGTCGGGCATGGACATTTTCCAGATAGCCTGATAATCTTCGTCGGTTTTTGCCGATTTCTTGTCCCACATATAATCCAACGCGAACAAGTGTCCTCCGGCAAAAGTCATTTCATCGCTGGGTCTCAGGTCGAGCGACTGACCTTTGGCATCGCGGACAAACAGTTCCTGTCCGAGGTTATGGTAAAAATAATCGTGGAACTTATCGCCTTTGCCGTCAGCATAGTTCTTGTTGTCTTCCAATACCATCGCCACTTTCAGGATAAATTTTGCCTGATGGAGGTTCCAGTTATTTTGTGGCACACCGTTTTTAATGGTCAGATCGATCCATTTTTTGAAGGTTGCCGCATATAGTTCAATTTTACCGGCATGATTTTTCTGGACGTATGGATGAAGGAAATCGTACAGGTAAGCCAATTCGTTGAGTATCCGCTCCTTATTTTGCTCTTTTTCTGATTGTTAAGAAATTGTAAACTGTTGGATATTTACATAAAATGGTTTAGATAATTGAAAGGCAGTTGCCTAAGCCATTTTTTGCTTGCAATTTTCAAACCTGTTTTATATCCAGATCCCATTCGAAATATATTGATATTAATTAATTGATTATCTGTGAGTTCTCATGGAACTCTCATGCCAGAAAGCATCCATTCTGAACACTAATTTCCTTTTTTTTTGTGCCGCCTCCATTAAAATAAACTGCTTATCTCCTTTATGCAAGTTGTTGAAATAAAGATACTGAATAATAGTCAGTTATAATCTTATATATCTATCCTACTTGCTTGTTGTGGATAAGCAGTTAAAATAATTTCAAGCGGCATGTTCGTTTCAATTATACTGTTTTTACCAATAAATAGCTTTCAATTGGGTAAAGAGCAATAACAAATCGAATAAATAAACGAAGCATTAATTATTTTATCAAAACAAAAGAGGTGGAAATTTCCACCTCTTTTGTTTATCGCTTGTTTTTTGTCTGTTTGTAAGTCCTGAGATTCGAACTTACAACTTTGCAAACAGCTTTTTCAGGCTAACTTCTCCTGAAATAATGTTTTTTAAATCGCTGATGGCAATGCGGTCCTGCAACATGGTGTCGCGGTATCGGATGGTTACGGTGTTGTCTTCCATGGTGATATGGTCAACCGTTACACAGAAAGGAGTACCAATGGCATCCTGACGGCGGTAACGTTTGCCAATCGAATCTTTTTCGTCGTACTGACAATTGAAATCAAATTTAAGCTCATCAATTATCTCTCGGGCTTTTTCGGCCAGACCGTCTTTTTTCATCAATGGCAGAACAGCCAGTTTGATTGGAGCCAAAGGTGCAGGAATGCGAAGGACAACACGTATATCTTTTTTGCCGTCTTCGCCCACTACTACTTCTTCGGCGTACGAAGCGGCCATTATTTGAAGGAACATACGGTCAACGCCGATTGAGGTCTCAACCACAAAAGGCACGTACGATTCGTTCAGTTCAGGATCGAAATACTGTATTTTTTTTCCGGAGAATTGCTGGTGCTGCGAAAGGTCAAAATCGGTACGCGAATGAATTCCCTCAACTTCCTTAAACCCGAATGGGAAACGATATTCAACGTCAACCGCTGCATTGGCATAATGCGCCAATTTATCGTGTTCGTGGAATCGATAGTTTTCGCTGCCAAAACCAAGTGCCTGGTGCCAGTTCATGCGTGTCTGTTTCCATTTCTGGAACCATTCCAATTCGCTGCCCGGACGGACAAAGAACTGCATTTCCATCTGCTCGAATTCGCGCATCCGGAAGATGAACTGACGTGCAACAATTTCGTTGCGGAAAGCTTTTCCGATCTGTGCAATACCGAACGGAATTTTCATACGTCCGGTTTTCTGCACATTCAGGTAGTTCACAAAAATACCCTGTGCAGTTTCAGGGCGAAGGTAAATTTTCATTGCTCCATCGGCTGCTGCTCCCATATCAGTCGAAAACATCAGGTTAAACTGACGGACATCTGTCCAGTTTCGTGTTCCTGAAACAGGGCAAACAATTTCCTGATCGATGATGATTTGTTTCAGCTCGTCCAGATTGCTGTCGTTCAGTGCTTTTACAAACCGGGACTGCAAATCGTTCCATTTTTGCTGATTTTCCAGAACACGTCCGTTGGTTTCGCGGAATTGTTTTTCGTCAAAGGTTTCGCCAAACCGTTTGCGGGCTTTCTCAACCTCCTTCTCTATTTTATCCTCGTATTTGGCCAATTGCTCTTCGATCAGCACATCGGCACGGTATCGTTTCTTTGAGTCTTTATTATCAATCAGCGGGTCGCTAAATGCGTCCACATGGCCGGAAGCCTTCCAGATGGTTGGGTGCATAAATATCGCAGAATCAAGTCCAACCACATTTTCGTGCAGCAGGACCATTGAATCCCACCAGTATTTTTTAATGTTGTTTTTTAATTCAACGCCATTTTGTCCGTAATCGTACACTGCTCCCAGCCCATCGTAAATTTCACTCGACTGAAATACAAAACCATATTCTTTACAATGTGCAACGAGTTTTTTAAATACATCTTCCTGAGCCATAGTTATTTTTTATTGGAGATTATCCGATTCATAAATGAATTCCTTGATTGAAAATTTCTATAGAGCCGCTAGCTATTGGCTGCTGGCAACAAGCTGTCTGTTACCCCTTTCCGCTCTGTGCCTAGGCCTCTGCCTGTGCCTTTTCTACTTATTCAACTTCTTCGAAATCAACATACTCACCTACGTTGTTTCGTTGTTGCCCTTGTTTTTTGGGATCTTTCTCGATGGTCACTTCACCCTCGCGCTTCCTTTCTGTCTGATACGAAGATTGCCTAGCCTTCATATTATTTACAGCCTTCTTAACCACAATTGGAAACAGCAAACGTCCCAAAAATTTCAGACCGTAATAAATGATAACGATTATGCCTATAGTCGTCAGAAAATTTTTAATTGAAAGAATTATAAATAAATTCATAGCTATTCAAAAATTAGAGCCGCTAAAATTAGTAATTTATTGGGAAACGGCCATGATTTATAAAACCGGAAAATCCGATATCAATGATCATCATTTTTTCTTAGCATGCAACGAAGTTCTCTGCAAGGGGTGTACGACAAAAGTCGAAGGCAAAGATCCACTGCCCAACCCTTCTCCCGCTATTGAAAAACGGCCCCTGTTCAGAAATATGTGTAAAGATTTTGCCTAATTGTTTATCTTCGGCCAATCTTTTTTTAAATGGTAATCGGCCAATCTTATGGAAGTAAATAGTTCTGACTTTGTGAAGTCGTACCGTTCCCTGCCTGAGTTGCACAGGAATGTTATCAATGTATTTGTGGTTAAGTATTCGGGTGTGGCTAAATATGATGCGCTCAAATATTTACAGGATAAAACCGGGAATAAAACAACACAGAAGGAATATCAAAGTGTGTTGAATACTTTGGTTGAAAAGCAACTGGTAAACTTATCGGTAACCAATTATGATATTCCTTTTAGCCTGAAAGTTGAGCTATTCACAAAGCTGATTAAGGAGGACAAATACATCGAGCTTTTATGGAAAATTCAAAAAGAGCACAACCCATTTGGGCACATCCCGGTTACTGAATACATCCGCGATTTTCTATTTGGATATTATGCGGGCGAAAGCAGATTCAGCAAGGATGCCACCAACCGGTTAATTTCAAAAGGACTTGAAGCGGCTCCTCTGATTTCTGAGATGCTGCATAATCCGGAATATGATCAGGCTTTCCTGCAATCGCCCGTGCTTTTTTACGAGTTATTAGATAATATTCAGTTATTTAATGTGTCGCACTTTCAGGATTTTGCCTCAGTAATGCAGTTTTTTGATCGAAATGTGTCATTCGAAGGGTTGTTTGATCAGGTCGCAATTCAAAAAGCGGAGATGCTCTTTCAGCTTGGGAAGATTGAAGGTGCCGATAAACTGATTAAAAATCTGCACAATACCAATTCACTACTTCTGAAATCTCAGATTGAATTGTTCAGGGGCAATTTTGAATTGTCGGCGATCTGTTACGAAAAAGCACAAATTACTGACAGGGACGGATTGAAAATGCCAAAGTTGGAGTTTAACATTTACTATGAATTCCTTTACTGGCTAAATTTTGCATTTAATCCTAAAAGCATAAACCAGAAGAAGCTCGAAATTGCGATCAATAAAAAGGCCCGAAGTAAATTTAGTGAGGACCATTTCTTTCTTCCTCTTTTTTACTTTTTGAAGAATGATATGGCGCAGGCAGAAGCCAAATTTAAGCAGATTAATATCATGAGCTGTTTCTCAACAACTGGCTTTAAATCTGTTTATTACCTGATTTTAAGTTACATCATAAACGGTGAGTTAAGTTCAAGCCTGCAAATGATGGCTCAAAATACGGGTTATAAACTGAGCCTTGCCAAACGTTGGCTGTTTTTACGCGAAATAAACTTTATCATCGAAAAATCTGAATTCAATATTGAGATTTTTCCTGTGCCAAAGGAACTTGAAACTAAAAGTTCGCCATGCATGATGGGCCGGTTGACAATTCCGGAGAAATGGGAACAATTGCTCGAAGGACTGTTATCCCTGACCAAAGGCAAAGGTGAAACGCAAAATAAAGATTTGGCTACCGCTCGGGTTTGCTATCTGGTTAATCTGGAAAAAGGTTACATACAACCCATTTCACAAACTATAAATGCCAAAGGGGTTTGGAGTGCTGGACGGAATGTCGCTTTGAAACGTCTTAAAGATCAACAGGTTGATGGCATGACCGAACAGGATCGGAAAGTGGCGGCCGCAATAACATACCATTCAGGATATTACGGAGCTACCGAATACAATTTGGATTTTAACAAGGCGATTATTGAGCTTTGTGGCCATCCTTACTTGTTTTTATTTTCAAATCCTTTTGTTTCGGTCGAGCTAATCAAGGCGCAACCTGAAATTATGACCGAAATTGGGAAGTATGGGATCAGGCTGAAAACAAATATTTCGAACACCGATCAACGTTCAGTTTTGGTGAAAGAGACCCAAACACGTTATAAACTAATTACACTCAGCCCTCAGCAGCATTCAATTATCCGGATGATTAACCAGGGGATTACGATCCCCGTCAAAGGAAAAGCAAAACTCATCGAAGCGGTTTCCAGCCTGAGTGGCCTGATGACTGTTCATTCGGATTTTGATGATGGAAGTGCTGAAGTGAAATCAATTGAAGCAGATTCGCGCATCAGGATACAAATTGTTCCTATTGGTGATGGTTTAAAAGCTCAGATGTTTACAAAACCTTTGGGAACAGAACCACCATACGTGAAACCTGGCATGGGCGGCAAAGTAGTTTATGGAATGGTTGATGGTGAAAGGTGTCAGGCTTTAAGGAACATAAAAGCTGAAAATGCCAATGCCATGAAATTGATCAATGCCGTTTCTGCGTTCATTGATGTTGATTTAATAGAGGAAGCCGAACTTTTTTCTGATCCTTACGATTGCCTCGGCTTGCTTGAAATTCTGAATGACAACAGTGACATTGCGGTTGTAGAATGGCCTGAAGGAGAACATTTCAGGATGAAAAAATCGGCTTCGTTTGCAAACCTGAGCCTCCGGATAAAGGGAAAAGGACAATGGTTTGAATTGGATGGGGAATTAAATATTGATGAAGCGACTGTTCTCAGCCTGAAAGAATTACTTAGCCTGAACCGAAAAAGCAAAGGACGTTTTATTGAATTGAAAAAAAATGAATTTCTGGCACTTACCGAAGAACTAAAAAAACACCTTGACGAACTTGAATCGTATTCCACCATCAATAAAAATGGTGTAACGGTCAATCGGTTTGCTTCGCACGCCTTGGAAGAAATTACCGGACGTGCAGCTTCGTTCAAAACCGATAAATCTTGGAAAGAATTTCAGAAGCAGATCAAAAATATTTCATCCGTTGATGTACCGGTTCCGGCAACGCTCGATGCCGAGTTGCGCCCTTATCAGGAGGAAGGGTTCCGCTGGATGACAAGGTTGAAAACCTGGAATGCCGGAGCATGCCTGGCCGATGACATGGGTTTGGGGAAAACGGTTCAGGCTATTGCCATGATGTTGCACCAGGCCGAAAATGGTCCGATCCTGGTCGTTTGTCCGGCATCGGTGGTTCCAAACTGGGGCAGCGAACTGCAAAAATTTGCCCCCACCCTGAATATCGTAAATCTAAAAACAGGGAGCCGGGAAGATTCATTCTCTAATTTAACAGCTTTCGACGTGCTGGTTATTACCTATGGTCTGCTGCAATCAGAGGATAATCGTATTTCGAAAATCAATTGGGCAATGGCTGTTTTAGACGAGGCCCACGCCATAAAAAACACACAGACCAAATCGTCGAAAGCGGCCATGAATATCCAGTCTGACTTTAAACTGGCATTAACCGGCACACCCATTCAAAATCATTTGGGAGAATTGTGGAACCTCTTTAATTTCTGTAATCCCGGACTACTGGGTACTTTGCCGCAATTCACCGACCGCTACGTAAAAACTGATATTCCCGCACAGAAAAACCACCTGAAAAAACTCATTACCCCATTTATTTTACGCCGGACCAAAAACAAGGTACTCGACGAATTGCCACCCAAAACCGAAATTACCCATTCTGTTACGTTAAGCGAAAAGGAATTGGCATTTTATGAAGCATTGCGGTGCGAGGCGATCAATACCATCGAAAACAATGGTAGCGGCAACGGTCAGCAACACCTGCAAGCACTGGCCGAAATTACCAAACTCAGGTTGGCCTGTTGCAATACGATGCTGGTAAACAAAGACATACAGTTGCCATCGGCCAAACTCGAAGCTTTTTTCGAGATCGTTGAAGAACTGCGCGCCAATAAACATCGAGCATTGGTGTTCAGCCAATTCGTGATGCATTTGGCCATTGTTCGAAAGGAACTGGACAAGCAAGGCATCAGTTACCAGTATTTGGATGGTTCAACTTCAATTCCCGATCGTCAGCTGGCTGTGAAAGCTTTCCAGTCGGGCAAAGGCGAACTTTTCCTGATCAGCCTGAAAGCCGGTGGATTGGGACTGAACCTCACCGCTGCCGATTATGTGCTGCACCTCGACCCGTGGTGGAATCCCGCCATTGAAGATCAGGCGAGCGATCGCGCCCACCGTATTGGCCAATTGCGTCCGGTGACCATTTACCGGTTGGTAGCCAAAAATACAATTGAAGAGAAAATCCTGAAATTACATTCCACCAAACGCGATTTGGCCGATAGCCTGCTCGATGGTACCGACCAAAGCGCCCGTTTATCAACTGTTGATTTACTGAATTTGTTAAAGGAAGCATAACATTGAGTGTACTTATAAGTGACAAATTCAAAACAAAACGTGTTTTTGTCACTTATAAATGACAAAACATTTATATTTGTATGTTTGTCATTTATAGATTTAAAAATGAAAAAATATATCATCCGGGAAAGTTATAAGAAACGTATCGATCGCTACATTGGCAAAGAGATAATCAAAGTGTTAATTGGACAAAAGTATTGCTCCGGAGTGATCTTTCGCATGGCCAGGTTGAAATTGGTTAGTTGTTTTGGCAGACTGGCATTGCTTAAGCCTGTAACCTGAAAGGTAAAATTGCCTTCGAAAGCATTACGGATAAGAAAAGTTTTACCAACCCTGCGCCGGCCATAAACTGCATTCATTAAATATTATCCATACCAAGCCCGGCTCCTATTGGTGGTTTTCAAACAGTCGATGGCAATATTCACATTGCTCACCACCTGAAAATCAAACATTCCCACACAAATAAAGTCGGCGCCATTGTCGTAAGCCCATTGAAAACCGTCCTTAGGTTCAATGGCTCCGGCTGCCAATACTTTAAATCCCATTATGGGCACAGTGGCTTTGCTTACAAACTCGACCGTTCGCTCGGGGAACAAACAGAATATGTTGTTGTGGAAACGGTTGTGGTCGAGGTAATTTTTCCCGTCAACTTCAAAGGGGAAACGATTTTCGCGCGGGTGGGCCGACCAATACTGATCGTGGTGCATGGTTTTCATGTAATAATCAGGAATAATACCCTGTTCGGTACAGGCGGATGAGCGACTCGACCGAATGAGCCCCCAAACCTGCCGTGTAACCTTGTTGACGAATATGGTTGACCATTTCATCAATCACCTCAATCTTATTGTCGCGCACCAGCCAGTCGCACCAGTTTCCCTGGACCTGAATGATGTCAACGCCGAAATCTATTGCCTTGTCAATGTTCTCAAAATAAAGTTTTTTGTCGGTGTTCGGGCCTACTTTGTCAAGTCCTTTCCAGTCCAGGTTGGGAGCAACCTGTGTAATCACCTTTATTTTGCTACCGGTCATCTTTTTGTATTTGGCCAGAAGTGGGTTCGATGGAAAACCAATGTTAATGGTGTTGATTCCGGCTTTTTCAGCCAATATCAGTGTTTCGTAAACTTTTTGTTCGGTATTATATGCCTTGAAAAGGGTATCGGTGTATATCAGATCACGTGCATGCGACCAGCCGCCAATCAGGTTTCCTCCGGCAATTAACCGGCTGATTTCGTGTTTCCCGATTTTCCCTTTCGGAAGTTCGCCTTTCAATTCGTTTAATGCCGTTTGTTTTACCTGAATGGTTGCACCCGACATCACATCGACACCATAAGTTTTAAAGTTGCTGACAGCACCCCAGCCCATTGCTCCCAAAACCGGTAGAGTTGCGAGGTTTTTCAATGCTTCACGCCGGGAAAAACTGCTTTCAGGTTCGGTAACAGGTGTTTTTTTTCGTTTTTGGCACATCGAAATAAATGTATCAATACTGTAACCCTTTTCGCGGTAAAAGAAGAGAAAAAGAAGTGCGGCAGTTTCGATAAATAATCTGTCAACGATAAATAAATGGCCTTCCGCAGCATTCATCACCGGATTGCCAAAAGGTGGATAGGCAAAATAGTACAAGGTCAGCAGCAATGCTCCGGATAGTGCCGCAACCCGGCTGAAAAGACCGATAAAAAGTGCGAGCCCAATGAACAACAGTCCATACATATTCAGAAAATCTGAAACATTTAAAAGTGTTGGAGAACTGGCAATCCAATGGTAAAATCCGGAGAAAGATCCTGATGTGTTCAGTAAAAATCCTGAAGCAGTCCAGTTCACCTGAAGAATTTTAGCGGTTCCTTCGTACAAAAAGTGCCAGCCAATGGCAACGCGGAGGATGGTAATAAACAAACGGTTGTAGAATTTTGGATCATTAGGTTTCATAATAGATTTGTTGGTTGGTTATATTTTAACGTCTCGCTTCCAGATATTTTATAACAAAACGGATTTCGGAATAGGTGTAACTTTCGCCAATTGCAGAGCGGATTTCGTTTATTTGTTTGGCCCTATGTTTTTCGATGTAAGCAACAATGGTTTTGACCTTAGCGGGTTCAACAAACCGGTTAATTTCCAGTTCGCCGAGCCCGACATAATGTGCCAGATGCCCTTCGATGGTCGAAGCTGCGAAATTTCTTTCAAGAGCAATTTCAGGAATTGATTTACCGCTTTTGAACAATTCGTAGCTAATTTGTTTGGTGTCCATCCCTGCTTTTTCGGCTTCTTTTTCAGCGCCAATCGGCAAATCCATTCCTTTTTGTTTTCGGTATGCGATCACCAGTTCCAGTATTTCCTTGCCAAACTGCTGCAACCGTGTTCCGCCCATTCCCTTTACTGCCTTTAATTCTGCTCTGGATGCAGGCAAAGTTTGGGTAATTTCGAGCAGCGTTTTCTGCGGAAGTATCCGTGCGATTTCAAGGCTTAGGATGTGGGATTTTTCGATGCGCCATTTTTTCAGTTTGGTGTAAAAATCAGGATGCATGGTGAAAGACGACGAACTGGCTGTTGGCTGGCCTTTGTGGCTTGTTTCAGGAATTTCGATGGCTGCCTTCGATTTGGTTTCGAGGTAGGTTTTGATGCTGAACCCGTTTTTGCACAAATCGAGACACACTTTTTTCGTATGTATTTCTTTCCGGAGTTTATCTGTAGCTTCGTTAAAGCTTTTGCGGATGGCTTTGTTGTCGGTATCAAACGTGACTTCCGAAAAGGGTTCTTCCACAATGGTTGAAAGTTTTCCGACGAAATAGTCGGCAGCTTTTTTTATCCGCTCCTGAAGTTGCCCATTGTCTTCGGCATTGGGCGCAGTGGCAATCAGTTGTCTGATTTGATTTTCGAATTTTTCCGCCACATTAATAAGTTCGGTTTGCAGTGGTATAGTCAGGCCTTGCAGATTGGTTTTCAGGCTACCAAGTAATTGAGCCGAATGTTCTTCCCAAAGTTTTAGCAAAGACTTTATCTGGCGAAGCATTGGTTTAAAATCGAAAAGTTCGTTCAGTAATTGTTGTACATATTCTTTGCGCGATTTTTCCAGTTCGGCAAGGCCTGGTTGGTTTCGTTCAACATCATCGGTAAACCGAATAACTGTGGTGTCGTTTTTTACACTATAATCAGCAATTGGAGAACTCAATACCAAGCCTTCCAGCGTTTTGCAGCGGCTCAGCGCCACATAAACCTGACCGTGTGCAAACGAAGCCCGTGCATCGATGATGGCTTTTTCAAAAGTGAGCCCCTGGCTTTTATGTATGGTGATGGCCCATGCCAGTTTCAGCGGATATTGGGTGAATGTGCCAATTACATCTTCGTCAATTTTCTGGGTAGTTTCGTTGAGTTTGTATTTGGCATTTTGCCATTCCACTTTCTCCACATCAATAGAGTCGGTATCGCCGGGGCAGCGCACCTCAATTTCCTCGTCAACAATATTGATGATTTTACCTATTTTGCCATTGTAGAAACGTTTTTCGGGCGACAAATCATTTTTAACAAACATCACCTGCGCCCCAACTTTTAATTCCAGCTCCGGATCGGTAGGATAGGAGTACTCCGGAAATTCGCCCTGTATTTCGGCTGAAAATTTATACAATTTGGTTTTCAGCTTGCTAAGTTTCAAATCGTTGATTTGTTGCGACTGGTAATTGTGCGTGGTGAGCGTGATATAGCCTTCTTTTTCTTCAGGGTTAAAGCCTGGAACGTAACGTTTGTTTAATTCCTGAAGGGTAGCCTCATCCATCCGGTTTTCACGCACTTTGTTCAGCAAGTCGATAAAACGCTGATCGCTTTGACGGAAAATATGTTTCAGCTCGATACCAATGAATTTCGATCGTTTCAGGGCATGGCTGCTAAAGAAAAAACCGGTTTCGTAATATGGTTTCAGGATGTTCCAGTCATCGTCTTTAATAACGGGTGCCAACTGCTGCAAGTCGCCAATCATAAGTAATTGCACACCGCCAAAAGGTTTGTAGCGGTTTTTGTAGCGGCGAAGGACTTCGTCGATCCCGTCCAGAATATCGGCACGCACCATCGAAATTTCGTCGATCACCAGTAAATCGAGACTTCGCATAATGTTGATTTTTTCGCGGCTGAAACGTTTGGTCGCGGCTGCTACATTTCCATCGGCAGGCACGGTTACAGGTCGCAACTGATCGGGGTTCTGCGGTATTTGCGGTCCGAACGACATTTGGAAAAATGAATGAATGGTGACACCGCCCGCATTAATGGCAGCCACACCGGTTGGGGCAACTATTACCATTCGTTTTGGCGACAGTTTTTTAAGGTTGTGCAAAAAAGTGGTTTTCCCGGTTCCGGCTTTCCCGGTCAGGAAAATATTTTGGTTGGTGTATTGCAGAAAATTAAAAGCAAGTTCGAGCTGCGGGTTGGATTGGTATTGCATGTTAAAATGTGGGTCAGGTGAAATTAAAATTTTTTAAGCGGTTTCGGGTTTCTACGGTTATCAAACAGAGAAACAATCCGAATATACCCATCAAATGGCTGATAGAAAATTGAAATAAATTTAGAAAGCAATACCATTCTTATACTTGTGGAATGATTGGTTGCAGGGAATAAGAGTGGATTAGTCGATATTAAAGAAAGCCTATTGTCGAGCAATTTTGCAAATTTCTTCAATTCTTTTTCAGACCAATTTTTTTCGAGATATTCAATAATTCCTTTCAGATTAATGAGAGCCTCTTCCGACCAGACAATTCTATAAGTATTTTTCATAGAGTTTCCGGGCGGTTTCGCTTGAATGAATTTTCCCCTCCTCAAAATCTCTCAGACCTTTATTAATTGATTCTAATTCATCGTTTGCAACATCAATTGGTGTTAAATCAATTTTATAAAGTTTCAAATCCAGTCCGTCATCCTCTTCCAGAAATATCAATACCCGAACATTCCTTTCATCGGCTGTTTGTAGTTCTGGTTGAATCTTCTTCGGAATATGAATCATGTTGTTTTTTAACTTCGATTTAAATTCTATTGTTCTCATGGCATTTGTTTTTTACAAATATAAAGAATTCAAATCAGATAATTTGTTTGCTTTTATGATAGAAAGTCATACGCCCAGTCAGGGTTTATAATTTCTAATTGGGTAGAGGATTGATTATCATTAAAACATGAACAGCAACCTGAAAAACCTTCCAGACTGCTGTTTTTTGTAGGATATTTAAATTTAGAGTCGACTCCGAAAAGTCATCCGATGAATATTCTTGTTAATAATATGAATATATATAGTCTGGCAACCAGCGAAGCTTTGAAGATGCCAAAGCCGCAACAGTAAAAATGTTCTCACGGTGGTCACAGGAAAACTACACCTAGGGCAAACCAGGCAGTAAAAGAATTATGCTCACTTTTAAACCAAACCGAAACCCATTTTCCGCTCACAAATTTAAGGCTGATTTACCAAACAGTCGCGCTTTAATCTGCGATAGTATTGGAGACCTGAAGTTACAGTTAAGGATGTGATGAATATCTTCAGGATTAAAATCTGGCAAAACCGGAACTGAAACTGCACCATAGCCCGAGACTGCCAGAAAGGTGATGGCCCAGTTGGATGAATTCCGACCAAGTATGGCAATTTTTCCTGAATGTTTGGGCATAAAGTGCAATTAGTTTGTCTCGCTTCATATTCCCTTTGCAATTCGCATGATCCGGTTCACTGCTTCATCTATCTGTTCGGTTGTGGTCATGCCAATGGTCATGCAATCAACGTTCTTACTACCGATTACATATTGAAGCGATTTTTCGCGCCTGCTTTCTTCAATCATTTTTCCTTCACCAAATATTTTCATCCCGATGATACCTTTTCCGCTGTCATGGGCTTTTTTCAAAACGGCCATAACCTCATCGGAAGTAGCATCCATTACAAGTCCTTCAGGATTTATTCGTGCAAGAATAACGTCCACCCACGGATCGTCAACAGCCAGCTTAAGCGCTTCAAAATTGTGGCACGAAACGCCCAACGTTTTTATAATTCCTTTTTGTTTTGCTTCGGAAAGTGCTTCGATGTATGGTTTTTTCTCTTCCTGCCATTTCGCGTTAGTCATGCAATGCAGCAGCATTATGTCGAAATAGTCAGATCCGGTTTCCATCCTGAACCGGTCAAGTGTTTTCATTGGGGCATCCGGATTCCATTTTTCGGGGCGTGTCCATATTTTCGAGAGCAGTGTGGCTTTTTCGCGCGGAACTTCTTTCAGAACAGCTTTCACATTATGGTGCGAACCGTACAAATCTGCAGCATCATAAAAGGAAACGCCCCTTTCGTGGGCATAACGGGCAAGTTTTACGAAATTTTCGGTGCCCATCCGGGTAAAGTCTGATGACTGGTTTCCGCCATGTGTTCCGGTTCCCATTGCCAAACGGGGAACCATCAATCCGGTTTTTCCCAGTTTTACTTTATCAATTTGGGCAATGGTTGAGTTGGCATAAACGGAATTGCCAAGGCCTGTGGTGATTGCAGCTGCGCCAATCAGCCCTGCCTGTATAAAATGTCTTCTCGAAATTGGTTTCATATCTAATTGATTTAGTGTTTTTACAATGTGCAGTAGTTCAGAATGCTATTATAAACAAATATAACAACCTGCATAGCTTAATGTGCGGATGAAGATATGAAAATATTTCATTAGTTTAAATTTAACGCTGTTATTGGCCTAAATTTCAGACTGAAATAATTGTTAGAAAAGTGTTGGTAACAAATTAGCTTGTAAAATATACAATAAAGAACCAACAATGTTTTTTTACCTATTTTTGGCGAGCATTTATGCTTATCAACTAAGATTCATTATGAAGAAATTAGTTCTTATTTTGTTCGTTACTTTACTTGCTTTAGGCACATTTGCCCAGAATATCCTGACCCATTACGACATGGGGAAAGGTCGCGGATACCTGACCACTACAGTTGAAATGTTCAGGCCTGACAAAACCGGCAATACCTTTTTCTTTATTGACTTCGATTATGGAGTTGGTGATGTTGAAGGCGTTTTTCATTGTCTTATTTCGAGATAGCCCGCTGTTTCAAGTTAGGAAAATCACCTTTTAGCTGGCATGGCGAATACAATGGCGGATTCTATCAGCCTGTTCCAGGTGTTGCAAGTTCAATCAACAACGCATGGTTGTCCGGGATCGATTATTCATGGAATGCCAGTGATTTTTCTAAAGGTTTCTCATTGAAAGCATTGTATAAAAATATTGCCAATACGACTAATTCTAAGCCAAATAATTTCCAGCTTACCGCTGTTTGGTACCTTAATTTTGCAAAAGGGAAAATGTCGTTCACCGGATTTGCTGATTTCTGGAAAGAAGGACATACAGTTTCGAACGATGGATTTGTTGCCAATTTTCAATCAAAAGATTATATCTTCCTCGCTGAGCCACAATTATGGTACAACTTTAATAAGAATTTTTCGGCTGGTGGCGAGATTGAATTAAGCAACAACTTTGCCGGACATGATGGATTTATGGTAAACCCTACCGCCGCGATGAAATACGCCTTTTAATCTAACCAAATATGGAATTTCTAAACAAGTATTTCAAATTAGGCGAGTACAATACAACTGTCAGAACAGAGATTCTTGCCGGGTTCACAACATTTATGACCATGGCCTATATTCTGGCCGTTAACCCTGACATACTGGGTGCTGCCGGAATGGACAAAGGAGCTGTTTTTACAGCAACCGCCCTTGCTTCGTTGGTTGCGACTTTGGTGATGGCGCTTTATTGATAGGTATCCTCGCTGGTACCGCAATTGGATTGTTTTTTGGTGTTGCCCAACTTCCTTCTTCATTTGACCTTACCCCTCCATCTCTTACCCCGATTTTTATGAAATTTGAATGGGCTCAGTTACTGACTTTTGATATGTTGATTGTGGTATTTACCTTCTTGTTTGTTGACATGTTTGATACGGTAGGTACTTTGATCGGAGTTTCTTCCAAAGCCAATATGCTCGACAAAGAAGGACGTGTGCCGCGTGTAAAACAAGCCTTGATGGCCGATGCGGTTGGAACAACAGTTGGCGCGATGTTGGGAACATCAACTGTTACAACTTATGTAGAAAGTGCAGCAGGAGTTTCTGAAGGTGGCCGCACTGGCTTAACTTCGCTCACTGTTGCCATCTTATTTCTCTTTGCACTGTTCCTTTCACCTATCTTCCTGATGATTCCGGGAGCCGCGACCGCACCTGCTTTGATTCTAGTTGGGGCAATGATGATGACTCCTATCAAGAACATTAATTTTGACGATTATACCGAATCGATCCCAGTATTCCTCACCATCATAATGATGCCATTAACTTACTCTATTTCTGAAGGTATTTTGTTTGGTGTACTTTCCTATGTTCTCCTGAAACTCCTCACCGGAAAGTTCAAAGATATTTCAGTTGTGACTGCGGTTTTGGCCGTTTTATTCATGCTGAAGTTTTTGATGTAGGTTTGCATTTGAATTGAACTCATAAAAAAAAGCTCTCCGGAAACGGAGGGCTTTTGACGGCAAGACCATTAGAAGTCCAAGATGAAAATGCCGCTAAAAAAGCTAACTATGTATTGACATTAAAAGGAAACCAAAGCAATTTGTGTTCATGCGTTTGCCCTGCTTGAGGTTGTTTCCAATTGTATTTTCATTTCTTTTTCTTAAAGCAAAACATAAAAGGGAGTTGCCTCCCTTTTATATATTATTGAATATCTGAAGTTTCAACAATTTTGGGTTTGTGTTTTCTACCGAACAGCAAATTCATCCCAAATCTTAGGTTTACAAATTCGGCTTTTGCAGGATCATTCAATGCCAATAAATTGTCGCTCACTAAATACCACTGATTGGGGCCCAACCGGATAGCCATTCCAAAACCTATATTATTGGTAGACTTGTCAATCATTGAATAGGAACCTGTCAGGCTTAAAAAATTGCCAAGCATTGTATTGGCCGATAAGGTAACTGTATTTTCACTGATGTTCCCGTTTTTATACAACCTGTTGAGAAGGCCGATGTTTATTTTGTTATTCACTGCATAGGTCCCACCAAGGTATATTTTTGTCGGAAGGCTCATATCGAATGCTTCTGATCCGAATTCACTCTTTTTAGGCTTGAAAGAATTTTCTATTTTAATCAGCTCATTAGAATAGCCAAATGCAAATTCACGGTAATGAAAGGCATCCATATCCAAATCCCCAAGATCAAAATTTTGCCCCATGTAAGGGGCATTTCCGTCTTTTATAAATGTTATCAGGCTTTTATCGAATGAAAACCTGGTCATCGCTTTTTCAGTAATCCCGATGCTGAAGAACGATTTTTTGCTCCGGATACCGAGATAAAACAATGGGATGCTAAAATTTTGCTGTATCGAATTGGTAGCTTTTAGCGAGCTATGGAACCCATCAATGTCCAATACCAGCGAGTCGGCCAAGGCCCCTGTCCCTTTATGTATCAGGTCGTTGACAGCAAAGTCGCTATTGAAATCAAAATACATCCCGGATAATCCTGGAAAGCCAATTATTACAGCACTCGAATCGTTGTGCAAAGCCGGATTTTGGAGATCCGATTGCGGCATTCCTTTCATAAATTGAAGGGTAGTGCTTTCCTGTGCCCATACTGTCGTTAATCCGGTGATCAATATAAAGATCAATATCAGTGAATTAATGAATATCCTTTTCATTTCAGATTTGATTAAAAGTTATCTTTTGATGAGAAATGGTTTTAATCGAAAGTGAATCACTCTCGGGAACAGCACCAAAAACCTTGAGATCAGGAAAATCAAATCCGAATACGCCCAACGGATTTTTTAGTCTTTGAGATTTTTAAATTGTCAGGTTTTCACTCGAAATGCTCAAGTCGTTTAAATTCAATGTTATTTTAAAATAATCATTCAAGTCGATTAGGACTGGAGTTACCGACCCAGATGATTCGAATTTCAGTATTCGGAACTCAACGTTATTCGAAAGTTGGACCCCGGCCAAGCTGGCCAACGTAATTTTTGTTTCATTGGGTGCAACATTTGCTAAAGTAAAATTCGTAATCTCCTTGTTGTGCCCTGTATCAAAAATACTTCCATTAATATTCATGGACACTTTCAGTCTATTTTCCAGAATAATTTCCAACGTTCCCTTGTCTATGTCAATCGGTGCTAAATTTTTTAGATCGCCAGAACTGGAGACATCTACCTGCCTATTAACAAAAAAGCCCGAACAATCAATATGCCCGGGCTTCTTTCAAATCTAAAAAATATTTTAACCGTTCAGAGCTTCAGCTCCGTTGGTTACCTCCAGAATAGCGTTGGTAATTGCCGCCTGGCGGGCTTTATTAAAGGTAAGGGTCAATTCATTGATCAAATCTGTAGCATTATCGGTCGCTTTGTGCATAGCAGTCATCCGGGCGCCGTGTTCTGCCGCGTGTGAATTTAGTAAAGCTTTGTAAAACTGAATCGCCAAAGACCTTGGAATCAGTTCCTGAACGATGAATTCCAGCGAAGGTTCGAAAATGTAATTTACATTGTTTTGACTATTCCTATCAACAACAGCAGGCAATACCGGTAAAAATTGCTCGCTTACTTGTTCCTGAATGGCGGCATTGATAAATTTGTTGTAAACCAACTCCACCCGATCGTATTTGCCATCTACAAAATCGTTCATTATTGACTTGGAAACCTCAAGCACATTTTCGAAAGTCAGATCATCGAACAATTCATTTTTTTCGCTTTTAGCTTGAATAAAATTGGAACGCAGAACTTTTGCGGCTTGCTTACCTATAACGATAAAATCAAGATTTCCAGATTGCATCTGCTTGATGTATTTCGTTTTAGTGAGTGAAATGGCAGTTTTTGAAACGTACGAATTAAATCCTCCGCAAAGTCCACGGTTTGAGCTAACCAGAACAATCAGGACCTTTTCTGGATTACGCTGTACTGTATAAATTGAATCAGGGTTATCTTCAAGCACTGAGCTTAAAAAGGAAAGCAATTCAAAAAATTTATTTGCATACGGACGAATCTTCAAAATAGCATCCTGTGCTTTTTTAAGCTTGGCTGCCGATACCATTTTCATGGCATTGGTGACTTGCCTGGTAGTTTTAACAGAAGTAATCCTGGTACGTATTTCCTTTAAATTTGCCATTTCAAATCAATAAATCAACAAATGAGTTTTCAGTCACAAACGTTTTATTCTGGATATCTTTCCGCTATTTCGGCAGCCACTTTTTCAATTGTCAGGATTTCTTCGCCTGACAGAATGCCCGATCTCAACTGGTCAAGAACACCACGGTATTGATTTTCCATCATTTCAAGAAAATCACGTTCAAAATCTTTAACCTTTCCAACCGCTACATCGCGCAACAGTTCTTTTACACCGCAGTATATAATTGCAATCTGATGCTCGATTTTTAAAGGTGCATATTGTTGTTGCTTTAATATTTCGACGTTTTTTCGGCCTTTATTTAGTACCCGCATTGTGGCAGCATCCAGATCGGACCCGAATTTCGAGAAAGCCTCCAGTTCGCGAAATTGTGCCTGATCAAGTTTCAGGGTTCCGGCAATTTTTTTCATCGATTTTATCTGTGCATTTCCACCAACCCGTGATACAGAAATACCCACATTGATTGCAGGCCGCACCCCTGAGTTGAAAAGATTGGATTCCAGGAAGATCTGGCCATCGGTAATAGAAATTACGTTGGTTGGGATATATGCAGAAACATCACCTGCCTGAGTTTCAATAATTGGCAATGCAGTAAGCGAGCCACCACCTTTTACCTTGCCTTTCAAGCAATCGGGCAAATCGTTCATCTTGGCCGCCATCTCATCAGAACTGATGATTCTTGCAGCACGTTCCAACAAACGGGAATGTAGATAAAACACATCGCCGGGATATGCTTCGCGGCCCGGTGGACGGCGTAACAGCAATGATACTTCGCGGTAAGAAACGGCCTGCTTCGACAAATCATCATAAACGATCAAAGCATCACGGCCCGTATCGCGAAAATATTCGCCAATGGCAGCTCCGGCGAAAGGTGCATAAAACTGAAGTGCAGCCGGATCGGATGCTGTGGCCATCACAATAACGGTATATTCCATTGCCCCGTGTTTCTCGAGCGTATGCGCCAGATTGGCGATGGTAGAACCTTTTTGGCCAATTGCCACATAAATACAATATACGGGATTCCCTTTTTCGAAATTTTCGCGTTGATTGATAATGGTATCAATTGCAACAGCGGTTTTACCGGTTTGGCGGTCACCAATTATCAACTCACGCTGTCCGCGACCAATGGGGATCATGGCATCGATTGCTTTTAGCCCGGTTTGCAGTGGCTGGGTAACCGGTTGACGAAAAATTACGCCAGGCGCTTTTCGTTCCAATGGCATCATAAATTTTTCGCCTGTAATAACACCCCTTCCGTCAATGGGTTCTCCAAGTGTGTTAATAACACGGCCAAGAAGTCCTTCACCCACCTCGATAGAAGCGGTTCTCTTCAAACGTTTAACAGTATCGCCTTCTTTAATTTCTTTGGTAAGGCCAAGAATTACCGCACCTACATTGTCCTCTTCAAGATTTAGTACAATCCCTTTTACACCAGAGTCAAATTCAATCATCTCGTTCGATTCGACATTTGACAGGCCGTATATACGGGCAATTCCATCTCCAACCTGAAGTACAGTCCCAACTTCTTCCAATTCTGCCTGACTTTTAAAGCCTTCCAACTGTTGCTTAAGAATTACCGAAACCTCAGCAGGTTTTATATTTGCCATTTTCTTCTATTTTTATCAGTCAATATTCTATTTCAATTCTGCTTGGAGCAATTTTTCTTTAACCTTTTTCAGTTGCGATGAAATACTTGCATCGTATTGACTGTCGTCAACCCGAAGCACAAAGCCACCAATCAGCCCTTCATCAATATTTTGAGTAAGCTGTATTTTTGCACCGAATTCAATTTCAAGAGATTGTTGTATTTGATCAACAAGGGCTTCGTTTAATGGTTTTGCGGTGGTAAGAACCGCTGTTTTAATTCCAAGGTCTTTCCGGTACAATTCTTCCAGAACCCTGAATATGCCGGGAATATTTTTTTCACGCCTGTTTTGGGTAATGAGTAACAGAAAATTCAGGGAAAATAAATTGATCTTGCCTTCAAAAATAACTTTCAGGACTTTCATTTTTTCTGAAACCGGAATTACCGGACTTTCGATCAAAAGAATAAAATCGCTGCTGGAACTGCTTACAGACGAAATTAATTCCGCATCTTTTTGAAGTTCTCCGATAAGGTCTTTTTCTTTGGCCAGCGAAAAAAATGCTTTGGAGTATCGTACGTTGATTTTACTTTTATCCATATAATTATTTCAACTTCAGGTCTTTTAACAGATCTTTAACCAGTATTTCCTGATCTTTTGGATTTTCGAGTTGTTTTCTTATCACTTTTTCAGCAATCATTAACGAAAGTTCGGCAACCTGTTTTTTGATATCGCTAATGGCGGTATCCTTTTCTGCAATGATCTGTTGCCGTGCGATTTCGATGCCTTTTTGAGCTTCCTGGTTTGCCTGGATCTTTGCATCGGCAACAATTTTATCCTTTATATCCCTGGCTTCCTTTATTATCAGGTCCTTTTCCCTTTTGGCCTGGGCAATAATCTGATCATTGCTGGCAATTAACCCGGCAACGTCCTTTCGGGCCTTTTCGGCTGAATTCAAAGCCTCTGAAATTGATATTTCACGATCTTTTAATGCTTTCAGTATTGGTCCCCAGGCAAATTTTTTCATGATGACCATTACGATGCCGAAACTGATGACCATCCAAAATATTGTACCGTAATCAGGTGTTACAAATCCCATAGTTGTGTGATTGTTGGTTAATAAGTAGCCTAAACTCCCGGCAATCCCGGGAGCAGGCCACAGACTAAAAAAATTCTTAAATGAAAATTACCAATGCACAGACGATCACGGCAAAGAAAGCAACACCTTCGATCAACGCTGCGGAAACAATCAAGTTTGAACGAATGTCCCCACTAGCTTCCGGTTGACGGGCAATAGCTTCCATAGCGGCGGCGCCGATCCGGCCAATACCCATAGCTGCGCCAATTGTTGCCAAAGCTGCCCCCAATGCTGCCCCCAAATGTCCAAGAGCCAATTCTGCTAAAATGATGAATAATGCAGTCATAATTAAATGAATTTATAATAATGAATAACTAATGATGTTCTGATGTTGCCATCCCAAAATAGATCGCTGAAAGCAATGTAAAAACATAAGCCTGTATAAACGAAACCAATATGTCGAGCATAATAATAAACACTGAAAATGCTACCGAAATTACAGAAACCCCAAGACCTACTTTTGCGCCCATTAACGAGGTAAAAATAAATATCAAACTTATAAAAACGGTAACGATCATGTGCCCTGCCATCATGTTCGCGAACAAACGGACCATTAATACAAAAGGCTTGGTGATAAGTCCGGATAGTTCGATAATGGGCATTAGCGGTATAGGGAACTTTAACCACCACGGAACATCCGGATTATAAATTTCTTTCCAGTAATGTTTGTTCCCGTTCAGTGCAGTAACAAAAAAAGTAAAGAGGCCCAATACCATGGTAACGGCAATATTTCCGGTAACGTTTGATCCAAAAGGGAAAATAGGTATCAATCCCAGTAGATTATTAATCAGGATAAAGAAAAAAGCAGTTAACAAATAAGGCATAAATCTTTCGAACTTCTTTTCTCCGATGGCAGGTTTGGCAACCTCGTCGCGAATAAACAGGATAATCGGCTCAAACAAGTTTTGAAGGCCTTTGGGTGCAATATTTTCATGTTCTTTGGCTGATTTTGCAATATTCAGAAAAATAAGCAAGAGAACGATTGCACCGACAAATATACCGGCAACCGTTTTGGTAATCGACAAATCAACAGGCAGCCCAACAATTTCGCCAGATTCATTTACTTCAACTATTTTCCCTTCGTTCTGTCCTTCCTGTTCTATCCTGAAGTTGTTGTACGTTTCGTGTCCGTGATGAAACCTGGATGACATGAAAAAGTTCCATCCCTTGTTTGAGCTATAGAGTATTATCGGCAATGGAACACTGATGTGTGTTTCTCCAAAAGTAGCAATGTGCCATTCAAAAGCATCGGAGACATGCTCAATCACATATTTACCTGCATTAAAGCTTTTCGCATGTCCGGTTTCTTCTGCTTTAACAGGTTCTTCATTTGCCTGAACCGTTCCTGTACAGATAAAGACTGCAAAAATGATAATTAATAAAGGTCGCATAATTTGTATCATTGTATTCTCATTGTATTCTGCGGTCAACAAATTTAATATTTTTTTAAGTAATTATAGGCAATCTTCGCTGGCTAAGAAAGTTTAACTTTTTATTTGTCTTACAAAATTCGAAATTTCATATACTTCAAAGATTGTATAAACAACATACAGCAGCAAAAAATTGACTAGAAAAATCTTGGCATCCTCTTTATTTATAATCACAAATACGATAACAACAGCCAAATAAAAAAACATCTTTAAAAAACTAATGACCATATATTGTGATGTAAATCTTGAACTTGATTTACCAGCGATGTTTAACAAATAAGCATGTACAAGGTTTGTTAAGATATAAAAAAAGGCAAGGACACCAGGTAAAATTGGACGGTATAACTGGTTGAATACCGTGGAATATAGAATTGCCCCCAATATTAAGACAATGACGGTCAGAACAGTAGATTTTACAAGAAAAAATTTCATGCCCAGTTGATTGAAGATTATTTTTTGAAAATATTAATAAATATTTTGATCCGAAAACTACAAAAATTTACGAATCGCATGATAAATAGCGCCGGCGACCGATAAAATCATTAATCCAAGGGTAAATGCCGGAAAGCCAAGTTCAAGCCATTGGTCAATTTTCACACCAGCAAAAACACCGATAACCATTATAACCAACATTTCGAAAGCCAGACTGGAATACCGGATAAAATCATCAAACTGTTTCTTTGGTTTTTTATACTTATCGTTATTCATTATTCGTGGTTTCATCGCCCATGGTGCAAGTGCCGACAAAAAATGCCCCGGGTTCAATCGACAATTTACCGGTAACAACATCGCCGGAAACCTTTGAGGAGGTTCTTAAAGAAAGTAACTCCGAAATAATCATTTTACCTGTTTGAGTTCCGGCAATTTCACAGCTTTTACAACTGATATCGCCTTCTACCCTGCCTGAAGCACCAATCACCAACCTACCTTTTGTTTCCAAATTTCCGATTAATTCACCATCAACACGTATATCGCCATCAGAAAGCATATCTCCAGTTATTTTAGTCCCTTTGGCTATCAGATTTATTACTTGCGGATTAATTGCATTGATTTCTTTTGCCATATTCTTACTATTTTTTTGAACGAACCTCAAATATACTAAAGCTTAAAGAAGGACTCCACTTTTAGTCCTAAAATGATAAAGGAAAGTGATGGTGCCTTCATATGCAGATTTACGGTTTCCCTCAATCTCCATGGTAACATGTAGCTGGATTTTTGAAATTCCCCTTAAGTTGGTCACCGAATGCAAAACAACCTTGGTTCTGATCCTGCTGTTAACAAGCACCGGCTGATTGAACCTAAAAGATTCTATTCCGTAATTTACCAGCATTTTGATGTTTTCAACCTGAATAATCTGGTCCCACATATACGCAAGCAGCGACAATGTAAGATATCCATGAGCGATCGTGCTTCCAAAAGCACCTTCTGTTTTAGCCCGCTCCTCATCTACATGAATCCATTGATGATCAAAAGTAGCATCTGCAAATTTGTTGATCTGCTCCTGGGTAATGGTCATATATTCTGAAACGCCCAGTTCCTGTCCAACATGTTTTTCAAACTCTTCGTGACTTCTGATTATCAACTTTCCCATGGCTAGAATAGTTAGGTAACGTTATGGTTAGTTTATTTTTTCGGATCGTAAGCCCATTTAAGGTAAATAGCTCCCCAGGTAAAGCCTGCGCCAAAAGCAACAAGAATAATATTATCCCCTTTTTTTAACTGATCTTCGTAGTCATATAAGCACAGCGGAATGGTTGCTGCAGTTGTATTTCCATATTTCTGAATATTGACCATTACCTTTTCCTTATCAATGCCAATCCGACGGCCAACCGCATCAATGATTCTCATATTTGCCTGATGTGGAACAAACCAATCAAGATCAGTAACTGATATCTGATGTTTATCCATCATTTCAACAGCCACATCTGCCATACTCGAAACAGCCATTTTGAATACGGTTTGACCTTCCTGATATACAAAATGTTCATCATTATCGATAGTTTCGTAAGAGGCCGGTTTTAATGATCCTCCGCTTTTTATCTGAAGGAACTGTGCTCCTGCACCATCAACACGGTTGATATGATCGATAACTCCTAAATCTTCGGTAGTAGGTTCGAGTAAAACGGCAGCAGCTCCGTCACCAAACAAGGGACAGGTTGCGCGGTCTTTGTAATTCGTAATCGACGACATCATATCTGCCCCTAAGACGATCACCTTTTTATACTGGCCACTTTCAATGAATTTGGCACCGGTGGTCAGGGCAAAAATAAATCCTGAACATGCAGCAGTAAGATCAAAACTCCAAGCATTAATTAATCCGGCCTTTGAGTTAATAATATTTGCAGTAGCCGGAAGTGGGCTATCGGGGGTTATCGTGGCGCAAATTAAGAGATCTATTTCTTCGGGTTTGGTTCCGGTTTTTTCCAGAAGTTCTTTAATCGCGGCAACTCCCATATCTGAAGTGGCCAATCCTTCTTCTTTCAGGATACGGCGTTCTTTAATGCCAATACGCTGCATGATCCATTCATCAGAAGTTTCGACCAGTTGACTTATCTCTTCATTGGTTAAACGGTACTCTGGAAGAAATGCTCCAATGCCTGTTATTGCAGCACAAATTTTATTCATAAAAATTATTTTTAATCAACTTAACACAATGAACTCCCCAAAATAAATACCGGAAGATCAGAATAAAACTATAAAACCGGAAATATAAAATGGGGCGCAAGTTAGGATGAAAAATCCAAAAAGCAAAGAAATATCAAGCATATAATTGCCTAACTCCTTTTAAAACAATTAATTAATTTGTTCGAATATTAAAACAGGAGGGAAATAAAAATGGTCAGAAGAATGCTGTTCTTCTGACCATAATAGTCAGGTTATTAAACTGTAACGTTTTTTTCGATTGCCAACTTACCTCTGTAATATCCACATTCCGGACAAACAGTATGATATTTTACAGTGGTGCCACAATTAGAACACGCAGCCAATGTTGCAGGTGTTGCTTTGTAATGTGTTCTTCTCTTGTCTCTGCGGGCTTTTGAAACTCTGTGCTTTGGATGTGCCATCTTAACTTATCTTTATTCGTTATCTAAAAATTTCCTTAAATCATTCCAGACAGGGTTGCTTTCATTGTCTTCCCTGACTATGTATTTGTTCAGCTTTTCGATCATTTCAGTATCACACGTTGAGTTCCCATTTTCATCGTCAGGATGAACTTTTTTAATCGGAATTGCCAAACATATAAACTCATATATCAACTGAGAAACATTCAATTGATAATCATTTGTGCTTACCCAAATTAAATCATCGCCATCAGTAAACTCTTTTTCGCCTAACCTGACAAAAATTCTTTCGCGACTTTCAACCGGTTGACCGTACATTTCAAGGCAACGATCACATTGTACATAAACGGTTCCTTTCAGATCAAACCAAAAGACCATCAACGAACTTTGCTTTTCAAGGGTTACACAAACATTTACATTTCCATCCTCAACTACGCCACCATCAAACTCAGCAAAGAATTTGCCATCGATTTCGTAATCAAAAACATGCTTTCCTATCGAAAGCCCTTTGAACGCAATGTTATATTTAGATCGTATGCCCATTGCCTGAAAAAGTTTTGCAAAAGTATAAAAAATAAGCAAACACGAAAAATATATTGATTTTTTTAACAATGTTTCGCCCTAAAAAGCACTAAAGCCGATAAATTGTTCGCTGTCAATAATTTAAACTGAAAGCAGATTGTCAATAAGTTATCCCTTCCGAAGAATTATCCGGAAGGTAGTTCCTTTGTTGATTTCAGAATGTTTCACAAATATTTTTCCTTTATGATATTTTTCAACAATACGTTTTGCAAGCGAAAGGCCTAACCCCCACCCTCTTTTTTTGGAGGTAAATCCGGGTTGAAAAACAGTTTTGAAATAACTTTTTGAAATTCCTTTTCCCGTATCTGCTATATCAATTAAAATCTGGTCACCTTTTTCAACAATAGAAATTTGAATGGTTCCAATGTTATTCATGGCATCAATGGCGTTTTTGCAAAGGTTTTCGATTACCCAACTAAAAAGTGACGCATTTAAAGGAACTTCATATTTAGCCTCTTCTCTAAAATCAAGCAGGTATTTCACTTTTGCCGATGAACGGGTTTTCAGATAGGCTACCGTCGATCGGATGGTATCAGCAACATCGGTCCTTATCAGCTCCGGAACAGAACCGATCTTGGAAAATCGCTCTGTTATTTTTTCAAGCCTTTGCGTGTCTTTTTCAAATTCCTGAATAAGGTTTTCATCAATATTCTTCATTTTGAGGAGTTCAACCCAAGCCATTAGCGAAGAAATGGGCGTGCCGAGCTGGTGTGCAGTTTCTTTCGACATTCCGACCCACACCTGGTTCTGTTCAGCATTTCGTGAAGAACTGAATGCAAGATAGGCCACCAAAATGAACAAAATGATAACGGCAAACTGGACCAAAGGGTAATATTTCAGGTTTTCGAGTAAAATAGAACTGCGATAATACAAATATTGTGTCTCGGTTTCAGAAACCGAAATGATGATCGGATCATTTTCTTCCTTCATTTTGTGCAGCTCCCTGACCAATATTCTGGCTTTGTTGGCTTCGGTAAAAGTTATATTTTTTTCCACCAGAATGCGGTCGGTGCTATCAGCGATGATGATTGGTATAGAAGTATTACGGTTAATAATATCAACCAGAAAGGTTATGTCAAGATTTGAGTTTAGATCATAGCTCGCAAGCATTTGGGTAGCTTCAGCCCATAATTCGACATTTTTTCGTTCTTCGAAAGCCATTTTTTTTACCATCCAGTTGGTATAAAAAAATGAGCCGACCCCTATGCCAACTGCCAGAAGCAGAATAAGAATTTTCCAGCGACGTTTCCTAAAATAGTATTCCAAAGTGAGAATATTTAATTTTTACGACTGATAAACGCTCTGCCTTTTCAAATAATATCTGCCAGCTTATTCTTTCAGCATAAATGTTTTAACTGTTTGATAAATCCCTTGCTGATCAAGGCCATACTCGCGGTACAATTCTTCAGTGGTACCATGTTCAATAAATATATCGGGAATACCGATTCGTTTCAAATGGGCAGCGTAATTATGATCGGACATAAATTCAATAACAGCGCTGCCAAATCCTCCTTGTAAAACACCATCTTCTACGGTAATCACGTGCTTATACTTCCTGAAAACAGAATGAAGTGTTTCTTCATCAAGAGGTTTTACAAACCGCATATCGTAATGGGCGGCCAAAATTCCGTCTTTCTGAAGCATACTCACAGCCCGTCTGGTTTGAATACCTACAGTTCCAATGGTTAAGATCGCCAGGTCAGATCCTTCAGAGAGTTGCCTGCTTTTGCCAATTGGAATTGCAGTCATGGTTTGGCGCCAGTCGATTACACAACCGCAACCTCGAGGATACCGGATTGAAAATGGCCCGTGATCCTCATTCTGGGCAGTAAACATCATGTTTCGTAATTCAAGCTCGTCCATTGGAGCTGAAACTATCATATTCGGAATTGGGCGCATAAATGCGATATCGAATACTCCGTGATGGGTAGCACCGTCAGCCCCCACCAAACCACCGCGATCGAGACAAAAAACAACTTGCAGGTTCTGAATGGCAACATCGTGGATTATTTGATCGTAAGCCCTTTGCATAAAAGATGAATAGATATTGCAAAACGGAAGCATCCCCTGAATTGCCAGCCCGGCTGAGAAAGTAACTGCATGTTGCTCGGCTATTCCAACATCAAAAACCCGGTGGGGCATTTTCTCCATCATCAGGTTAAGCGAAGAGCCAGTAGGCATTGCAGGTGTAATAGCAATAATCCGGTCATTCATTTCGGCCAGCTCAATAATGGTATGGCCAAATACATTCTGAAATTTAGGTGGCTTATTTACAGCACATTCGCAGTCAAGAAGTTCTCCGGTCACCTTGTTAAACTTACCCGGTGCATGATATTCAGTCTGGTGAAGTTCTGCCTGTTCAAAGCCTTTTCCCTTTTTTGTAATCACATGTAATAATTTGGGGCCGGGGATATTTTTCAGACTTGCAAGTACTTCAGTCAGATAAGCAACGTTATGACCGTCAACCGGTCCGAAATAGCGAAAGCCGAGTCCTTCAAATAAATTCGATTGTTTGAGAAGCATGGATTTTAATGCATTCTCGGTTTGTTGAACCAACCGGCGTGCCTTGGGCCCAAATCCGTTCAGTTTTCCCAGTCCGTCCCAAATGTCACGTTTAAGGCGGTTGTAAGTTTGTGATTTCGAAATATTCAGCAGATAGTTGCTCATTCCGCCCACATTCGGGTCGATAGACATGTTGTTATCGTTGAGGATGACCAAGAGGTCCGAATTATTGACAGCGGCATTGTTCAGGCCTTCAAAAGCCATTCCGCCCGACATCGCCCCGTCGCCGATAATGGCAACAATTTTTCGGTTTTTTTCTCCTTTCAGCTTTGAAGCCACAGCCATCCCTAAAGCAGCCGAAATAGAAGTACTTGAATGTCCTACACCAAATGAATCGTAAACGCTTTCTGATGGTTTTGGGAAACCGCTTATCCCTTTGTATTTACGGTTGGTATGAAAAACATCTTTTCTTCCAGTCAAAATCTTATGACCGTATGCCTGATGGCCAACATCCCAAACCAGCAAATCATAGGGAGAATTAAATACATAATGCAATGCAACAGTAAGTTCAACAACACCAAGGCTGGCTCCAAAATGACCTGGATTGGTCGAAACTGCATCAATAATATAATCCCTAAGTTCAGCGCAAACTTCTGGCAACTGATCAACTTTCAACTTTCTTAGTTCCAAAGGATCATTGATTTGATCCAATAGAAATCCCGTATTTTTAACCATCAAATCTCAATTTTGAATTCAAAGATACAACTATTGGTAAAGATCGCGCAAAGTTCTATATTTACACGACTAATAACACAAGCCATGAATAAAATATTGCTTATTTCTGTCATTTTTCTGATAAGCTCTTGCGTGTCATCCCAAAAGTTTAATGAACTGACCAGTAGTTTTGAGTCGCTCAGAGAACAGAATCAGAATTTGGAAGTTCAAAATACTGAATTACAAAGCAGAATTGAGAAACAGATGAAAGATATTGCGGATCTTTCAGCAAAACTGGACGAAAATTTGGGGATCCTCAAAAATTCATCGGAAACCAACCAAAGGTTAAGCCGAATAAATTCAGAACTCGAAAATCACCTTAATAGTTTAAAAACAGGCAGTTCCGAAGAAATAGCGCGGTTAATGGAAAAGCTTCAGCAAACTCAAACCGACCTGCAAAAACGGGAGGATATTCTAAAATCGGCACAAAACGAGTTGGAAAAACGCAGTATTCGGCTAAAAGAACTGGAAGATGCCCTCAGACAAAAAGACGATGCAGTAAAACAGCTCAGACAAAAAGTGATGGATGCCTTGCTGGGCTTCAACAACAAAGGATTGACCATTAACGAGAAAAACGGGAAAGTTTACGTTTCGCTCGATGAACAACTTCTGTTTAAAACCGGTCAATGGGAAGTTGACCCCAAAGGGCAGCAGGCGCTTGCAAGCCTTGCTGAAGTTCTGTGGCAAAATAGCGATATTAATGTTTTGGTTGAAGGGCATACTGATGATGTGCCGATGCGTGGTACCGGAATGGTCAAGGACAACTGGGATTTGAGTGTGATGCGCGCTACTGCTGTTACCCGTATTTTACTGAGAAACAAGGCAGTTGATCCAAAACGAATTACATCGGCCGGAAGGGGTGAATTCTTCCCCATTGACGAAGCAAAAACTTCCGAGGCCCGTCAGAAAAACCGACGCACTGAAATTATTCTGACCCCTCGTCTGGATGAAATTTTCAGGATACTGGAGAGTAACTAATTTAATTTTTTTTTACTGCAACCTGATCATTCTTCTGGTTCGATTTTTAAAACCTACAATTTCCTGATACCCGATTTGGGTCAGCAATTCAATCGCACTTTCGAAATGACGGGCAATTTGATCCGCTTTATGCGCATCGGAGCACAATGTAACCGGAACATTGTGTCGGTAGCACATCTCCAACAATTTTGGCCCAGGTGTATAATCAGCACAAGGCCGGTCAATTCCTCCGGTATTTAGTTCAACCACCAAATCGTGTTTTTTTATTAATTTGATAGTATCCTCGAAAAGCTTATTCTGATTTGTCTCAGGATAGATCCTGAACTTTTGATACTGATTCCATAAAAAAAAATTGAGACGGCTTAAAAAAGCCGCCTCAAAGCCATGAAAACAATTAAACAATGTTCAGAAAACAGAAAACTAGAAACAATTATATCGTTAATATCTCGACATTTTTATCGTCAAGCATTTTGTCAATTTTTTTGCTGAAATCGTTGGTCATATTCTGAACCTCATCTTCAGCATCTTTTTCAAAATCTTCTGAAAGACCATCTTTCAACATTTTTTTCAGACTATCATTGGTATCTTTACGTGCACTTCGTAAACTAACTTTGGCAATTTCACCTTCTTTGTTTACCGTTTTCACCATATCTTTCCGACGTTGCTCGGTTGGTGCAGGAACATTGATGCGAATAATTTCGCCGTTGTTATCGGGATTAAAGCCAAGATTCGAATTAATAATTGCCTTCTCGATTGGGTGAATCATCGTCTTTTCCCAAGGCTGAACAACAATGGTGCGTGCATCGGGGGTGCTGATATTTGATACCTGTGTGATTGGGACCATGCTTCCGTAATAAATTACATGTACGGTGTCCAACATTCTGGGGGAAGATTTTCCGGCGCGAATGTGAACCAACTCTTTGTCGAGATGGGCCAATGCGAGTTCCATTCTCTCCCTGCAAATATCTAAGACCATTTGTACCTCTTCTTGCATATGAACTAACTCTTTTCGTTTATTAAAAGTGCTGGGAACAAATATAGAAATTTTAAAATCAAATAGAAATTTTAATGTTTTTTAAATCAAAAAAACATCTTTTATCAGCTATGAACGTAAGTTCCAATATTTTGCCCATCCAAAACTTTTTTCAAATTCCCTTTTACATCCATATTAAAAACGATAATCGGCAAATTATTTTCTTTACACATGGCTGTTGCGGTAAGATCCATCACTTTTAGACCAAGTTGGTGCACCTCATCGAACGATATATTTTCAAAACGGGTTGCTGTTGGATCTTTCTCCGGATCGGCTGTATAAACACCATCGACCCGAGTGCCTTTCAACATAACATCAGCTTCAATTTCAATTCCACGCAACGAAGAAGCAGTATCGGTTGTAAAATACGGATTTCCGGTACCTGCCGAAAAAATAGCCACTTCGCCTTGCTCCAGCAGATCGATCGCCCGGTCTTTCGAGTAAAACTCACCAATTGGTTCCATCCGAATGGCTGTCAAAACGCGTGATTTACATCCTACACTATGAAGTGCCGAATTTAAAGCAAGACTATTGATTACGGTTGCCAGCATTCCCATCTGGTCGCCTTTTACCCGATCGAATCCCTTGGTAGCCCCACTCAATCCCCTGAAAATATTGCCGCCACCGATTACAATGCCTATCTGTATACCAGTATCAGCTATCTCTTTAATCTGTTCGGCATAATCGGTCAATCTTTGCTGATCAATCCCGTATTGCTGTTTGCCCATGAGTGATTCGCCACTCAACTTTAGAAGAATCCGTTTAAATTTTGGCATAAAGATATTTTTCAGCAAAAGTATATTAAAAGTTTTAATGAAACTGAACAATTAAAATGTAAATAAAAAGGTATCCAGCGAACTGAATACCTAATTTATGAAAAATAATTAAATCTTCCGGATGTTTTACAAACACCCTACACATGCTCTTTGACTTACAATTTTTAGTGTGTCGTCAATATGCGACATGTTCCTAATTTCTCGGTCTTCAAGATGAATCTTGAAAAACCCTTCCAAATAATAGACAAAAAGAGCCCAGTCAACCTGATCAAAATTCAGGTCTTCACTGAATGATGCTTCAAGTGTAATCTGATCACGGGGTACACCTGATTTTACGGAGCACCTTGTACAAGGTACGTCTCATAGTGTTGTTTTCCATTGCTTCTGTATTAACTCCAAATCATTTAAAATCAATAAATAATTCAGATTGAACTGCGCAAAAATAAGAAATAAAACATTCGACCAATTGATTATTCAGGTCTAAAAAGTATTTAAAATTAAAATAGATTACATTAATTTAATATCTGGTTGCCTCAACCAACTAAAACAATGTTTCTGCCCATTCAGACTTTAGGAAACTGAAAACCTCAAGGTCAATATAGTTATGATTGTGCCTTTCTCCGGCTCTTACAATACCTTCGAACTTAAAACCAAGCCGATGGGGAATTGCTGAGCTTTTTACATTTCCAACACCACACCTTATCTGAACACGGTTCATGTCCATGTTCCTGAAGGCAAGGTTCACCATTTTACGCACAGCTGCCGTAGCAATTCCTTTACCGGTCATTTTTTCAATCAGCCAATAGCCAATTTCAATTTTATCGTTAATACGGTCGGCATCTTTAAAACCAATCAGGCCGGCAAATTCATGTTTGTGCCAAATTACATAAACTTCATCGCGACTGGAAGTTGGTTTCTCCAGTATTGACCGCACAAATCTTTCGGTATCAACTATTTTATGCGTGAAATCCACAAACGGAAGCCATTTCCGTAGAAATTTACGGTTTTGATCAATTGCATTAAAAATTAACTCTACATGAGAACGGCTCAACCTTTCAAGAAACTGGCGCTCATCAATTATCAGTTTTTCCATGGTGTAAACTTCCAGGGGATAAATCAATTGTGTTTACTAAAATGATGAAGCAAATTAAAGATTTTTGTTCGGATTTTGATTTGATTATCTTTGCTTCGTTCTAAAAAAAGGTTAGAAGCAAAAAATTGGGTCTTGTTGTTTTCCTGAGATACAGAAGGAAAACCTGAATTGAATAAACTCAGTACTGAAGGCAAACAGGACGAAATAATGGCCCGAAATAATGCTATTCGCGACACTGTTGCTGCCGAATCTGCGAAATTGCCATCCTTCCGGTTTTCGGAAGAGCAAAGAAAGGCATACACGACAGTTGGCGGATATCCATCTCTGGATAATAACTACACCATATTTGGAGAAATAATTGAAGGGATGGAAGTTATTGATAGCGTTGCAAAGCAACCAACCGATCAGGGCAACCGGCCACAGAAGGACATTAAATTCAGTATAAAAATGATCAAATAAATACCAACCACGGGAAATGAAAAAAATCGTATTTACAGGGCTTCTTGTTCTTTTAATGTGCCAGCTTTTTGCGCAGGGCCGTATTGTGCAGATTTCGACCAACCTTGGAACAATGAAGTTCAGGTTGTACGACGAAACGCCCAAACACCGGGATGCATTTATACAACTTGCCAAAGAAGGCTATTATGATCAAACGCTTTTCTACCGGGTGATTCAGGATTATCTTATCCAGGGCGGATCAAGATCGTCGCGCAATGCGGCTCCCGGCAAGCGCATTGGCTACGGAGATCCGGACAAAACGGTGGATGACGAAATTTTGCCTCAGTTTTTCCATAAAAAAGGCGCATTGTGCGCACCACGTCAAGCCGATAATATCAATCCGTTTAAACAATCAGATATTTCTCAGTTTTTTATCATCAAAGGCCAGGTATTTACCTCAGGAAAACTTGATACACTTGAAATGGCTGTCAACCGGCCAATTCAGAATAAAATTAACGCGCAATACCATACTCTGGAAGTAAAAGAAAAATTGGCGAAACTGAAATCTGAAAAAAAAGTGGAGGAGTTCAGGGCCATTGCCGACGAAGTTAAACGACAGATTGATACCGATTATCAATTGCATCCAGGGAAAATGATATTTAATGAAGAACAAAGAAATGCATATACTTCTATTGGAGGATACCCTGATCTGGACGGAAAATATACCATTTTTGGAGAGTGTATTTCAGGATTGGAGGTGATCGATAAAATTGCTGCTCTTAAAAAGGATGAAAACGACCGGCCTTTTACCGATGTAAAAATTACTGTAACCCTACTTAAATAATGAGGAACATTAAAAACATAATTTTGATCGGTTGTTATATCCTAATTGGTTGCGGTTCGCCAGAAAATAAGAAGGCAAAAAAATCTGCGGAAACTGCTGCGGAAGAAAAAAAAGAGCAATCGACCACAAGTTTTGCTGACATTGCCTCAGCAATTTTCACAATTGAAACTTTCGAAAACAACCGGATTCTGGAAAATGGAATGGGCTTTTTTATTACCAATGACATTGCTGTTTCCCGCTTGTCGTATTTCGAATCGGCCAATAAAGCTGTAGCCGAACCATTTAACGAATCAAACAAATATCAGGTAATCGGATTTTTGGGGTTCGATCGCATTAACGACCTCATTTTGATAAAAATAGAAGGAGTTCAAAGAATACCGGTTGTTTTGTTGGATTCTATTTTACCGGAAAAAGAAAAAACCATTTATTTAAGCAAGCCAACGACCAGTGTTGTTCCGCTTCACGAAGGTAGTATATTGAGTTACTCAAACATGTTGGGCTTGAAACTTTATAAAATTACCAATCAATTGCGTTCAAAAAGCGGGGGAAATCCGGTTTTCGATGTCAACAAAAAATGTATCGGCCTGGCATTTATGCAACATGCCGATTTCGAAACACAAACATTTGTAACACCTTCCCTTTTCATTTCCAACCTACTGAAAAAAGCCGGAAATGTTCTACCATTGAGCGAATTGAATAAACCGACAACCAACAACTCGGGCACAGCAAACAACAAAATAAAGGGATTGGTGATTGAAACCGATCTGGGAAACATCAGGATAAAATTGTCGGATAAAACTCCACAATACCGCGATAATTTTATCAAGCTGGTCCGTGAAAATTATTTTGATGATTTACTCTTCCACCGGGTTATCAAAGGTTTTTGTGTCCAGAGCGGCGCTGCCGATACCCGGTATGCCACGGCCGACGATGTAGTTGGCTGGAAAGGGCCCGGATATACTTTGCCTGCGCACATTGTTCAGGGGATGTACCACAAACGCGGAACAATTGGTTCGCCACGAAAACCTGAGAGTGAAAATATGCGGAAACGCTCCGACGGCTCACAGTTCTATATTGTTACCGGCCGAATTTTCAACGACATTGAACTCGATGAACTCGAAAAAGAAAACGATCACCAATTTACCGAAGAGCAGCGAAACGTTTATAAAACCATTGGCGGAGCGCCTCATTTAGACGGAACATATACCATTTTTGGCGAAGTGGTGGAAGGAATGGGGATCGCCGACCAAATTTTGAACCTCGAAGTTTCGGGCGACTTCAGGCCTAAAAAAGACATACGGGTCAAAAAAATCAGGATTCTGGAATAATTATTCTCGAATCATTATCTTTGCCGCTCAAATTCAATAGCATCAATCAAATGTTAGATAAAATCAAACAATTAAAGGCTGAAATTGAACAAATTTCAGTTTCGGCCAAAGAAGAAGTTGAAGAATTACGTATTAAATATATCAGCAAAAAAGGCCTGGTTGGGCAGCTTTTTAACGAGTTTAAAGATGTGCCCGCTGAGATAAAGAAAGAAGTTGGACAGGCCATCAACGATTTGAAAGAGTTTGCTGTCAGCAAAATTAACGAACTGAAAGATAATTTTGAAGCTGCCGATCAGGGTGATTCAGGCCTCGACCTGACCATGCCCAGCGAACCAATCAAACTCGGGAGCAGGCATCCGTTGTCGATTGTAAAAAACGAAATGATCGACATTTTCACCCGTCTAGGTTTTACCATTGCTGAAGGGCCAGAAATTGAAGATGACTGGCATGTATTTTCAGCGCTGAATTTTCCGCCCGAACACCCGGCCCGCGATATGCAGGATACTTTTTTCATCGAAAAGGACCCCGACGTGTTGCTCCGTACCCATACTTCAAGCGTACAAATACGTGTGATGGAAAAAACCCAACCGCCCATCCGTGCTATTTTCCCAGGGCGCGTATTCAGGAATGAAGCTATTTCAGCCCGTTCGCATTGTATTTTCCACCAGATTGAAGGATTGTATGTTGATGAAAATGTTTCGTTTGCCGACCTAAAACAAACTTTGCTGTATTTTGCCCGTGAACTTTTTGGCGAGAAATCTCAAATCCGTCTGCGCCCCTCCTATTTTCCGTTCACCGAGCCATCGGCCGAAATGGATGTGAGCTGCTCGATTTGTGGAGGCGAAGGTTGCAATGTTTGTAAATATACCGGCTGGCTCGAAATTCTTGGCTGTGGAATGGTTGACCCAAATGTGCTGGAGGCTTGCAATATCGACAGTAAAAAGTACACCGGTTTTGCTTTCGGAATGGGCATCGAACGAATCACCATGCTAAAATACGGCATCAAAGACATCCGCCATTTCTTCGAAAACGATGTGCGGTTTTTGAAACAGTTTGAATCGGCGAATTAAAAGAATACCTACAAAATTTGAATCCCGACTCCACAAAAGAGCCGGGATTTTTTTATGGGTTCAGATCAGGTATCTGATTCGTTATTTTTCGCCATCTGGTATTTATAATAGAGTGGAGAATTTCTGGTAATTACCTGATTTTATTTTTTTCGTTATCTCTTCAATTCCGCTTGCCTTTAAGCTTGTTTTAATTTTTGCCTGAAAGTTGGATTTTACAGTTTTTACAAGCTCTATCTTTTCATTCATGAGGGTTTCGTATAAACTCACGAATGCGGAAGGTAAATTGTTCGTGTTGAATACTTCCAGATTGCCAAACACAATCGTATTTTGACTGTATTTCTTTAAATACTCAAAATAATCAGCATTGAAAACATGAACGTTTTCAAAATGAATTTCATTGTATTAGTTTTTAAGTGAGTGCATTGTAAGTTGTTTGACAGAACGTATTCTTCTTGAATCAGAAAGAAACGCAGTAATCCGTTCACCTAAATTTTTCGGTGATTCCCACTCGGCAGGTATCTGCTTAAAGATTGATTGATTTAATCTGATATTATCTTTCAATAATTTGAAGTTGAATTTCATTAAGACCGGAAATTGTCGATTCGAACAATTCTTTAGACTGTTGACCTATCAAAGCTGATGATTTACTCTTCAATTCGATCTTTGTTTAATTCAATCGTTTTCGATGTATCTAGTGTCTCTAAGAAAACCCATTATTGATTGACTATCAACTAATTGCTGTTAATAACTATTTTGGATCTTTTAGGGTTATTGTTTTGATTACTTGATTAAAATGCAGATATTCATGGTATTGTTAATCACCACAATATGCGATGTTTGATGGGCGTGGGGAAAGGCTTTGGTTATGAACGTATTGAGTTTGAATACCAGGATATTTATGACAAT
>JANONW010000129.1:0-4038 GCA_031421065.1 Prolixibacteraceae bacterium
CTAGGGACAGGATCGAGCTTCTAGCGTGGTGCGACGGACTAAGCCCCAAGCAAGCTGCAAGTCTAGCGAACATCAAGGGTGGGAAGATACGCTCGGACTCTACCTACGCGTCGCGCAAGCGGATCGACCGGACAGCGCAGAAGGTCGTAAGGCGGGCTAACAATGATCCCGCATAGCCCCGAGCACGCAGCCAACGACATCCTCAGGGAGTGGGCTATGCGTCAGGGTGTTTCCCTCCGCAAACTTGGGATAATCGACGAGCGGAGACGGAAGGCTATCGACAGTCGGGAAGTGTGCTTCACCACGTTCTTCGAGCGAGGGAAGCGCGTGCGTGGCGGCGAATGATGGGCTACCTAGTCCCTGTCGTCCCGGTCGAATTGTTCCCCGGAGACTGGTGCCTGAACTGCGTTGACCCTCACCATCCCGGAGCGGTTTGTCATATGCTGGAGATGAGCGAGACCGAGGATGGTTCGGTTGCAATCGAGCCCTGTGGATGCGATAATAGCACCACCCCGGGGCAGCCCGGCAAGTATGTAATCAGAGTCACGAGGATACAAAAGGAATAGCGAAAGGAGAGTCACTGGATGACCAAGACAAGCAAGGTATACACAGGTAAAAGTGGATGCCTCGTCACCCTCGCAGTCATTGCGATCAACGCAGTTGTTATTCTGCTGGTGTCCGTGGTGCTGATGTTCGGGTGGAACCTTTCCGCCCCGGCCCTCTTGGGCTGGCAGGTGCTGACCTTCCCGATGGCGTTCGGGATTGTGCTCGTCGCCACCGTAGCCAAGAACGTACTTAGAGCCTTCGTCAGTAGAGACTAGTAGTTGGTAACGGCAGCGCAGCGGCGCATGGCTAAGAACGCTCAGGCGCACGAGAGAAGCGTAATGCGCAGCTACGGGCTGCTGTCAGGGGAGTACAAATGGATGCTCGATAGGCAGAATGGGCGTTGCGCAGTATGCGGCAACCGCCCGGTGACTATCCGTCTCGCCGTAGACCACGACCACCTTACGCAGAGGGTCCGGGGATTGCTGTGCCGACGATGCAACCGGGCTCTCGGGCTGTGGGAAGCGGACCCTGAGAAGATGACGAACCTTATCGTCTACGTCAGGGACATCATCGAGATGCGAAACATCTGCAATTCACCGGCTGGTTACCATGCAAACCCCCATGTAGGTTGCATCATGCGGTAACTCGTGGTATGATTTGTGTCTAATCGGGTGGCTCCCTTAGCCTAGACTCCACACAGTACCCTCAGGAGGTAACAAGTTGGGCGTTCGCATTCCTTCAGAAGCAGAGTACGCTGAGCAGCGTGACTCTAGCACCGATTTCTCGCTGTTCCCGGCAGACGACTACATCCTCGAAGTGCAGTCCGTTACCGAGCAGCCCGGTAAGATTGACATCTTCGACAAGCCCGCCGAGGGCACGCCGCAGCGCACCTACACCGGACTTGAGGTTCGGTTCCGCATCATCTCGTTCGCTAACGGTGACGAGATTGTTGACGAGAACGGTGCCGACATCCCTGCCGCACGGAACCCGCTGTTCTTCGACTGGTTCGACCCTGAGCGCGTGGGGCTCAAGCCTCAGCCCGCCAAGGCCCGGAAGTTCTTCGCCTTCTCGACCGGCAAGGAACTTGAGGACCGTATCGACATCGAGAACTGGTCGGAACTGGTTGGCAAGCGCCTCATCGGCGGTGTCATTATCAAGGCTAACGCGATGGGCGTGCGCCGCAACAAGGTCAGCGACTACCGTCCTATCCGTGCACGCCGTCGCGCTACTGCTGCGGCTGCAACGGTTGCCCCCGAGGCGAAGATTGCCCCTGCGGCTGACCTCACCGCAGAGGCTGCGAAAATCTTCAAGGACGACTTCGACAACCTCGACGACCTGCCGTTCTAGCTATGACTATTGAGACTCTGAACCACTATCAGGTGCAGGTGCTTCGCACTGCCAACGAGTCTCATGGTCGTGACTGGGAGAAGATGGTCTGCGGCCTCGGAATTGCCGGTGAGGCAGGCGAGGTCGCAGACCTAATCAAAAAGGAAGTCGGTCACGGTCATGCGGCCAACAGCGATAAGGTCATGATTGAACTTGGCGACGTGCTCTGGTACGTTGCTAGGCTGTCTGAACTTTATGGTTTCACTCTGAGCGATGTCGCTACGGCCAACATCGACAAACTAAAGGCCCGCTACCCCGCAGGGTTCTCAACCGAGAGGAGCGTCAATCGTGAGACCTAAGGCCCCCCGAGCCTGCGGCAACTGCGGCTCGCTTCAGGGTCGGTTCGACAAACTGTTCATCGGATACCGGAAGACAGGCAGATGGATTTTCACCTGTCATGTTCCGGCACGTCCAGCAACAGACAAGCAGCAGCAAGTGGCTGTAAAGGCTTGCAGTGACCGTAGGGATAAGCAGCTTGTTTCCTGAGTTGGTCATAACGGCGGACTGCATCGCAACGATGGCGAGGATGGAGGACGACTGCATCGACGCCATCGTTACCGACCCGCCGTACGGGATTGGCTTCATGGGCAAGGCGTGGGACAGGACAGGTATCGCCGTCCAGCCTGAGCCTTGGGAAGCTGCCTTCCGTATCGCTAAGCCCGGCGCGTATCTTCTTGCGTTTGGGGGCACGCGCACAGTCCACCGGATGACGTGCGCCATCGAGGATGCGGGGTGGGAAATCCGCGACATGCTCGTGTGGGCATATTCTTCCGGCTTCCCCAAGTCTCACGACGTTTCTAAGGCCCTCGACAGAGTGGCCGGGGCAGAGCGTGAGGTCATAGGAACCAAGCGCGGTGTTCGTGGGGCAGATGGCACCGGCCATGAAACTGCTATGCCCGGTAAGGCAACAGGCGTGCGACAGGTAGCCATCGACTTGCCGGTGACCGCTCCCTCTACCGACGAGGCCCAAGTGTGGGACGGATGGGGCACCGCCCTCAAGCCAGCATGGGAACCTATTGTTATGGCACGTAAGCCACTGATTGGTACGGTTGCCAAGAATATTCTGGAGCACGGTACGGGGGCTATCAACATCGACGGGTGCCGCATCCCGACCACGGACAAGTGGAGCCTTGAGTCGGCAACCTATGGCGGTATGTTCGGAACCGGAGCGAAGGTTACGAACCCACAGGGGAGCGCCCTTGGCCGCTGGCCCGCTAACGTCGTTCTAACCGACCCAATCTTCGACGGCAGCACAGAGGGAGTCATCGGCGGCGGGAAGACGGGCAAGTCGCAAGGCGGGAACTCCCAACACGTCAACGGAACTGGCATCTACGGCCAGTTTGCAGCCGGACTCGATGGCGTGGACCCGGGCTACGGCGACTCCGGCACCTACTCTCGCTACTTCCTTATCCCCAAGTCTAGCCGGAAGGACCGGGAGCCGAAGGGGAACACAGGAGAGCGCATCAATACTCACCCGACCGTAAAGCCTACAGTCCTGATGCAGCATCTTGTTCGGCTCGTTACCCCGAAGGGTGGTATAGTGCTGGACCCCTTCGCTGGCTCAGGCACCACGCTCGTCGCTGCGAAACGCGAGGGGTTCCGTTACATCGGGATAGAGAAAGACCCCGGGTCGGTCGCAATCGCCAAGGCACGCCTAGCGGCAGAAGGAAGCAACAATGACAGTACCGATTAGGTTCGGCCCTGACGCCTACGGCGAGGGCTACTGGGAGCGCGGCGAAGGCTCTAACTACCACAACTACTCTGATGACGCCGGGTGGGCAAGGGTAATGTCCGTGATGGACCGCTTCCATCCGGACGCTGGCTCCCTGATTGAGGTCGCCTGTGCCAAGGGCTACTTTATCCTTCGTGCCATCGTGCACGGGTGGGATGCTCACGGTTTTGACCTGAGCGAATACGCCATCAGCAAGGCTCAGCACGACGTGACCGACCGGGTTATCGTCCACGACGCAATCGACCCGTGGCCGTACGAGAACGGGTCTCGTGATATAGTGTGCTCGTGGGAGTTCCTTGAGCATATCGACCACGAGTTCGTTCCCGGCGTGCTGGAAAACATGCTGCTGGCACTCAAGCCGGGCGGTGAACTGT
>JANONW010000130.1:0-1558 GCA_031421065.1 Prolixibacteraceae bacterium
GTACCGTTACCGTTATCTACATACAAAACAGCCTTACCGTCGAACACCAGCGATGGCAAGCCCGTAGTGGTCCAGGTAACGCTCGTGATGTCATTCGAGCGTTACCTGGACCACTACGGGCTTGCCATCGCTGGTGTTCGACGGTAAGGCTGTTTTGTATGTAGATAACGGTAACGGTACGTTAATCGGCCAATTAAGTGACGGGACTCTGATTTTCCGCGCAACCATTAATCCAGGTGTTGTGGATAGCGACAATCATCCAGCGTACACGTTTGAATTACTCAACACCGCCGGAAGACTCGGTGTGATGGATGCCGAGAGTGCTTTCACCGTGATTTCCGGCGGTAATATCAATACGCTGAACCTTGGATTTGGAAACTATCTGATTAACTCACTAACCGCCGTGGATTCGTCTGGTCAGCCTGCAACGGTTAATTCAAATAATAACTTCATTGGCGTTGGCGGCAATTTCTTCGACGCGGGCGATAAACTATTCATGAGTTTTGCCGATCCTTCCGGGCAGGCAGGGCAAGTCACGGGTATGAATTTGCTGGTTGAAGGGCAGGGTAGTGTCGCCTATACGCTCAACTGGACAGTGACGGCCGCAATCGATGCGTTTGGTAATACCGTGACTTATTCCGGCAGCGTGTCTGGTGTTGGCAATGCGGATGTGCCCTTCACCATTCCGCTATCCAATGGCGCCTTGTTTTTCACCAATTTGGAAATCAGTGCGCCGACGGGGTCAGGAGACTTCCGGATTGCGTTCTCTATATTATCGGCGAACAACTATTTCGAGGATTTATCTTTACCGTTGAATTACACATTGACGGATGCGGATGGCGATACGGTTGCTGGCCAATTCGCAGTGACCTTGAATACCAACGCGCCACCGGTACTGGATCTGGATGCGAACAATTCGAGCGGTGCAACCGGGGCAAACTACGCTACGACTTATACCGAAAATGGCGCAGGTATTTCCATCGCCGATGTGGATGTGTCGATCACCGATGTGGACTCGACCAACCTGACCAGCGCCACCATTACACTGACAAACGCCCAAGCGGGCGACGTGCTGGCGGTTGGCGCATTGCCCGCAGGCATCACGGCCTCGGTTGTCGGCAATGTGGTTACACTCTCCGGAGCGTCTTCGCTGGCCAACTACCAGACCGCGATTCGTGCAGTGACCTTCAGCAGCACCAGCGAGAACCCCTCGACTGTGGCGCGTGTTGTGAACGTCGTGGTCAACGATGGCAGTGCCAACAGCACCACAGCGACCACCACCATTAACGTGATCGCGGTGAACGATGCGCCGGTACTGGACCTGGACGCCAACAACTCCACGGCAAGCGGCGCGAACTATGCCACGACCTATACAGAAAACGGTGCAGGCATTCCCATCGCCGATGTTGACGTGTCGATCACCGATGTGGACTCGACCAACCTGACCAGCGCCACCATCACACTGACAAACGCCCAAGCGGGCGACGTGCTGGCGGTTGGCGCATTGCCCGCAGGCATCACGGCCTCGGTTGTCGGCAATGTGGTTACACTCTCCGGA
>JANONW010000131.1:0-2328 GCA_031421065.1 Prolixibacteraceae bacterium
AACGGGTGTTGGCAGCACTGGCACCGGACAGCAAAAACCCCGCAACTGAACACGAACAACTGACCCGCGAGCTGGCGCACGCGGCTTTGCAGCGCGATGCTGAAGCGGGCTGGCAGATCGCCACGAATCCGGCGCGGCTGCGCATCCAGACCATCGATTCACTGTGTGCGGCACTTACCCACCAGATGCCGCTGCTTTCAAAGTTTGGTGCACAACCGGAGAGCGTTGAAGATGCCTCCGAGCTTTTTCTGGAAGCGGCGCGTGCGACCATCGAGCTGGTCGAGAGTGACGAAGCGGTGGCACAGGATGTCGAGCGGCTGCTCGAGCATCTCGACAACGATGTGGCTCGTATCGAAATGCTGTTAGTCGACATGCTGGCACGGCGTGACCACTGGCTACGCCATATTCATGGCAAAGATCGCGATGAGCTGGAAGCGGCACTGAAAACTGCGCGGCGCGAAGCGCTGGACCGTGTGTCTGGCATGTATCCTGTCCCCGCACAGAGCGAGTTGATCGAAATTGCAAGTTACGCTGCTGCCAATCTGGCCGCCGCTGGCAGGAACTCTCCACTTGGCGCATGTGACATCCTCACTGTCTTGCCGGGTAGCGAGGATGGTGATGTCGCGCTCTGGTGTGGCATTGCCGAGTTGCTGCTGACCAAGGAAGGTGGTTGGCGCAAGCAGCATGATGTCAAGACTGGCTTTCCACCAGGCAGCAACAAAGCCGAGAAAGAAATCTCGAAATCATGGAAGGAACGCGTGTTTGCATTGATCGCCGCGCTCAAGGAAAACGACGCGCTGCAGCAGGCGTTGCACGACATGCGCCGCCTGCCACCGCCTGCTTACACTGATACACAATGGGAAGTGCTCGGCGCGATCACCCGGTTGTTGCCGCGCGCCGTCGGGCAACTCAAGCTTGTGTTTCAGGTGCGCGGCCAGGTAGATTTCACCGAAGTCGCGCAGGCTGCGCTGCGTGCACTGGGAGAGTCTGATGCACCAACCGATCTCGCACTCGCGCTCGACTATCGCATCCGGCATTTGCTGATCGATGAATTTCAGGATACATCGATCAGCCAGTATGAGTTAGTGGCAAAGCTGATTGCCGGCTGGGAACCGGGAGATGGCCGTAGCGTACTCGCAGTGGGCGACCCGATGCAGTCTATTTACCGTTTCCGTGAAGCCGAAGTCGGATTATTTCTGCGCGCGCGTGCGGTGGGCATCGGTAACATCGCGCTGCAACCGATTGCGCTTTGCGCCAATTTCCGTTCGCAGCGCGGCATTGTCGATTGGGTTAATGCTACCTTCACGCAGGTGATGCCGGAACATGAAGACATCGCTGCTGGTGCGGTGTCGTACACGCCATCAGTCGCAACGCATGCGGCATTGTCTGGCGCGGCAGTCAGTGTGCATTCGTTTTTTAATAATGACCATGCTGCCGAAGCAGAAAAAGTGGTAGAGATCATCAAGCAGATGCAGCGCGATGATCCATCTGCTACGACTGCAATCCTGGTGCGTAACCGTGGCCACTTGCACGAAATCGTACCGCAGCTCAATGCAGCCGGATTGCCTTTCCGCGCAATCGAGATCGAAGGCCTCGGCTACCGGCCCGTGGTGCAGGACTTGCTGGCGCTGACGCGTGCGCTGGCGCATCCGGCTGACCGGTTGGCGTGGCTGGCAGTGCTGCGCGCGCCGTGGTGCGGCCTCACGCTCACCGATCTGCATGCGCTTGCCGCAATGCAATCTGCATCTGCTTTTGACGACGCTGGGCGCACGGTGTGGGAACTGCTCAACGATGACATGCGCATGGTGCTACTTTCCGCTGATGGTGGTGCAAGATTGCTGCGCGTGCGGGAAGTGCTGCGGGATTGTATTGATAACCGTTGCCGGTCATCTCTGCGCACCATGGTCGAGGCCGCATGGCTGGCGCTGGGTGGCCCAGGCTGCATTGAGAACACGACTGATCTCGCAGATGCTGAAATCTATTTTGATTATCTGGAAGCGCACGAAGAGGCAGGCAGCATTCCTGAGCTGGCGCTATTCGAGCAAGGGCTTACCCGGCTCTATGCGTTACCTGATATGGGGGCTGATGACAGGCTGCAGATCATGACCATCCACAAAGCCAAAGGCCTTGAGTTTGATTGTGTGATCGTGCCCGGTCTCGGTCGTTTGTCGCGGAACAACGATAAGAAGCTATTCATGTGGATGGAGCGCCCGCACGCGGTATTTTCCGCCGGCGGAAAAGATGGCGACGCCGACTTGTTGCTGGCACCGATTCAGGAAACCGGTGCGGATGGTGATCCTATCTATACCTGGCTGGAGAAACTGGACG
>JANONW010000132.1:0-6678 GCA_031421065.1 Prolixibacteraceae bacterium
ACTTCAGGTTTTTTAGGGCCTGAACATGAACTCAACGCGTTAACACCAATGACACCCACTGCGCTTATAGCTGCAGCATTGGCCAGGAATTTTCTCCTTGAAAAATTTGATTCACTCATGGTTTCTTTTAGATTTATGATAATTACTTTGGTTTATATGTTTATAAAAAGTACTAAATACTTTTATTTAACGACAAACTTTCTGCTGGTTTCTGATCTGAAACATCTTCGCGAAAAAGAATCAAAAACATAATCAGAAGAAATGCTGAAAAAATGGTTGTGATACCCCAAATAGAGTTCCAATCGTAACCAGATTCATTGGAAAACCGATGAATTATCTCACCGCATATTAAATTTCCGGCCAATAATCCAAGTCCAAAAGTTACAAGGAAGATAAAACCTTGTGCCTGTGCTTTTAATTCTGCGGGCGCTTTTTTGTCAATATAAATCTGGCCCCCAACATAAAAGAACCCAAATATTAAACCGTGGATTAATATACCGATATAGTACATCCAGCTTTGGTCGATTACCCCACCTGTGTAAAACGACAGGTAACGAATTACAAGCGCTACCAATCCAAAAATCATTACTTTCCGCAATTCAAATCTTTTAATGGCAAGGGGTACTAACAGTAAAAAACCCATTTCCGCAAGTACTCCCCAATTCATGGTCACGGAGATATATTTGGTATTTAGATGTTGCAGAAACATTGAAAAATAGGAAAAATACATTGCGAAAGGAATTAAAGAAAGGAAGGAGAAAATAATGAAGATACTAAAATTACGATCTTTCATTAACTGAAGGGTGCCTAAGCCAAAAGCATCGATCAAGGAACCTTTCTTGCCTTTAGCCAGTGGGGGGGTATCTGGTAACGCCAGGTTTGTAATGGCTGCAAATAAACTAACACCTGCACCGCAATAAAACGGAATATTTGTGCCATCAAAATCGATCTTCAGTAATTTAATAAAAATGATACTAAACAACCCGGAAGCCACCCAACCAATCGATCCAAAAACCCGGACCCTTGGAAATTGTTCGGATGGCAAATGGGCCATTGCTATTGAACTGGTCAAACTCCAGGAAGGCATGTATCCCAGCATGGCTATCAACAGGAAGATAAATAGCATATCGGGGCTATTAGTAGTTCCTGCAAAAAAAAGCATTACTGAATTTATTATATTCAAACCGAACAGCACTTTCTGGCTGGCGAAAAAACGATCGGCAAGCATTCCAATTATTGGCGATGCCAAACAACCGATAGCCATTGAACTAATTATCAAAGCTTTTTGTGTGCTGCCCAATTCCATGTTGGTAAGATAAGCGGCTAACGGAACCCACCATACTGCGTACATCATGTATTGTAGGAGCATCATTAGCGAAAGGTTAAATCTGGCCATAATATTATTTTTCGGTTTTTTAAAAAGGTGATGGCAGTGTCTAACTACTTAATAATTTGAAGTAGGTATTTGATATTTGGGAAATATAAATTAAAAGGCCGGCTCGATTATAGCCGGCCTTTTTTGATTAAAATAAAAATTTAATGTTCTAGTATCCAGGGTTCTGAACCAATTGAGGCGCTTTGTTCATTTCATCGCGCGACAGTGGTACCCAGTAGAATTTTTTATCTGTAAACGATCTTGCATCTGCTCTATCTGCTTTATTGTATTTCCATACATGGGAGCCATTATCGTAATGCTCAACCCTCATACCAAAAACATTTTCGATAACTTGTTCTGCAATCATCCAGCGGCGGATATCATAGAAGCGGTGCCCTTCTCCAAAGAATTCGATATTCCTTTCATGGCGAACATGCTCGCGGGCAGCAGCCTGGTCGGCAGTCACCCTGTCGGGCAGGCCGGCACGGTTTCTTACCATGTTCATGGCATCAATGCCCTTCTGAAGGTCGGGGCCACCAATTTCAATACAAGCTTCGGCATAATTCATCAAAATTTCAGCATAACGGAATTCTACCCAGGTATTGGTATTCCTGAAATACTGTCCTGCACTTGTTGGGTCCATAAATTTTTTAATGTAGTAACCAACTTTAGTTCCATTCCAGGCTTCTATCAAACCCTGACGAGTGTCAATACCACTTTTAGAAGGGGTTGCATCACCAACATTTTTAAAATAATACCCGGTCTGAACTTTATTCTCCGGCTCTAGTCCTGCTGCACTAGGAGGCCGGGGCTGCCATGGGGCGCCATCATACAAAACACAGGCGTAAAAACGAGGCTCGCGGCCATTATATGGATTTCGAAGTGGGTCTGCAGTCAATTCTACAGCAGTTGCTGTCCGGACTTCCATATCCCCAGGTTTGAATTTGTCCCATTGGAATTTGGAACCGTCAGCCATTTCAAATCTCCTTACAGCTGGTTCGGTCGGGTTGTTGTTTCCCCAGTTGTGATATCCGTTTGGCCCGTACCAGATATTTGCATTATTGACATTACCTCCGGTAAGAGGGAACTGGATTCCCCAAATGGTTTCGCTGTTCCATCCTGCTTTTTGGTTGAAAATACCGAAATAAGTATCTGAGTATTTCTGCACATCGGCTGCTGTTAATATCGCCGGCGGGTCGGTAATAGTTCCAACCAAAGAGAAAGTTCCGTATTTGCCATCCATAACATCCTTTGCAGCATCGCGGGCTTGTTGCAACAAGCCCGCCTGACTTCCGGCAGGGAATGAAATCAAAGCATTGGAAGCCTGTTCTGTCCAACCACCATTGGTCAATTTACTCGCACAGAATAGAAGAACCCTGGATTTTAAGGCAGCAGCAGCAGCTCTATTTGCACGACCCTGTGCAGTTTTTGCCGGTAAATTATCGATAGTACTTTGAATGTCTTTAATTATAAAATCCAGCGTTTCTTTAATGGTTGATCTTTTTGCACTACTAAAATCTTCTCCCAGTTTATACGGAGTATCTTTAAGGATTGAACCTCCATGAACCATCAAAAGGGTTGCATAATCATAAGCCCTGATAAAATAGGCTTCCCCTTTCATTTGTTTTTTCAGCGCTTCCTGTGCAGCTGTAATTGGCACAGCATCAATATTGGCAAGAATCCTGTTTACATCCTGGATATTGGCATACAGGTTATTCCACCGTAAAAACCCCCCCAGGCCGTTATTTGCAAAATATCCAAGTTGGTCAGGGCTCATAGTCCCTTTAATCATTACATAGTTTGCCGGGCGGTGGATACCAAGGAGCTGGTCTGTTCCTGAAGCTAGTAAGTCTTCGCGGGCACCTAGGATGCCGTTATCGGTAGGTCCACCCATCCTGTCGTAACATTTTCCCAGATAAGCATTCACAACATTGATATCTGAAAATACAAGTTGTTCATTAAACGTATCAACTGCCTTCTTGTCAAGGACATCTTCCTGGCAGGATGCCACAATCAGAAGAATTGCGATTACTGATATATTAAAAAGTATTTTTTTCATATCCTAACTGTTTATAAGTTATAAAATTTATTAGAAAGTAATATTAGCGCCAACGGCAAATGTTTTCATGGTAGGATATACACCCGGGTTGTTGGTTTCCGGATCCCATTTTTTTGTAGCGGAATAGATCAATGCCAGGTTGTTGCCTGTAAAGTAAACACTGGCTCGTGCAATACCAATTTTTGAGTAGTATTTAGGTGGAATTGCATAGTTCAGAACTACATTTTTCAAACGGGCATAAGCTGTATTCTCGAGCCAGTAATCGCTCATATGAACATCGGGCGACCAGTAAAGGTCATCGCGGTTATAGGCCCTTGCAATGTTGGTTACCGTGTTGGTAGGTGTCCAGCGGTTGTCAAATTGCCATTTGTAGTAGTTCCCGGCTTCTCCGCGTCGGTTGTCATATTGGCTGTTTTTTAGGAATTCGCCCTGGCCTTGAACCTGTACAGATAAAGTGAATGATTTATATCCCACGGTTATATTGCCACCATAAAAAGTTTCGGGAGCATTAACCTTGTCGAACAAAATCCGGTCATCACCGGTAATTTGTCCGTCACCCGATACATCCCTGAAAATTACATCGCCCGGTTTTGTGCCGGCAACTTTTGCAGGGGTAGCATCAACCTGTGCCTGGTCTTTGAAAATTCCAATTGCATCGTACATTAACCATGCACCAAAAGAATGTCCGGTAAGCTGTTGCCATGGTTGCGCCTTTTTAGGTTCGTCCATTTTAACAATTTCATTACGGCTATAACTGAAATTTGCAGTTATATCAATGCGCAAATCTTTGTTTATGGCTTTATGTACACCCCCGTCAAGTTCAAATCCCCGGTTATCTACAATACCAAGGTTTTCCTGTGGTAGCGACAAACCTGTAAAGTTGGGAACTGAAGCATCTTTGGTTACAAGGATATCCTCCCTTTTGTTATAGAAAAATTCTGTATTCAGATGAAAAAGGTCATTCATGAATTTTGAATCGAACCCAACGTTATAGGTTTTCTGTGTTTCCCATGTAATATTAGGATTGGCAATGGTAGGCGGGCCAACTACAGTCTGTATTGCGCCACTGGTCCCAAAAACCATACCTGAACTAATACCGTATCTATCCATAAATTGAAAAGCACTTCCCGGATCCATACCCATCATACCGAAGGAAGCCCTAAGTTTAAAATAATCGATAAACGGTAAGTTGTTTTTCCAGAAAATTTCTTCTGAAGCACGCCATCCCAACAATAATGCGGGGAAATAACCCCAACGTTTCGATTCAGGAAATTTAAGCGAACCGTCAGCGCGGAAAACTACTTCAGCAAGATATTTCCCTTTATAGTCGTATGTGGCACGCCCAATCCACGATTTACGGGCATAAATTGAAGCAGACCCTGTAATGTTCTGGTCTGTTGAGTTACCTGCATTCATGGTCTGGATTATCGATGAAATATAGTGTTTACGATATCCGTAAAATTCGTTCCAGTCGCTCTGGTACTGTTCAAAACCACCAAATAACGAAATATTATGGTCGCCAAATGATTTAAAATAATTGGCATTGATCATAGTGGTTTGGTTGATGGTACGATTAGACCTTTCATGGTTTTCAGCAGATGAAAGACCCCTCAAAGTTGGAACTAAAGGCATTTTAGTGATAAATCCGTCTGCCCCCCTGGTCGCTTTGGCCCAGTCTGGATAGTATAATGTCCACGGCTGATAGAATTCCTTGTTATAATTGTTTGAGAGGTCGTAGCTGTAACTTCCGGTAAATGAAAGCCCTTTGATAAATGGGACTGTAATTGTTGCATTAAAAGTGCTTAACAACCTGTATGTTTTCTGGTCATTTTTCCCGGCACTAAAAGTGGAAGTTTCAACCGGGTTATCACCATACTCAATGTCCGGGCCTGGTTCGCCGGTTGGCCAGAACGACCAGTTGGTAGGAACCAGACGGGTTGATTGCCCAACAATTGCGTCAGCACTTTTGTACGGATAAATCCTGTTGTTTAAGAAACCTGCCAACTCAATTCCGGTTTTTAACCAATCGTTAATTGGCATTTCCAGTTTAGTCCTTACATTGTATTGTTTGTATTTGGTCGATGATGCTTTATAAAATGCATCGTCAGTTTTATACCCGAAAGAAACATAATATTTCATCCCTCCGGCGCCACCGTCGAGGGTAACGTTGTGCCTGGTTGTTGTGGTCCATTTTTTGATCAGGTCGCCATACCAGTCGGTATTGGGATGTTCCCATGGGTCTTTCCCGTTGCCGAAGAGCTCGATATCCTTATCCGAATACCTGCGGGCTTTACCCTGTGCAACCTGGTATTCTGAAAGCATAGTCGCATATTCGGAAGCATTGGTAACTTCAGGAAGCAATGTGGGAGTCATTACGCCTTCATAAAACTGATAATTCAAACGGGGCTTGCCTTCCCTTCCCGATTTTGTTTGGATAAGGATTACCCCATTTGCGGCTTGTGCCCCGTAAATTGCCGCCGAAGCATCTTTCAAAACGGAAAGACTTTCAATATCGTTAGGGTCAATTTCACCCATCGAACGGCCAGGTACCCCATCAATTACAACAAGTGGCGCGGTTTCACCACTAACCGTAGTCCTTCCACGAACCATAATGCGGGGGTTCAAATTTCCCGGTTCACCGGTTTGCTGAATAACTGTCACCCCCGGTATAAGGCCGGAAATTGCATTGGAAACGTTCATAGCAGGAATTGTCAGAAGTTTTTCACCACTTACGGATGCTACGGCACCAACAACATTGGCACGTTTCTGAATACCGTAACCCACCACAACCACTTCGTCTATGTCGGTCATTGATGATACAAGACCAACATTTATTACGGTTTTTTCGTTGACAACAATTTCCTGAAATTTGTATCCAATGAATGAAAAAACCAAAGTGGTATTTCGATCCGAAACATCGATAGAGTAATTTCCATTAACGTCTGTAACGGTGCCAGTAGTAGTGCCTTTCACAACTACGTTTACACCCGGAATGCCTTCGTTGTTTGAAGAGTCGGTGATTTTTCCGGTAACTTTGACTTGTTGTTGTGCCAAACTACTTTCTGTCACAACTTCCGTAGGCTGAATAATGATCTGACGGTCAAACACTTCCTTAACCTTGGCATCGTTCATTTTGAAGCTAAGCCGGGTGTTTTGCGAGTAGGAATTCCCGGCAACAGCCTGGAAAATAGTTAATAACACGAGATAAGATGTTAGTCTCATAACCCTTAATACTTTTGAGTTA
>JANONW010000133.1:0-4386 GCA_031421065.1 Prolixibacteraceae bacterium
CCAGCGAAGATATATTACTTGGAAATAATGCTTTAATAGAAGAAACCATCGATAAAGAATTAAGCCTTAGGGAATATAATGTGAGGGTTGTAAAAAGATATCTTGAAAAATACAACAACAACATTAAACAGGTGGCAGATAAACTGGACATTGGAGTAGCCACCATTTACCGGATGCTAAAAGAAGAAAACGAAAATTAAATCAGACGTGCTTTTTGTTTCATAAAGATTTCTCCTCCTATGGCGCACCAATGACAGTTTTTTATGATTCTATAACGATTTGTGCGGGTAATCATAACGTTATTTTACTGCCTCTGCAAAATATTGTAGAATTTAAAAGTTCTCAATCTGTGAATCTGAGGCTAAAATATTTGGTTTAAAATTGCCCCAAAAATTACCAATTTGATAATTTCCAATCAAACTGATATCAAATTTCAATTTCCACAATTTCGTAAGTCAAATAAATACAGATAGTTAAGATTAATTAATTACATGGTACGTAATTTGGCCTACCTGTTACCGCAAACAGAATATTTTAAAATTTAAATTAAAAGAAAAAGTTATGGAAACTGATAGAAAAACAATTTTGACCGGTATTACAGCAATGTTACTGATACTCGTTGTTGTAATTGCTGGGATTATTATTCTAAACAAAACATCGCAAATTGATGCCTTGAACAAGCAAAATGTAACCTTGAACGAAACCAATGAATTACGTGATTCATTGGTAAACGAAATGACAAACACATTCGAACAAATTGAAGAAAACCTAACCTTTGTGCGTAATAAAAGGGAACAGATGGTTTTAAAACCACAAGAGGGGCAGGAAAACCAAAAGGAAATGCTGGTTGCCAACATCAAACTGATGAATGAAATGCTTGAAGAAAGCAGTAAAAAAATAGAAGAACTTGATAAAAAACTGAAAAATTCGGGTTTTGAAATCAAATCATTCAGAAATAAAATTGCCCTGCTTAACAAAAGTATTGAGGAACAGGACAACAGTATTCAACTATTGAGAGCTGAAATTGAACAGCGAGATTATAAAATCAGTGAAATGGATTCTCAACTTGCGAGCCTTCAAACTGATATTGCTGAAAAAGAAGACAGCCTTTTATCAAAAACTAAGGTTATTGCCGATAAATCGCAAATTATTACAGAAAATGAAATTGAAATTAATAAAGCCTATGTGGCAGTTGGAACGCATGAACAGCTTATTAAAAATGGAGTTCTGTCGCGAAAAGGTGGATTTTTGGGAATTGGTAAAAACATTGTAATTCGCGATGATCTGAATCAAGACTATTTTACAAAACTTGATATCAGGAATACAATCCAATTTCCACTTAACTCAAAGAAAGTAAAACTGATTTCGGAGCACCCGGTAAATTCATATACTTTGGTTGAGGAAAATGATAAAATTGCTTATCTCGAAATAGAAAATCCGCAGGAATTCTGGAAGCTGACTAAATACGTAATTGTGGAAACAAAATAAGTATTGATTTCAGATTATATAAAACAATCGTAATTATTTACATTTCATTAAAACAAAAAACATGAAAACATTAAAAAGAAAAAAAGGGACGACCTTAATTTTAAAACGGATAATGTATGTAATATTTGTAGGCTTATTGATGATCCAGTTTTCGGCGTAAGCATTCGGTAAACTCCGGCTTGTTTCCTATAAAATCGGAATGCTGCTTTGAGAGTTTCTCTAAAATGTTCGGAGAACTTTGAGAGGCTCAAGGGAGGGTGCTTTTACTATTTTGAGTTTGCAGTTTAAAGTTTTGAGGGAGCAGTTCGGCCAGGTCTTTACTGTAATCGTCATCGTATTTATGGATATTTGTGAGGAAGAAGACCAGCCATTCACGGAAGTTCACCCCTTTTGCCTTGCAACAGCCGAGCATAGAATACATGATTGCGGCATTTTCTGCTGCTTCATGGTTACCGCAGAACAACCAGTTCTTGCGGCCCAGTGCGATGGGCCTTATCGCATTTTCACCCAGGTTGTTGTCTATCTTCAACCTGCCATCCATGTGATAGCGTGTCAGTTTGTGGTAAATGTTGTATGTGTAGCGGAGGGCTTTCCCGATACGTCCTTTGGGCAGGACTTTGGGATATACACTGAGTATCCATTTCTCGAAAGCTACCATGATGGGGTAAGACAGCCGGGAACGCAGTTCTGAACGCTCTTCATCTGACAGGTTTTCTTTATCGGCACGCCTTTCCACCTCGTAAAGCAGGCCGATTTGGTCCAGGGCATACGAAGCCCGGGCGTTGTCTTCCTTCAAAGCTTCTTCAAATTTACGGCGTGCGTGCGCCCAGCACCCAATAGGAAGTACCCCCTTTTTGTTTTCGTAAATGTCGTAAACAGCGTAACCATCGCTCTGGATTACCCCCTGGTAATCTTTGAATAATTGCAAGGCCACTTTTTGTGCCCGGGAACCATGATCGTAATGGAAAAAAACCAAGTCTTCGGTTACTGCCCTGATCATCCAGATGTACCCGTTTATTGTTTTGTGTTTCTCGTTGTTTATAATCGGGATGGTGGTTTCATCGCTCTGTATATAGCCCGAACTCAAAACCAGTTCCTTTAACCTGTAATAAGCAGGCCTCATCAGGTCGGCTACATCGCGGAACCAGCCATTAATGGTTGCCGGGGCGATAGATATGCCTTGCTGCTTAAACATCTGAATTTGGCGATAAAAAGGGAGGTGGTTCACATATTTGTCAATCATAATATCGGCCAGCAAGGTTGCCCCAGCGTAGCTTTTGGCAATGGGGAGCAGGGGCATCGGGGCTGTGATGATTTGCTTTTCAACATCCAGCCTCTTGTTCCTCAGCACGTATTTGTGGCGGATAATCCGGCGCACATACCAGCGGGCAGGGTCACGTTCCAACACTTCTGTAATCTCCGGTTCAAGTTCTGTCCAGTTTTCAGGATTGATATTTTCAGGATAAATATGGCATTCTTCCCTTGGAAGGCTTTCCGGCAGCGGTTTGCGTACCGGGCGGCTTTTTTCTTGTACTTTGATACGGATGGTCTTGTACTTTTCTATTTCCTCTTTGGCGCTGGTGGCCAGTTCTTTTTCTTCGGGGAGCAGGTCTAAGCCTTCAAAATCGAGCCTGCGTTGCTGTGGGTCTTCGTTGATGTACCGCTCACTGGATTTGCCCCAAATCCTTCGCTGGAGCATCTCGATCTGCTGTTTCAGCTTGTTGATGGTTTGGTCCTTTTCGATGAGCAGTTTTTCGTAAGAGGCCCTTTCTGATTCAAAGTTTTGATAACCGGAAAGCTGGCTTTTCAGCTTGGATGTTTCCCTGAAAAGCTGGTCGCGGCCTTCCAGGATTTGGTGTAAAAAAAGCTCTTCTTCAACTGTCATTTTTTTCTGCTTTGAATGGCTCGAAGATACTAAATATCAATCGGATAGCCAAACAAAAGGCAAGATATTACGGGCTATTATGAAGATTTTTTCCATCTTTTTTTGTTCACCTTCCCTTGGGCAGAAACACCCTGTGCCATCATCATCAAATCATGCCAACTGGTTTGGAACGTATTGGTGCTTTGGTCAAAAACAGGCAGTTTAAAAGTGCCCGATTCCAGTTTCATATGATAAATCACAAGTCCCCCGCATTCCATGTGCAGGATTTTCATGCTGGTACACGGGCGGTTTATAAAAATGTACACATCCCCATCCTGTACGTTTCTTCCCATCAGGTTGGTCACCATGCCGCTGAGGGTGTAAAAGCCCCGGCGCATATCGGTAGGATACGAGTACAGGTAATACTTCATCGATGATGTGAGGCTGAACATCCTACCGGCAGGTTAATAGTAACAACGATTGCAACACCTGTACATCCGGGAAACTGTTCAGTTTTACACTCACCCCGTTGGGATAAATTATCTCGCACGAAATGGCCGGGGGCAGGGCACCCTGATTTCTTGAAAAGGCTTCCTGGTTGTTCCGTAACGGAACCTGGTTTGACTGGTGGTGTTGTCCATTTTCAAAAACCACCGGAACAAATCCCCGCTTGGGCGGCAGTTGCCTTTTCATCTTGTTTTGCCAGTAATAGAACTTAGCCTCATTGATATGCTGGTTTGCACAATAATCACGTATGGTCAGTCCCGAACACAGGAACTCGTCATAAATGGCACGGAATTTTTTATTGTCTAACATGTCGTTTCTCTTTAAAATTAAACCAACAAACCTAAAGACCAGCAATAAGATTTAAAATACGGGGTTCAGCGAATGCTTACGATGCATGTGCTCTCGTTCGTTAAAAAGTTGAATCGTTTGCCTGATTACATTTGCACCTTTTGTGCGATCGATTGGTAAGCCACCCATTTTACGAACAAAAAACCCCATGGGCCAGAAAAAGAGCTCCTTTTTTACCA
>JANONW010000134.1:0-7116 GCA_031421065.1 Prolixibacteraceae bacterium
ACTGATTCTTTGAACAGAAATGCTTTCGAATATAAAATGGCATTTCGTTTATTGAAGAAGGATTATCAGCATATAACTGCTTTTCTTCCACAACTTGAAAGTCTTGGATTTAAAAAAATACCAGTGCATATAGGGGAAGCAGCAGTTGTATATAATACCTTAAACAAGAAACCTTTACCTGTTTTAAGAAGACTTTCAATTGATCCTCAAACTGAAACCAGATGGACGCAGTTTCTTCAGACCTTTCAAGCCAATGGCAATAACCTTCAAACTGCAGAGCCTGCCTTGCGAAATAAATTTAAGAATACCTTCTGGTACTACTCGTTTTACAGGTAGTATTAATTTTCTCAACGGATCCGAACATTAGTTTATTTGCCTTGTAAAAAAGTTTTATTTTTTCACACAATACAACTTTTTGACTCCCTTAAACAGGTAAGCATCTTCAGTAATAGCCACCGAAGCCCAGAACTTATCGTCCAGCTTATTTTGCGACAGTACTTTAAACTCTTTGCCTGCCTGAACAACTTGTGTTACGCCCCTTTCGTCGTAGAAATAGATCCGGTCACCTGCTATCCAGGGTGAAGCCCAGCAAGCCGCAACTTTTTCCATTTTTTCCAAATATACCAGTTCTCCGGTAGTGGCATCCAAACACCTGAGTTCGCCACCTCTTCCGCTTAACAGGTACAGAAGCCCATTGGATAACAGTGGCGAAGGATTGGCAAGACCTGCATCCCTGACAGTCCACTCCACACCACTACTGACCAATCCACTGTCGGCCGGGGTAATATCGCCCTCAGCACCCGCCTTAATGGAATAGAGAAATCCGGGCTTATCGCGCCCACCGGAATTGCCCAAATAAATATGCTGGTCGTCATAAACCGGTGAAGGAATTGACATTTCACCTTCCATTTTCAGTTCCCAAACCAGTTTTCCGGTTGCCGGATCGTAAGAACGGGCAGTTTTTCCGGTAGTAACCAGCTCTGTCCTGACCTTGTTTTTCCAGATTACAGGAGTACTGTAATTGGTTTTTTCGTCCCGGTCAACCCTCCATTTTTCATTGCCGGTTGCAGCATCAAGGGCTACCATGAACGACCGTTCCTCGTTGTCGACCTGAACATACAAAAGATCCTTATAAATAACAGGCGACGAACCTGTGCCCCACCCATTTAGCGTTTTGAAAGAGCCGAGATCTTTCTGCCAAATCAGCTTGCCGCTTAAATCATAGCAGTAAACCCCGGTCATTCCAAAATATGCGTAAACCCGTTTGCCATCGGTAACAGGAGTTTCGCAGGCATAAGTACTTCCGGCATGTTTTTTAATCCGTGGGTTTCCGGTATATGCGACCTGTTTCCAAAGTTCCTTTCCCGTTTTCAGGTCGAAACAGCTTAGTTCCCAACGGTAAACTTCCTGTAAATAAGTGCTGTCTTCGGCGGGTGGTGGTGGCGGCGGGCCTTGTTGGACGCCAGGATTTGATCCTGAAGCCGGTGGCGGTGGAGTTGGCTGTGCCGGTTTTGTCACAACAGGAGCAGCTTTTTCCTGAAATGCCGAAGCAATAAAAATCTGATCACCGTATATAATTGGCGATGACCAGCCTGTTCCGGTCAAATCAGCCGACCACAGCACATTAAGGCTGTCGTTCCATTCGGTTGGATAGTCGGTTCCGGTGGCAACCATGTTGTTTTCAGGCCCTCTGAACTGTGGCCAGCCGGAGGTTTTGGGCTTACAGGAATAAATAGCAAGTGAGGAATATACAATCAGTATTCCGGAATAAAGAATTGTTTTTCGGTTCATGGGTTTGAGTTTAAAGGTTTCCGAAATATAATCAATTAGTTGATAAAATTTTACCTGACATCGCTCTCAAAAAAAACGGCCACCCATCGGGCAGCCGTTTTTATATATTTGTATAGAATGGATTGATTAGTATCCAGGGTTCTGAACCAGCATATCATTTTTGTTCATCTCATCGCGCATAATAGGGAAGAAATAGCCTTTGTTGTTCCATGCCCTGGAATCGCCGGGAGTGTCTTTTTTCGAAAAAATCGCTGCACCATAAGTAGTGCCATCAGGTCTTCTATAAGCGGGAACTGACACTTCTGTTGTAACATAACGCACATCTACGGCAGAAGTCTGTTTATAGGCTTCCGGTGCAATCAACCAACGGCGAACATCCCAGAAACGTTGGTCTTCATAAGCCATTTCAACACGACGCTCCTTACGATAGGCCAAACGTAATGCATTACCGGTTATTGCGGCTGATAAGGCGGGTTGACCAGCACGGGTACGTATCATATTAATGTATGTGCGGGCTTCAGCATCCTGCCCCAGTTCGATACAAGCTTCGGCATAGTTTAACAGAACTTCTCCATATCTGAGGTGCTTAAAGGGAACATCCTGTTTTACATACTGAGGATCAACAGAAGTATCCACCCATTTTCTCACATAATATCCGGTTTTTCCACCATTCCAATCTTCGATTGGACCTGAGCGGGTATCTAAACCAGCCTTAATCATTTTACCTGACTGGTCATATACATAACCAACCTGAATTTTGCTGAATGGATCAATCATTAATGCATCATCCGGACGTTTTCTCCATTGTACGCCTTCATACAGAATGGTGGCATATAAACGGGCATCACGTTTTAAATATGGATTAGCTTTGTGTTTGGCATTGTTCCAGTCAAATTTGCTTCCATCCTTCATTTCATAATCATCAACCAAATCGCCAAGCGGAGTGTTATTTCCCCAGTTATGGTAACCATTGGGGCCGCTATACAAGGCAGGATTATATCCTGACCAGCTTTCATCCGTTTTAGCGGTGAAAAATTGCAATAAGATGTCTTCATCAGTTCCTTTTGAGGTAAACAATTCAACAAAATTCTGGGCTACAGAATCAGTTGCAGCAGGAGTTGGTTTGTATAATTTGTATTTACCCAAGTCAATTACAGCTTTGGCGGCATTTTTAGCGGCAGTCCACCGAGCTGCTGCATCACCACCAGTATAACCTAACAATTCAGGCTTTGAAAATCCATTTGTAACAACACTGTTTTTTGCCGAATTATGCAAATCGCTTGCAGCATAAAGTAATACCCTGGCTTTAAATGCCAATGCTGCACCTTTAGTAATACGGCCATTTGTTGCATAAGCATCCGGAAGATTCATCGCTGCAGAATCGATCTGTCCCACAATAAACTTGATACAGTTTTCGTAGCTATCGCGTGGAACATTAAATTCATCTGTTAGTCCATAAACTTTGGTAATAATCGGAACACCACCATAAAGGTTGGTCAAATAGAAATAAGTCCATGCACGCAAAAAATAGGCTTGTCCTTTCAAATTATCGATCACAGCTTTGTCGCCTGTTACAGCTTTAATTTTCGAAAAGAAAATGTTGGTACGGCGAACATTTGAATACAAAGGTGCCCAGCGGTAATGAAGCGTATGGGCAGTTGGGTCGCCGTTACCCCAATCTGTACTCCAGCCCATCAGCCCATCGGAGGTCATTAATGATTTGTTAAAATCAGTTATCCCCCAATCAGGAGTAAAATGAGATTCGTCTGACACATCAGAAAGGCGTACAATAGCGAATGGGAAACCCAAGGCATTTCGGTACATGCTGTTCACAAAAGTTTCGACAAGGGCCGGATCGCTCCATACCACATCCTCGGAATAGTCACCCAATGGTTTCTTATCCAAAAATTCATCCTGGTTTTTGCAGGAGAAGAGCATTACGATCATTGATACAATGATCAATATATTGAATGTTTTTTTCATTGTTTATAATTTTAGAATGTTAATGTTATACCACCGTTAACAACTCTCTGAAGAGGATAATCTGTTCCCGCCTGTTGTTCAGGATCAATAAGATTCTGTTTACTCAAGGTCAGCAGGTTAAGACCGTTGGCATAAATGCGCAGGCCATCAATACCTAATAAATTATTTAAATTAGATGGCAAACTATACCCAAGTTCAAAGTTTTTTAAACGGACATAATTCATGTTTTGAAGCCAAAAAGTATTACCCTGGCTTCTCCAGTATTCCTGATCTCGGTTCCAGGCCCTTGGATAAGAAGTATTGGTATTCTCAGGAGTCCAGCGGTTATCAGCATACAGTTTGTAATAGTTACCAATTTCGCCCGATTCAGCCGAAACGTATTGCATAGAACCCGTTGCGCCCTGAACAAGCATGCTTAGATCAAATCCTTTATATTTCAGGTTAATGCTTAAACCTCCAATAAACCTGGGCATATTATTCTTTTCGTTCATTACCCGGTCTAATCCGTCGATTTTTTTGTCATCATTTACATCTTTAAAAATAACATCTCCTGGCCTGGCATTGGCCCAATGAGGATATGCATCCACTGCTGCCTGATCTTTAAAAATACCGATTGCTTCGTAATACAATGCCGAACCCATCGTCCTGCCGGTTGATTGCTGATAATCAGGAATTCCTGGCGTTTCATCCCAGAAAACAATTTTATTCTTTGAATAGCTACCATTTACAGATACGCTATATTCAAGATCGCCTGCCTTGTCACTGTATCCAATTGCTGCTTCAAAACCTCTGTTCTGAACCTTACCAATATTTACAGGAGGTAACATGCCAACTAAACCAGAAGTAGCAGGTACAGATGCATTCTGGTTAATCAAAATTTGAGAACGGATGTTATTGAAATAATCAGCAGAAACAGATAATTTATTATCCAGTAAAAGGGCATCAAATCCAATATTGGCCTGATTGGCTACTTCCCAGGTTACATCCGGATTAGGTATTTTTGTTTCAGTTAAAAGCTTATTATCCACTCCTCCAAATACATAAGTTCTGTTAGCATTAAAACCGTAGGTAGCCAGATATTGATATTCAGCAATACGGTCATTTCCGGTTTGTCCCCACGATCCGCGAATTTTGAAGTCTTCAACAATAGCAACATTATCTTTCCAGAAATTTTCTTCTGAAATACGCCATCCTGCAGAAATGCCGGGAAAGAATCCAAATCGCTTGTCGGTAGGAAATTTGTAGGAACCGTCGTATCTCCATACAAATTCGGCCATATACTTTTGGCTCAGGTCATAATTAACACGGCCAAAATAACTCGCGTAGGCATTCTGACTCGCCGATCCGCTGTTGGACATATATTGGTCGGTAGCACCAGCAAATAACTGATCAACAGCGGCCGAAATGTAATTTTTACGGAAAGCACTGAAAATATCTCTCATACCATTTCTCCTTTCGATACCTGCCATGACTTTGACATTGTGTATCGTAGCAAATTTCCTTTCGTAAGCAGCATAAGCATTTATGGCAATTCTTTGTTCATCGGCCATATCTTGTGATAACTGTGGCGCATCCAACCCTCTTTTGCCTTTTGTAACTTTATGGTCGGCACCGCCATCCCAAGTGTAAAGATACCAAGGGGTTTCGAATCTTTTATGGAATAGGAAATTTTTATCAACAGAGGCATTCGCAGTTACAGATAAGCCGCTAACCCAGGGAATATCTACAACAGTGCGTAAATTACTTTCAAGTACATACCTTTTGTCTAAGTCGTAACCGGTAGCAGCAGTTGTGGTAACAGCAGGGTTATCGCCATATTCAATATCAGGCCCGGGTGTCCCATCGGGCCAATAGGCAGGCAAATTGGGTTTCCCGCGCATCAGCATACGGAAAATAGAACCGGCAGAACGGGTTGGGTAATTTCTCACCTCTTGTCTTCCGGCAACATCAAAAGCAATATCGATGTATTTATTCACCTTTCCATCGATGTTCGTACGGAAATCGTATTGTTTATAATTGGTAGCACTGTTTTTGTATATCCCGTCTGCGTACCTGGCACCCAATGAAAGAAAATATTTCATATTTTCAGTTCCACCTGAAATAGAAACATTTTGTTGATTTTGGCTTGACCATGGCTTAAATACTTCACCAAACCAATCGGTATTGGGGTGGCCCCATGGATCTGACCCATCGCTGTATTTCTTAAGATCATCAGCTGAATACTTCTGGTTACGGCCACCTGACGGGTTTGAATAAAAAGCAATTTCATTCAACATGGAAGAATATTGGGCCGCATCGGCCATTTCAGGTATCTTGGTAGGTTGGGTGACACCTGAATTCATGGTTGCTGTAATTTTGGGTTTTCCGATGCTTCCACGTTTGGTTGTAATAAGTACAACACCATTTGCAGCTTGAGAACCATAAATAGCAGCAGAAGCATCTTTTAGAATGGTAATACTTTCAATATCACTTGAGTTTAGACGTTCCATTCCACGGTTTGCAACACCGTCAACGACTATTAGTGGACTATTGTCACCTAAGGTATTCGAACCACGAATACGTAAAGTAGCACCGTCATTACCAGGTTCACCGCTTCTTGTAACAGCTGTAAGGCCAGGCAGACGGCCAATGAGATTATTAGTTAAATTAGTACTGGGTGATTTGAGTAATTCTTCACCTTTGGTACTTACTATAGAACCGGTTGAAGTTACTTTCCGTTGAACACCATAACCAATGGCAACTACTTCTTCAATACCAAAGCTTTCCTGTGCCAATGTAACATTGATGGTGCGCTGATCGCCAATAGTCACTTCCTGCGATTTCATTCCAACGAACGAAAACACAAGAACTTTGTCACCATCAGTCAGTCCAAGTTGAAACTTTCCATCGATGCCAGTCATTACACCACGTGTGGTACCCTTAACAACAACGCTTGTTCCCGGAACAGGTTCGCCGTTTTCATCCTTTACAACTCCTGATACCATGCGTTGTTGCATCGAAATGATTTCTGTCACAACTTCCGTAGGCTGAATAATGATCTGACGGTCAATTACTGTGTGACCAACGTTAAATCCTGCAAACAGATTGGTCAGGATTTTGTCAACTTGCTGGTTGGAAACATTGATGTCAACTCTTCTTTCAACATCTACCAGTTTACTGTTGAACAGAAAATAGAATTCGCTCTTTTCCTCAATAACGTTTAACACTTCCTTAACCTTGGCATCGTTCATTTTGAAGCTAAGCCGGGTGTTTTGCGAGTAGGAATTCCCGGCAACAGCCTGGAAAATAGTTAATAACACGAGATAAGATGTTAGTCTCATAACCCTTAATACTTTTGAGTTA
>JANONW010000135.1:0-18082 GCA_031421065.1 Prolixibacteraceae bacterium
TTCAAAAAACTTGGTATTGAAGCCCGATTGGCTGAAAACCTGACAGTTGAAGCATTTGAAAAGCTGATTGATGAAAAAACAAAAGCCATTTATCTTGAAACGATAGGAAACCCTGGTTATGTTATTCCCGATTTTGAAGCTTTCAGTGCATTGGCCAAGAAATATGACATACCGTTTATTGTTGACAATACTTTTGGTGCTGCAGGTTTTCTCTTCCGTCCTATCGATCATGGGGCAAACATCGTGGTCGAATCGGCCACCAAATGGATTGGCGGCCATGGAACCAGCATTGGCGGAGTGATCGTAGATGGCGGAAATTTCAATTGGGGCAATGGTAAATTTCCAGGATTTACTGAACCCTCGGAAGGTTATCACGGCTTAAAATACTGGGATATTTTCAATTTTGACGGACCGTTCGGCAACATTGCTTTTATCATCAAAGCACGGGTCGAAGGTTTGCGCGATATTGGCCCTTCACAAAGCCCGTTTAATTCGTTTTTATTGCTCCAGGGCCTCGAAACCTTATCGCTGCGTATGGAACGCCACATTCAGAACACGCTTGCTTTGGCAAAATGGCTCGAAAAACATCCGAAAGTAGCTTCTGTAAATTATCCGGGATTGGAAGGAAACCTATCCTACAAGCTGGCAAAGAAATATTTACCGAATGGTGCAGGCGGTGTTCTTTCTTTTGACGTGAAAGGTGACAAGGAAAGTGCTATTAAAGTGGTTGATAGCCTTAAACTTGTTAGCCATTTGGCTAACGTGGGCGATGCCAAAACGCTGATTATACAACCATCGGCAACTACCCACTCGCAATTGCCGGAAAGTGCGCAGATCGCGGCAGGAGTTTACCCTTCCTCATTGCGTGTGTCTGTTGGCCTCGAACACATCGAAGATATTATTGCCGATTTTGATCAGGCCTTGAATCAAATTGGTTAATTTTACAAAACTAATTCCGGAATCCCAGCTTTAATCTGAGGTTCCGGTACTACAATTTAAACTATTGATATTATGCCTATTAATGTTCCTGATCAATTGCCGGCAATTGAATTGCTTCAGAAGGAGAATATATTTATCATGGACGAATCGCGTGCCTCACAACAGGATATCCGTCCGTTAAAAATCATCATTGTCAATCTGATGCCTATAAAAGTAACTACTGAGACCGATCTCATCCGACTGCTCTCAAATACGCCGCTCCAGATCGAAATTGAATTCCTAAGGATGAAAGGCCATGCGTCAAAAAATACATCCGACGTGCACATGAAAGCTTTTTATAAGACTTTCGATCAATTAAAATCCCACAATTACGATGGAATTATTTTTACAGGTGCGCCGGTTGAAATGCTTCCATTTGAGGATGTTACCTATTGGAAAGAGCTTACCGGGATATTCGATTGGTCAAAAAAACATGTCACTTCTTCGCTGTTTATTTGTTGGGCCGCACAGGCTGGCTTGTTCCATTTTTACGGAGTTCCGAAATATTTGCTTCCTGAAAAAAAGTTTGGAGTATTCAAACACCGGAATGTGAATGACAAATTGCCTATTTTCAGGGGATTTGATGATGAATATTATGTGCCTCATTCGCGTCATACCGAGGTGCTTGAAGCTGATATCGAAAAAGTAAACGAGTTGAAAATTGTATCAAAGTCTGACGAATCGGGAGTTAACATGGTGATGACCCACAATGGCCGTCAATTCTTTATTACAGGGCATTCTGAATATTCGAGATTTACCCTTGACACAGAATACAAGCGTGATGTGAAGAAAAACCTTCCCATACAGATACCAGCAAATTATTATCCTGAAAATGATCCGAATAAAGAACCGGTCATGCGGTGGAGGGGTCATTCCAACCTCTTGATTTCGAACTGGCTTAACTATTACGTCTATCAGGCAACACCTTACAACCTTGACGGGCCATTGCCTTACAATCTTGATTTCCAGATATAAGGCGATAATATTTCAATATAAACAGTTTGTTTCGACTTAAAACGGAATAGATATGCTTGGTTACGAATGGGAAGAAAAGTACAGTGTTGGAATTCAGTCAATAGACAATCAACACAAAGAAATTTTCAGGCTTCTGAACAAACTGTTTGTGGCATTAAAGTCGGGACAGGCAGCGCAAACTACTATCGGGATCACTATTTTCTGGTAATTTTAAACTCTGTTCTGCGATTTAGGGATCTTCCTTCAATCGTTTCATTCGGGCTAATTGGCCGCGAATACCCATAACCTATAAATGTCATTCTGGATTCTTCGATTCCCTGATCAACAAGATACTTATAAACTACTTTTGCCCTCGATCCTGAAAGTACCTGGTTCAACTCCTCGCTGCCCACATTGTCTGTATGCCCTTCCAGTTCAATGTAAAGGGATTTATTGGTAATCAGGAAATCAATCAAACGCTTAAGTTCAATCTTCGATTCTGGCAACAATTCATACGATCCGGTATTAAAAAATACATTCCGCAGAACGACTGAACCACCAATTTCTATCTTTTTTAGCTTAATTTCAAGAATATACGGATCAATAAATTCCATTTTTTCCTTTAATTGAAAATTCTCTGAGAAAAACAAATATCCTTCTGCTGAAACATTGAAAGCATACTCTTTGCCAAGTGGCAGGCACATTAAAAATTCGCCCTTTTCCCAGCACGACTCGCCGTTTATTACCGATTTCGCATTACCCAGATCAACCAATTCCACTTTTGCACAAAGTGGAAGCCCGGAACCGCCATCTGTAACTTTGCCTTTGATATACGAAACCGGAGTTGGACGGGCCTCTTTGTGCAATTGAAAAGAATAAATATCCATTCCCTTTGAACCTGGCCTGTCAGATGAATAATAGGCATTTTTACCAGCCGCATCAACCACCAATCCCTGCTCATCTTTATGCGAATTGATTGGGTAGCCTATGTTGTGTGGTTTGGTCCAAACTGAATCATTTTTCAGCCGGCAGTAAAAAATGTCATAACCACCTAGACCCTTCCAGTGATCAGAAGCAAAATATAAAGTTTTGCCGTCGGAATGGATGAATGGAGACATCTCGTTCCCCGGGGTATTAATAGAATCGCCCAGATTGAATGCGGGGCCCCAAACAGGCAATCCCATTACTGAAAAGTCCAATAAATTACATTTCCATATATCCATACCTCCTTTTCCGCCATTCCGGCTACTCACAAAATAAAGCGATTCCCCATTGGCCGAAATGGAAGGCTGTGATTCCCAGGATAACGTATTAACAGGCTCTCCGGCATTTTGAGGAATTGACCATGCACCTGCTTTGTTTTTGGAAAAATAGATATCACAACTTCCAATTCCGTCATTTCTGGTGCAGGCTGTAAAAAACAACAATTTACCATCGGTTGAAACGGATTGGGCTCCTTCATTGTAAATTGTATTGATGGAGGCGATAGGTCCGCTTTGCTGCCACTGATTGTCAATTAATTGCGAAGTATAGAAATCTTCCTGAACTGGGATTTTCCTTTGACCGATTGGCTCGCTTGCTCCTACAAGCCTTGTAAAAATGATTGTTTTACCATCAACAGTTATACTTGGCCAATATTCGTCATCTTCAGAATTGATCTTTGGCCCCAGATTAATTGATACAAATGGAACTGGCTCTTTTAATAATTTGACAGCTCCGGCGCATTTTTGAATATTCTGCTTTGCTTTGTCAACAAATTTTCCTTTTTCACCATCAACTTTAAGGTAATAATTATAGGAATCTACAGCCTTTTGATAGTATCCCGACCGGTAATAGGCATTTCCAAGGGTGAAATATAATTTTGGGAATTTAGAAGTGTTTATTCGAATAGCTGTCTCCAGCGATTTCATTTGTAAATAAACGGAATCCATTCCCTGATAAATATCTGATTTAAAAAGATATAGTTCGAGAAAATTTGGATCCAACCCAATTGCATCGTCCAAAAATGAAAGGGATTTGCTGATCAAATTACTTCCGTATGCAATTTTGGCCTGTTCAAAAAGTTTGATTGCTTTTTTATTGTCCGATGAATAACTTTGTCCAAAAGTATATCCCAAAAATGACATCAGAATAAAAGTAAAACAAGTTTTCATTGCAGTTTTATTGAATAAAACGAATGTAGGGTTATTTTATTGGGTATAACTAATTCAGGAAACTTACAATTCTTTTTATTGTATTCCAAAATATAAATTTCCAGAATAAACCAGAATAAACACATTATCAGTAACTACTAAAAAAATAAATATTTTTTTTAACAAATAAATTTGGAATATTTATTTATTTTTTCATAGTTTAACAATCAAATATTAACCCTTTTTATTAATTTTTAAAATCTTAATTATCAAACATTTAGATTTTTTGCAATGAAAACAAACAAGAATCTGAAAATTACAAAGAAAGGTGGAATACCTTTAAAAGCAGATGGTGATATGATTAAAGCACCCAAATTACAGAAAGACAAGAGCTCAAAAAGAAGATTATCTATTTATGACGATTTTTCGGATGAAAATCTTGATAACCTTAAAATGGATTTTGACGAAGATGATCTGGACTATGCCTAAGATAAATGCATAATATATTTAAATGCTTCCCCAGGGGCAGACATTTAAATTTACATAAGTAAATGATTTCTATTTCTTTAAATATTCCTTGACAATCAGCGTTTTTCGATCGTAAGTGTAAGCAGAGAAATACCCAAGGGCACCATTGTTAAAGTTACTGATCGGGTTGGCCGGTGATGCTGATTGCTGTATGGTATTGCCTGAAATATTTTCAAGTGTTAAAAAATAATTGTAGGCTGCCTTATCAATTGATTGCAATTCAACGGTTAAGGTGTCAGTTTCCTGAAATACGGTTGAACGTTGTCCCAGGCCAATATCTTTTCCGTTAAAAAGCTGGTCCGAATAAAGTGTGATTTCTCCCCGATCGTCAGTAGATTTTCCGTTTACAAAGTACTTCAGCCGGTAATAATTTTCCTTGCTGGCAGGGTCCCTGATATATGTATTGACTTTATAGCCACTGTCAAAAAATCCAAACCCATCGAAATACGAAAAGCCCAAATCGGCAATCGTTACGACCTCATTCATATATGATCGGGCAGAATAGGTAACACCATCATATTCAACATCAACAATATACCAAAAACCGACAGACGCAAGTGTACCTTTTAGCTGATATATTCCGGGTGCTATCTCTTCAAAACTCTTTGATTTTCCTTTTTCGGCCCTTACACTTACAATTGCCCCCGAAACCGGATTTTTAGTTTTTGACCCAAAATAGGGAGCTGTTTTTGAAATAAGCACAGTAAAAGGCAATTTGTCATTGGTCATATTTGCCTCAATTACAATGGCTTCATTCGAGCCTGACAAATCAACCTCAATTACTTTTTCGCAGGAGGAAAAAGTAAACAAGATCAAAATTAGACCTGAAATATATGTGATCCGATTTGTCAATGTTCAGAATTTAAATTTATAACTTACTGAAGGAATGATCTTAAACAATGAAATCTGTACTGCTTCCGTCTGTTCCGGATCCTCCTTATTTTGCCTGAAGGAAATAAAATAGGCATTTTCTCTTCCGTAGGCATTGTAAACCGAAAAATTCCAACTCGATTCAAATTTTACGCTTTGTTTTCTAATCCAGGTCAATCCAATGTCGAGCCGGTGATAATCAGGCATCCGGTAACCATTCCGTTGCGTGTAATAACCAACAATCCTTCCATCAACCTCATATTTGCCATTTGGGAAAGTTACAGCATTTCCGGTATTATACACCCATGTAGCAGAAATTTTTAGCTTTCTGGCAATATCATACATTGCAACCACCGATATATCATGCCTCATATCCTGACGGGCAGGAAATGGAAGGCCTTTGCTATTTTGGTCAATCTGGTTGATCAGGTCGAACTGCCGCATTGTTTTTGCCCATGTATAGCCGAACCAACCGGTTAGTTTTCCATCATTTTTCCTGAATAAAAATTCAGCTCCGTATGCCCAGCCACGTCCGAAAACCAATTCAGCTTCGACTGTTGAATTGAAAACCAGATCAGCCCCGTTCCGATAATCAATCTGGTTTTGCAAATTCTTGTAATAGAGTTCCACCGATGATTCAATCACATTCCGATGGCTGTTGCGAAAATATCCCACCGACCATTGATCAGAAATCTGCGGGTTCACATTGTCGCTGCTCGGTAGCCAAGCATCCGTTGGTGTTGAAGAGGTTGAATTCGATAACAAATGAATGAACTGATAAATCCGGTTGTAGGATGCTTTTACTGCACTATTAGAGTCAATCAGATAATTCAGGGCCAGGCGTGGTTCGGGGCCGCCTTGCGTTTTTACCCACTTAAACTGATCGTAACTATTTGTCTTTATGAAATTCCCGTTACTATCAAAACTATAGAAATCGCCGGGGCCAACATTCGAAAACAAAGCAAGCCGCAAACCATAATAAATCTTCAGGCGTTCAGAAACTTGCTGACTATTTGATATATAGAATGCACTTTCCAAAGCTCGACGTGGCCTTACTGCAAGTGTACCATAAACACTACTGGGGGAAGCTTTAACTTCGCCGGGAACTATTTTATGAAAAATCAGGTTCGCTCCGAATTTCAGGGTGTTTTTTGCATTTAAATACCAGCTAAAGTCCTGTTTCAGATTAAAATCCTGAATGACCGAACCAAGTAATACATCGTTATCTCCAGACAAATCAATTTGGTAGGAGTAATTGCTGAAAATAAATGAACTATTCGAAAACAATTTTTCGTTGAAAGTATGATTGAGCCTGATTGTCGCTGTTTTGCTTCCCCAATCAAATCCGAACTGATCTTCCATCCTAAACTTATCACGCCCCAAATAACCGGAAATAAATAACCTGTTCGTTTCATTCAGTTTGAAATTGGTTTTCAGGTTCAGATCGTAGAAATACAACTGAGTTTCGCGAAGGTCTTTGTCAGGCGCAAAATTCAGGAACAGATCGGCATAAGTACGGCGGGCACTCACCATAAAGGAACTAACATCTTCTTTTATAGGGCCTTCAAAACTCAGGTTCGATGAAATCAATCCCACATTTCCGGTAGTATGGTAATCCTTCATGTTTCCTTCTTTCATCCTGATATCCAGCACAGATGAGACCCGACCACCATATTCGGCAGGAATAGAACCTTTTAGCAATTCAGCATCACGAATGGCTTCAGAATTAAAAACCGAGAAAAACCCCAGCAAGTGAGAGGCATTGTAAATCGGCGCTTCATCAAGCAAAATCAGGTTTTGATCCAATCCGCCACCGCGCACATAAAACCCGGCATTTCCCTCACCGGCTTGTTTTATTCCCGGTAATAACTGCATAGTTTTTATCAGGTCACGTTCGCCAAATAAAACCGGAATATTTTCAGTCTGCTTCGGATTTATCTTTAAGCTGCCCATTCCGAGTGATGTAACATTGTGGTCAGATCCTTTGCCACGAACCTCAATGTTCTCAAGTTCGTAAGTTACAGGCTTCATCCTGAAATTTATCAGATGACTGTAATGAAGATCTACCTTTAAAAGCTGGTTTTCATAGCCGACAAATTGAACCTCAATGCTAAAATTGCCTTCAGGAATGGTGATAGAATAAAAACCGTAAGGATTACAAATAGTGTTGTAACTGGTATTTTGAACCGACAGCACTGCTCCGGCAAGGTCTTCGCCACTTTCGGCATCGGTAATGGTCCCGCTAAGTGTATATTTATTCTGCGAAAATGCACAGGAGAACATACTCATTAGAATAAAAATAAAAATAAACCGGAGGCCAATCATGCTGATTTGAATTTTTCGCTAAAATAGGTTTATTCGCGCTTGATTTGTACTTTTGAATTCAAAAATAGATCAGATTCAGCCTGAATCTTTGGAATACCGGATCAGGATTGAAGATTTTGCGCTCATTACAAACGATGTGAATCCGTTTGTTTATGATGCCGGCGCTATTTATAATAAGATGTATAAAGTGGAAGAAAACGCACACCTATGAAAACACACTGGGTTTTGTGATGCCACTACTGAAAGGAACATGCGTTTATTATCTTGGCAAACAGCCTACCCCATCGGTTCTACTGCCAGCTCTACTTGAAGTTAAACCAACCATGATGTTTGCCGTTCGGCAATGGTATATCTGAACATGGAAGAGCTGCAACCCAAATATTATGAACTGATTGAAAAAGGCTCGAAAATTGCCGAACAGAAAATGAATGAACTGCTGAAAGAGCTTCAAATATATGTGAATCAAAACGTTAATAAATTCTCTCAGGTGCAGGGAATAATGATTCATCCTGAACCTTTTCAAAAGACTGCCACGCAGAAAATCAAGAGGTATTTGTACAATTAGCCCTGAGCTTTATAGTACCTCCTGAACAGCACTTTTTTCAGATCTCGGAAGATGACCTGATGCGCAAGCACTTCCAAATCGTTGTAATGCGGCAATTCCTGATGAGCCTTGGCAATTTCGCGTTCGGTAATGTCAACCTGGTACAAAACGGCCATCAGGCGGCTGTAATCGCGGTCGAGATAAACAGAAATCTGACTGATCAACTGTTCATGCAGTTCGTGATAGGCATTTTCTACATTTCCGGAAAAGGTGATTTCAATGCCAAACATGCCAAAATCCTTCATTATTTGTTCCGCCGTTTCGCGCACAATATCTGCTTTATTCAGAAAACTAGCTATATTGTTATTTTGCAGGTCAGGTAAATTCATTTTAGTTCAGATTAAATTGCAACTCGCTCAAATTACGATAAATTCCGTCTTGAAGTTGCGTTAATTCATCGTGCGTTCCCTTTTCAATTAACTTGCCGTGCTCGAGTACCAAAATCTGATCGGCTTTGCGGATGGTCGAAAAGCGATGTGCAATTACAACTGAAGTACGTCCCTGCATTAATTTTTCGAGCGCATCCTGTACCAGTCGTTCCGATTCGGAGTCGAGCGACGAAGTGGCTTCATCAAGGATCAATATTTTTGGATTTTTCAGCACCGCGCGGGCAATTGCAATCCGCTGACGCTGACCTCCTGAAAGTTGTGTGCCGCGCTCTCCAACAATGGTTTCAAATTTTTCTGGAAAACGACTGATAAATTCCATCGCATTTGCTTTTTGGGCAGCTTCAGTAATTTCTCTTTCTGTCGCGCCTTGTTTCCCATAGGCAATATTTTCGCGGATAGTGCCTCCAAACAGCAAAATATCCTGAGGAACTAGGGCGATTTGACTACGCAGTGCAGACAATGAAAATTCGCGGCTATCCTTTCCATCGAACAGAACACCACCCAAAGTAGCATCGTGCAAACGAAGTAAAAGCGTTGCAATGGTTGATTTACCTGCGCCACTGGCACCAACAAGAGCGACCATCTGGTTGGCCGAAATGTCAACATTAATATTCTGCAGTACATTTTGTTCCGGTCTCGAAGGATATGCAAAAGTTAGGTTCCGGAAGCTTAACTGCCCATGCAATTCATCTTTTGGATCCAAAACGGTAATTTCCTGAATGTCTTCTTCCGGTTCGTTAAAAATGGCAAACAAATCTTCGGTTGCGCCAATAAATTTCTGAATATTGGTATAAACGGAGGCTAATCCGCCAATGGTTCCGCCAACAAAAGCAGAATAAATTACGAACGAAAACAAATCACCGGCAATCAGTTCTCCGGTGGCGAGCAAGGCCGATCCTTTCCAGATAACGGCTACCAAAGCGCCAAATAAACCAAAAACGATGAAAGCAGAAAATGCGCCTTTGTACCTTCCGCTTTTAATTCCTACTTGCGCAATTTCTTCTGTTTTAACGCGATAGCGATCAATTTCGAAAAATTCGTTGGTATATGATTTGACACTTTGAATGCCTTGCAAAGTTTCTTCAACAATGGTGTTCGATTCGGCCACCTGGCTTTGAACCTGTTTCGAGAACTTCCGGATAAACTTACCGAATACACGGGCAAGGATCATGATTCCGGGCAAAACTGCCAGCATAAATAAAGTCAGCTTCGGAGAGGTGATGGTAAGCAGAACAATTCCTCCAATAATGATGATGATTTGCCGGATGAATTCGGCCAGCGTGGTTGTCAGTGTTTCCTGAAGCAGGATAATATCGGCAGAGATACGGCTGTTCAACTCTCCCACCCTTCGCTGATCGAAGAATTTTAATGGCAGTTTAATGAGATGGCTGTAGGTGTCCTGACGCAAAAATGCAAGGGTTTTTTCAGTCACGTTCACAAATAATACAATCCTGAAATACGAAAATGTCGATTGTACCAACAATACAACTACCAGCAAAAGCGCTATTTCATTAATAGTGTAGGCTGTTGCTACTTTATTTCCTGAATTGACCAATTCACCCAATAATTTCGGAAAAGCAAGGCTTGCCAGACTCGATCCGAGCAGGAAAAACATTCCAATCCCATATTCTCGCCGAAAGGGTTTCAGATACCTATATAATTTGAATGCATTGCGAAGGCCATCGCGGGTTATCTTTTTCTTCTCAACTTCGATCATCCTGATAATTTAGTTCTATTTTTTTTACTGCCTGAATAACAGTCCAGATCATTTTGTGTTCAATTAACATTGTCGTTACAAATAGTGAGCGGGTGACTTCAAGCCACCCGCTCACTAAAAATTATCATTCAGTTTTTATGTAACTACAATTTTGATTGCGAATTTAATTTCGCCCATACTGGGCTTAACCCAGAGCTTCATGGAATCAAAGTTGTTCGCTTATACGCTTTTTAATTTTTCATATTGAGGGACGCCTAAATTTCGGCCTCCCGACTTCCGGTTTCTCTCTTCCCCTACAACTGTTTAAAGAAGTCATTTCCTTTGTCATCCACAATTATGAAAGCCGGGAAGTTCTCAACACGGATTTTGCGGATGGCTTCCATGCCCAGTTCTGCCATATCAATAACTTCGCTCGATTTGATACTTTGTTTGGCCAGTATTGCAGCTGGTCCGCCAATGGAACCGAGATAAAATCCGCCGTGTTTTTTGCAGGCATCAGTTACCTGCTGACTGCGATTTCCTTTGGCCACCATAATTTTTGAACCGCCCAGACTCATAAAGAAGTCAACATACGGATCCATGCGCCCGGCAGTGGTAGGGCCGAAACTTCCGGAAGCCATTCCCTTCGGCGTTTTTGCCGGACCTGCATAATAAACCGGGTATTTTTTGAAATATTCAGGCATTGGCTGACCAGCATCCATCATTTCCTTCAGACGGGCATGAGCCATATCGCGGGCAACTATCAATGTTCCTGAAAGGTTCAGGCGGGTTTTTATCGGATATTTTGATAATATTTTAATTATATCTTCCAAAGGCTGATCCAGATCAATATCAACAGCAGGTTGCATGTGTGGTGCAGATTCAGGAAGGAAACGTGCCGGATTTTTTTCAAGTTCTTCAAGAAAAATACCGTCTTCTGTAATTTTCGCCTTGATATTTCGGTCGGCGCTGCAACTAACTCCTATTCCAACCGGGCAGGAAGCTGCGTGACGGGGCAAACGCACTACTTTAACATCATGTACAAAGTACTTGCCACCAAACTGAGCGCCAATAGCACTTTCCTGACAAATTTTCTCGATTCGGCTTTCCCATTCCAGATCGCGGAAAGCCTGACCGCCTTCGTTGCCTTCGGTTGGCAAATGATCAAAATATCCGGCAGAAGCTTTTTTTACGGTCGCCAGTGTTGATTCGGCTGAAGTTCCGCCAATTACTAGCGCCAAATGATATGGAGGGCAGGCAGATGTCCCCAAATCGCCAATCTTTTCCTTGACAAATTTGATCAGGTTTTCTTCGGTCAGCAGCGATTTTGTTTGCTGGTACAGATAGGTTTTATTTGCTGAACCTCCCCCTTTGGTGATGAACAGAAATTCGTAGGCATTTCCTTTTTCAGCATAAATATCTATTTGTGCCGGAAGGTTGGTACCGGTATTTTTCTCATCGAACATGGTTAGCGGAACGACCTGGGAATAGCGTAAATTGCGATCCTGATAGGTGTCAAAAATACCTTTCGAAAGATATTGGGCATCGTTAACTCCGGTATAAACGTCCTCTCCTTTTTTACCCAGAACTATCGCGGTACCGGTATCCTGACAAGTAGGTAGTTCGCCTTCAGCAGAAACAACCTGATTAAGCAACATGGTGTGCGCTACAAAACGGTCGTTATCAGTAGCTTCCGGATCTTGTAGTATTTTTGCCAGTTTTTCGAGGTGAGATGCCCGCAGATAAAACGAGACATCGGTAAAAGCTTCTCTGGCTAAAAGTTCAAGTCCTTCAGGAGCAACTTTAAGAATTTTGCGGCCATCAAACTCAACAGTCGATACAAAATTTTTGGTTAAAAGACGATACTTCGTGGTATCTTTCTTAATTGGAAATGGTTTTTGATAAGTGAATTCAGACATTTTATTTAGCTGTAAATGAGTTAATAATAGATTCGATTCAGTTCAAACAGAAACGTCTGAAACGGAAACAAATATAGGCAATCCGGTTTTACATTTTCCGCAATCGCAGAGAGTTTTTAACACAAAAACAAGGTTACATCAAAGAACAATGAGAAATATTATATATGGCTACTTTGACAATATGAACAATTACTTCTCAAAAAACGGCTACTAAATTGTTGACCGGAACGACCTCAGGAAGGACGAAATTACTTTTGCCAATACATGGGGCGTTTGCGATCAGGATTTATTTAACCGGACATTGAAAGAATGTGACAAGTCATTTGCCACCGGAAAACCCTTTCTGAACCATGTAAGGACTGGGTTATCGTGCAACTTTTTAAATCAGGTTGATTCATTAAACTTCGTTACACCTCCTGAAACCACAAACTTCATTACTTCTGACGGGCTCAAATCAACAGTTTTGACCGAGCTTTCAGGAACTAAATACAATTCACCCGAGAAATTATAGGAATGAGGAAAATAGACTGCGACCATTTCGTTCAATCCAAACTCCTGTAAATTTTTCTCAGTTACAAACCCCAGTTTCCATAGTTTATTTTCATGATTCATGCAAACGACGACAGGCACATTGAATTTTTTCTCCTTTCCGACGAATGCAGTAAATAAATCGTTCAGCGAGGTATAAATCACATTTAGCAAAGGTGCACGTTTCAGAAGCCGTTTGGTAAAATAAATAAATGGTTTGGCAATAATGGTTTGTCCGATTAATCCCATTAATGTCAGCGCAATAAACAAAACCACAATTCCGATACCTGGCACATCAAATTGGAAGTGTTCTTTAAGTGGATCACGGACCAAACGATCCACAAAATCGAACATCAGAAAAACAGTATATAATGTTACTGCCAGTGGCCCTGACAGAACTAATCCTTGCAGAAAATAGGTAAAAATACGTTTCATATTTTTTTCGGGAAAGATAAGACTTTTAGAGATGCATTAAGAGTTGGATCAAATCGAGAGTCATAAATAAATGTTATAAGTGGAATAAACATTCGGGGCGCTCAAATTGTATCCTATAAAAAATGAAGTCATGAAGCAATTTGGAATATTATTAATGATCTTGTTGACTTTGGGTTGCAACGGCCAGGACAAAAACAAGCAAAAGAACACTACAACTATGAAATTCAACGAATTAAATGAGTTCGAAAAATCGGTAATTGAAGGTAAAGGAACGGAACGTCCATTTACAGGTATTTATTACAAGCACGAAGAGAAAGGCACTTATTTGTGTAAAAAATGCAATGCACCACTTTATAAGTCAACAGATAAGTTTGAGGCGCATTGTGGGTGGCCCAGTTTTGATGATGAAATCAAGGGAGCTATAAAACGGACAACCGATGCCGATGGCCGAAGAACCGAGATAACCTGCATGAAATGTGATGCCCATTTGGGCCATGTTTTTATTGGAGAAGGACTGACTCAAAAGAATACCCGTCATTGTGTTAATTCAGTTTCATTGAATTTCGAGCCTGAAACAAAAAAATAAGCAAACCTGTCATTCAGAGATTTATTTCTCATAAATGACAGGCTTGAATTTGGTAATATATTGAAAACATTCATTTCATATTATAAAACATACGCAAAAAAATAAAGTCTGAAAAACAGTTGGTTACAGAACAAATTTTATAAATTATTCATCAACATTAACAAATTCTTAAAAAGATACAAAAAGAGTTAATAAATAACTCATATATTAGTGCCGCAATAAAATATTGGAATTCCTTTTCTCTTTTAACCAATATCTATTTTCCGATCGAACTAAACTAAATTTGGAACAAAGGATTATCAGGTTCTGATAATCCTTTTTCTTTGTATGCTTGCGAATTAATTTTTACTGATATTATATGACAATCGAGTAGGTAGGGGGATTGCTCCCCCGCCCTCTCACACCACCGTGCATGCTTTCGCACACGGCGGTTCCCTTAAATTGTTTAACCGTCCGTAGTTTAATGTTAGGTTATGCAAACCTTGCGCTTCAAACCACTCATTGCCCATAGCTTGATTAGCCTGTGGGCAATTTGATCTTCGCCAGTGTCCCTAGTTTACGCCGTATCCAACCATCAAGGTCTTGTAAAAGTTTGCGACATTGTGCATATTGACAGTAATTTGACCACCCCCGTAATACTGGTGTTAGTTCAGCTATGATTTGCGCAAAACTCCTCCCCCTATCCCGTTTGGTGATTGTCCGTACTTTTTCCTTAAACTTGTCCAGGCTCTTTTCGGCTATTGTTAGAGTGCATCCGTTTTGAACGGTGTACCCTAAAAATTTGGTTTGGTCAAGGCTCCTTTCTGTCCTCTTGCTCCTTTTACTTGCAACTCCTTTCTGCCGTCCGCTCCGAATACGGCTTCACGGTGGTGGGAAGGGCGCAGCGTGCCCATGTTTGTTGTTGAAAACAAATTTTGCCGATGGCTTCTTTCAGATTCCCAATTACTCAGGACACCATTGCCATTCGCTAACACTTCCTTTCAACTCGGCGGGCACAAGGACTTGCACCTTGCAAGAGAAAGAACCATGCCCGACATACAAAAAAGGGGCCTGTCCCCCAACAGTCCCCTCTTCTTGAAAAACAACAAATCTAATTGTTGAAGAAAAAATTAATTGTAAGCGCTCTCTCCGTGTTCGTAGATGTCCAAGCCTTCTTCTTCGATCCGTTTTGGAACTCTCAAACCAACGGTTACCTTCAGTATTTTAAAAAGTATGAATCCGGTTACTCCTGCCCAGGCGGCAACTGCTGCAACACCAATGAGCTGTGTAACGAGTTGAGCTGCTCCATGTCCATAAAAAAGGCCAGTTGATTCTGAAAATAAACCAACCATGATGGTTCCCAAAGCACCACAAACTCCATGTACAGATATTGCGCCCACCGGGTCATCAATATGAAACACATTGTCGATAATTGTAACTGCAAATACAAGTACAGTTCCTGAAATGAGTCCAATCAGCAGGGCTCCGGTAGCAGTAACAACAGCGCAACCGGCAGTTACGCCAACCAATCCGGCCAAAACGCCGTTTAATGCAAAGCTTAAACTTGGTTTTCCCCATTTAAGCCAACTGATAATTAAGGCTGCCAAAGCCCCTCCAACTGCTGCAAGGTTGGTGGTAACGAAAATGTGTGATATTGCCGTCGCATTGGCAGATCCAGAGGCAGCCAACTGCGATCCTGGATTGAATCCGAACCAGCCAAGCCATAGGATAAATACTCCTAAAGCTCCGAGGGTCATGCTGTGGCCGGGAATAGCATTAACTTTTTTGCCGCTGTATTTTCCAATGCGGGGTCCCAAGGCTAAGGTTCCGGTTAATGCAACCACTCCACCTACCATGTGAACCACTGTTGATCCGGCAAAATCATGAAAAGGTGTTGCTAATTGCGACAACCAGCCTCCGCCCCAAATCCAGTGGCCTGATACCGGATAAATAACTGCGGAAATGACAAGAGAAAAAATAAGGTACGATTTAAATTCGGTACGTTCTGCCATTGCGCCTGAAACAATAGTGGCAGCTGTTGCGGCAAATACGGTCTGGAAAATCAGGAAAGCTTCGGCAGGTATTCCGCCAGTCCATCCGTTTTTGAAAAATAAGTCAGGAGTTCCTATAAATCCGGCGATATCGGTTCCGAACATGAGTCCAAATCCAAGCGCCCAGAAAACAACTGAACCTACAGAGAAGTCCATCAGGTTTTTATATAGAATATTTACCGTGTTTTTTGAACGGGTGAATCCCGCTTCTACCAGGGCAAAACCCGCTTGCATGAAGAATACCAGGGCTGCTGTTATTAAAACCCAGATGGTGTCTATTGATCTGGCCATGTCCGCTGCGGATGCAGCCAGGGTTGTGAGTGTTACTTCGTCCATGATTGATGTTTTTTCAGTTGTTTTTAAATTTCCTTCCCTTTGATGAACAGTGACTCATCTCCAAATTCCCCGGTTCTGATACGGTATGATTCATCGATGGTCGATACGAATATCTTTCCATCGCCAATTTCACCCGTTCTTGCGGAAATCATGATTGCCAGTACTGTTTTTTCAACGTTTTTGTCGCGAACAATAATGGACAGAATGGTTCGTTCGATGGTGCTCGTATCGTAAGCAACACCTCTGTAAACCCGACCTTCTCTGGTCTGGCCAACACCGCGAACATCCCAGAAAGAGAAGAATTCTATACCTGCTTCATTGAGTGCATCTTTAACATCATCGAATTTGGTTTTGCGTATAATCGCTTCTATTTTTTTCATCATCTTTAATTTTAATGATTGGAATTATTTTGACTATAATGTAAGACCCCAACTGCATATAAAATCTGTTCCTTGTTACGGTTTTGATCATTGAGCCAGTAAGGGAATTCTCTAACGATTAGAAATTAATATCTAACTGAGTAGTGAAAGTGTTTTTATTTGTATTGGTTGAGTTGTACAATGTTTTGCTGTCATTGTAAATGTCGTATCCAAAGATGACCGAAACATTTGATGAAAAATTCCAGGAGAAACCTAGGTTTAATGCTCCAAGATAATTGTTGCCTCCCTGATAATCAACTGCAAACCATAGTTTGTCAGATATTTCTTTCATTGGCCGATCCCAGGAAGCTAATATTCCGGAATTTGCTTTGGCACCTTTGCTATCAAGAAACAGTTTTTCATTTCCAACATAGTAACCCACTGAAAGCCGACCTATAATGGGTATTGTTTTGCCAATTACACTATAGGCAATATTGTAATTGGTCAAATTGTTCTTTGTTCCGAAGCTGTAACCTCCAATAGCTATTGCTGGTGAATTTTTAAAAAGTGACCCTTCGGCGAATCCACCTTTAGTATTAAAATACAATGGTTGGTCGTCATAAACATTGTCGCCCATTGTCAAATAATCGACTCCAACTTCGATCTGAAATTTTTTGATCTGCAAAGCGCCAACGGTCAAGCCAAAGTCATAAATTCCAGCACCACGAACTCCATTGTCTTTTGAGGTTCGAATGTAGTTGTCGATTCCGAGGTGCATCGTTTTGAAAGCCTGAAAATCAACTGAGGGAATCCAGATAATTGTAGAGGGTGTGGCTTTAGCGGTACTGACAGTCATAACCAAAGCAATTAGAGCTAATAATACCGGTTTTGATAAATTTTTCAATTCAGCAATACGGGTTTTCGCAACGAGGGTAATTTTCTTTTTCATGATACTTGATTTTAAGTGTTAAATATTTATTTGTTAAAAATTTGTATCTGCACTATAAATTGGGGGGTCGTTCAATAAAAAGAAAACTTTTTTCATGAAGCGCCCCTTTTGTTTGATATGCTTGGCCAAAAGTATGTATTATTTCTATTGGTGTGAATATTGAAATAGGGGGTTGTCGTTAATTAAAGATAAATTAACAAACGAAATGTTTGAAAAATAGGGTCAATGGCTCGAAAAACATTAAAAAAATGAAGAAATTGTCTAAAAAAATGGGGTATTTTGTAAAAATATCAAAAAGGCACAATATATGTCAGTATGAAAGTAAAAGGTAAATAAAGATGCAATTAATTTGTTTTTGATGTTTTGAAACTTTTTTATCAGAAAATTCAAAACAGGACGATCCTTTTTTCTGGAGTTTTATTTGACCAGGATTAACCGCACAATAAAGTTCAAAAGTTCAGTTT
>JANONW010000136.1:0-1546 GCA_031421065.1 Prolixibacteraceae bacterium
GAACACCGCATAGAGCATCAACTGCACCGGACCCGTGCGGGCGCCGACGATCAGGTCGGTTCCGCTGACCGCCTGCGAGAAACTGTCGCGCACGTCGGCTCGCATGCGCTCCAGGCTCAGCAGCAGCAAGGTGGCCAGCGCGATCGACCCTGCCACCAGCGACAACGTGCCGCGCCGGTTCCACGCGCTGCGCGCCGCCAGACCGAGCAGCGGTCTCATCGGGCAACCTCCGCGCTGCGCGCTGAGGTATTCGCTCTTGGGACGGCCCGGCGGCTCATCAGGCAACCTCCTGAGTAGCGGCGTGGTTGATCGACGCCAGCGACACCTGCGCGTCGAAGCGCACCGCAAGGCGCTCGTCGTGGCTCACGAACACCAGGGTGCTGCCGGCGCTGCGGCATTCGCCGAGCAGCACGTCCATGAAGCCGTCGCGCAGCGGTGCGTCGAGTGCCGAGGTGGGCTCGTCCGCGATGACGATCTCGGGCACACCGACCAAAGCCCGCGCCGCCGCCACGCGCTGTTGCTGGCCGACCGACAACTCCGCAGCCGAGCGCCGCCACAGCCCCTCCGCCAAACCGATGCGCGACAGCAGCGAACACGCATCTGCTTGGGCCGAGCCGCTCCTGCTCGCCGCACGCTCGCGTCGCAGCCGTGAGAAGCGGCAGGGCAGCAGCACGTTGTCCAGCACGCTCAGGTAGGGCAGCAGGTTGAATTGCTGAAAGATGTAGCCGAGATGGTCGGCACGGAAAGCGTCGCGCCGTGCGCTCGAGAGACTTGCCAGGTCGATACCGCGCAAGCGCACCCGGCCTTCACGGGGGAGCAGCACGCCCGTCATCAGGCCGAGCAAGGTGCTCTTGCCGCCACCGCTCGGTCCATACAGGAACAGCGTTTTGCCGGCGCCGACGGCGAGGCGCTCAAGGGCCAGGCAATCGTGTTCTGCGCGCGGCCAGGCGAAACGCAGCTGCTCGACCTCGATCACGGCAAACGCTCGGCGACGTCAGCGCGTCAACACGACACGCCGCGCGGGCCGCTTCAGCGTGCGCTGGTGCTGCCCTGCGGCCGTCGCCACCTGCACGTCGATCTGCTTCATTCCGGCGAAGGCGTCGAACAGCAGCACGTCGACGAACGCGGCGCGCGCCGCATCGAGGCAATTGAACTCGAAGGTCGCATCGATGTCGGCATGCTCGCTCGCCGACGTGCCTTCCTTGCTTGCAGGTCCTGCAGTGCCCATCTTCAACACTGCCGACGTCAGTTCGACCTTCGCGAGGCTGCAACCTGCAGACGGGTCGATGGTGAAGAGCTCTTGGCCTGCTTTCAATTTCGCCAGCGCCGCTTCAACGCGTTTGCGTTCGGCGTCGTTGCGCGGCGCGCGCTCGAAGCCCACCAGATTGTCCAGCGGCGACTCCATCTGCAACGACATCCTGCGCGCTTCGATCGCGATGTCGAGTTTGAGCATGCCGTGCTGGTGGGCTCTGCCGGCGGACAGGGCCAGGGCGGGCAGCAACAGCAAGGTTGCCCACACGAGCGTTCTGGCCGGTTGGGTCGAAGT
>JANONW010000137.1:0-2103 GCA_031421065.1 Prolixibacteraceae bacterium
TGTGAAGCGCGGCGACATCTCCTGGTGGCGTGCTGAGATCGAGCAGCTTGAGATAAATCTCCGCGCCAACCGCACTCCCCTGCTGTACATCAACACCGGATCGGAGCTGAATATCTTCAACCCCGACGCCGCGTGGGCGCCCTTTCTGGTGGAAGGTGATGAAGCTCTCGAGTGCGCCCTGGATTTCGTGCAGATGCTGGTCGACAAGGGATGGCGACTGGTCACTGTCCGCGATTTCGTGGACTACTACCAGTCGCATTGGCCGTGCCCGGAAGCGCCTTCAGCCGCCTTCCTGATGCAGGACACCCTGGCGGGCAGAAAGGATCGGCAGGGGCTTGTGGTACCGTCGCATGGGCGGATGCTCCGAGTAGAAACGAAGCGCTTCCAGATGACCGACCACGAGAAACGCATGTCGCCTGAGATGGTCATCGCGTACGACCTTCGGACGCCGAACCTGCTTCGCGGCGGATACACATTCGGCGATCCGGAGTCTTGGACTTTCGGAGCGAACAAGGCGCAGTATGCCTCCACCACGGGAAATGCAGTCTTCTGGAGTCCCACCGAGCCGCTTGCCAATGCAAATGGAGAGCCATATTATCACAGCAACAAGCCGGACGACGCGCGCAATCGGACTTACACGTTCTACCTGGGAGACAACTGGGAGCCATACCAGTTCGCTGACGCACGGTTTGAGGGCGTGAAGAGAGACGGCGCAAGGGTACTGTGGTCGAAGGTGATGAAATCCCCGGCGCCGGGAACGGATATACGGATTCGGTATGACAACCGGGTGGACGGCTCAAAGCACACGGTGCGCATACTGGTCATGGGCGATGACGCGGAAGGGATGCCGGTAAGGTTCAGAATTTCGCCGTATTTCCACCAAGGCTGGGACAACGACTACTTGAAGGCCGGGGATAAGCGCCTTCCAAAGATACCCGATCCGCTTAAAGCCGGACAGGAGCGGAATGTATTTGCGCGTATTGGGAAGACGGAGTTCGCATATTCGGAGTCGAACCTGATTCCCCGCAGGAGAATCGTCGCTCTGGGCCACGGCGAGGCTCACTTGCTGATGTTCAATCGCAATCCCGGGAAGAATCCGGCTGACCCTGGATGGACCATCGATGACAACCCAGATATGAACCGTGGATTCACCATCTCATTCGATGGAACGGGCGCATGTGTGGAGATGGTTGATGCCCCGGGACCTTCGCATTATGTGACGGCGATCATTGATCTGGGCAGGCACGTGAAGGGCAGAATGTACGAGTTCGTATTTGAGTATTGGCACGGCAGCATGTGATTGAAAAAGGGACGGCATCAGCCGTCCCCTCATTTCCATCACATGCTATCTACGGCGAAAGGCTCTACGTGAGGTACTCTTCCAGTTTCTTCCGTCTCTTGGCATGGCGGAGTTTCTTTATCGCCTTTGCCTCGATCTGGCGGATGCGCTCTCGAGTTACCTGGAAATACCGTCCAACCTCCTCCAGCGTCCTAGGATACCCGTCATCCAGCCCGAAACGCATTCGAAGCACGTCGCGCTCCCTGCCGGAGAGTTCAGAGAGCACTTCAACAATCCTCTCCCTTAGCAGTTGGTGTGATGCCGCTTCATCCGGCGATACGGTCTCCTGATCCTGGATGAAGTCGGCCAGATGGCTGTCTTCCTCTTCACCGATCGGAGTCTCCAGCGAGAGCGGCTCCGGCGCGATGCGGATGATCTCGCTGACGCGCTCGACGGGAAGCTCCATCTCCTTGGCAATCTCGTCCAGGGTAGGCTCGCGTCCCAGTTCCTGAAGCAGATGGCTGGATGTCTTTATCAGGCGGTTGATCGTCTCAACCATGTGAACAGGTATCCTGATCGTGCGGCCCTGATCGGCAATCGCCCTTGTGATCGCCTGACGAATCCACCATGTCGCGTAGGTGCTGAATTTGTAACCCTTTTTGTAGTCGAACTTCTCGACCGCTCGGATCAGGCCGATGTTCCCCTCCTGAATGAGGTCTGGGAACGACATCCCTCTGCCGCTGTACCGCTAGGCGATGCTGACTACCAGACGAAGGTTCGCCTGGATCAGCTTTTCCTTGGCAAGATATGCTTCCGGAGTTTTC
>JANONW010000138.1:0-1802 GCA_031421065.1 Prolixibacteraceae bacterium
CGAACAACTGGCCCTGCCCGCGGTGTCGCACCGCAGCCATGTCGAAGCGCGCGACGCCGAGATCAAGGCGACTGACGCCACCCGCAGCGCCAACCAGGACCAGGTCTTCGAAACCTTCTGGAAGCAAGCCCTCGCCGGCCCCGACCAACTGCGCCAACGCACGGTGTTTGCACTGTCGCAGATCTTCGTCATCTCGATGGTCGAAGACAACGTGGCCAACAACCCGCGCGCCGTGGCGCAGTGGCTCGACATGCTGGGCAGCGACGGCCTGTCCACCTACCGCCAGTTGTTGGAAACCGTGTCGCGCCACCCGATGATGGGCACCTACCTGTCGCACCTGCGCAACCAGAAGGCCGACGCCCGCAGCGGCCGCGTGCCCGACGAAAACTACGCGCGCGAAGTGATGCAGCTGTTCTCCATCGGCCTCATTGAACTGAACGAAGACGGCAGCGCGCGCACAGCAGGCAGCACCAGCATCGACACCTATGCGCCGTCCGACATTTCCGGCCTGGCGCGCGTGTTCACCGGCTTCAGCTACGACTGCCCAGACTGGCCCGACAACAACTGCTTTTTCTCGGGCACCAGCAACAACCGGTCCGACCCCGACCGCAGCTTCAAGGCGATGGTGGGCTATCCGCAATACCACAGCACGGAAGAAAAACGTTTCCTGAACGCGGTGATCCCGGTGCAGACGCAGTCCGATCCCACGGCCAGTTTGCGCACTGCACTCGACGCCCTCACAGCCCACGCCAACGTCGGGCCGTTCATCGGCCGCCAGCTCATCCAGCGCCTGGTCACCAGCAACCCGAGCCCCACCTATGTGCGCGACGTGGCGCGCGTGTTCGCCAACAACGGCTCGGGCGTGCGCGGCGACATGAAGGCGGTGGTCAAGGCCGTGTTGATGCACCCCGAGGCCCGTGTGCGGACCGACACCTCGGGCAAGGTGCGTGAACCCGTGCTGCGCCTGTCGGCCTTCATGCGCGCCTTCCCGCACAGCAGCGACACGGGGTATTTCAGGGTTGGCAGCACCGACCCCGCAGCCACTTCGCTGGGCCAGTCGCCGATGCGATCGCCCTCGGTCTTCAACTTCTACCGCCCCGGCTACGTCAATCCCGGCAGCGCCGCCGCAAGCCGCAACCTGGTGACGCCCGAGATGCAGATCGCCCACGAAACCAGTGCCGCCGGCTACGTGAACTTCATGCGCGACAACATCGCCAGCGGGGTCGGCCAGTTCAACGCCACGGTGAATGGCACGACGCGCAACCGGCGCGACCTGCAGGGCAGCTACACGGGCGAACTTGCAGTCGCCAACGACGCCGCAGCGCTGGTGGACCTGGTGCTCGGCAAGCTGAGCTACGGCAACACCTCGGCCGCGCTGCGCACTGAAATCGTGACCGCCGTCGGCACCATCACCATCCCCACGCTGAATGCCAACCTTGGCAACCAGACGAGTGTGGACAACGCCAAGCGCGCGCGCGTCAACGCCGCGATCCTGCTGGTGCTGGCATCGCCCGAATTCCAGGTGCAGCAATGAGAGCCCGGTCATGAACAAGAACATCCTTCTCTCAAGGAAATGTGGCTTTGCGAATTTCCTTGATCCCCTCGGGGGACGGCCGGCTTCGGCCGGCCTAGGGGCGCTCAGAAGCCATCCGATGGACAGCGCACGCCGCCTTTTCCTGCGCCACGCCGGCGCCCTGGGCGCCATTGCAGGCAGTGGCGCTCCGCTGGCGCTGAACCTGCTGGCCGCCGGCAACGCTGCCGCGCAAACCGCCACCGACTACCGCGCACTGGTGTGCGTGTTT
>JANONW010000139.1:0-13258 GCA_031421065.1 Prolixibacteraceae bacterium
CATCAGGAAATTGACGATGTTACCCAAATAAAATATTTTGGAGGCCACGAATATGACGGGATTAAAGAGCTCGACAACCCATTGCCCCCATGGTTGAAATACCTGTTTTATGTAAGTATTGTCATCGCCTTTTCATATCTGATGCTGCTTTTTGTTTTTGAAGATGAAGACTTTGTGCAGCGCAAAGAATACCGCAAAGAGATGATTGCAGCCCAGGCAAAAACGGATGAAGCAATTAATGAAGAGGCCACTAAAGCGGCAACAGTTGCCCCATTGACAGAGGAACAAATACTTGCCAACGGAAAAGCCATTTTCGATAAAACCTGCCTGGTTTGTCATGGTAAATTTGGCGAAGGATTGGTTGGCCCGAACTTCACCGATGAATACTGGATACATGGCGGCAATCCGGAAGATTTGCTCAAGGTTGTTATTGAAGGTGTTATTGAAAAAGGGATGATTTCGTACAAAAGTCAATTGAACAAAACCCAGATTAATAATGTGATCAGCTATATTTTGAGTTTGCAGGGAACAGATCCGCCAAATCAGAAAGCGCCGGAAGGTGAAAAATTTGTAAAAAACGAAAAGCTTTGATATTGATCTACTAATTTTTTCGCCCTGAAAGGGCAGTATAGAAACCAGCAGCCTTTTCAGCCAAGAGCATATTATCAAATAAATAGAAATCCTCAAATATGGAATCCAAGGATAATTTTCAGGGAACGACCTTCAGAGACCGGCCGTCAACATTTGGAAAAGATGGCAAACTGGTCTGGCTTTTCCCGAAAATGCCCAAAGGAAAGCTGTACAATATCCGGAGAATTATTGCCTGGACATTGCTCACTTTTTTCTATCTGGCCCCATTCCTGAAAATCAATGGAGGTCCCTTGATTTTCAGGAATTTTCTGGAACGGAAATTTGTATTGTTTGGCACTGCTTTTTACCCGCAGGGTTTTCATTTATTGGGTTTGGCAATCATTGCCCTAGTTGTATTTATCGTATTGTTCACAGTTGTTTACGGCAGGATTTTCTGTGGTTGGGTTTGTCCGCAAACAGTTTTCCTGGAGTTTTTATACCGTCCAATAGAATACTTGATCGACGGCAATTCAGAACAACAAAAAGAACTGGCAGAACAAGAGGCTGACACGATAAAAATTCTGAAACGAATTCTAAAACATAGCATTTATCTGTTTATCTCGTTTTTCACCATTCTAACATTTATTTCCTATGTACCCGGAACCGGCAAGCTCGGTGAAATTATAAATAGCTGGCCTCAGGAAAGTTTCGGCCTACTAATGGGTGTATTGGCATTTACAGGAGTTCATTATTTCGTATTTGCCTGGTTTCGCGAACAGGTTTGCACCGTGGTTTGTCCGTATGGCAGGTTACAGGGGGTGGTGCTGGACGTAAACACCATTTTGGTGGCGTACGATTACAAACGTGGCGATGTGTAAACTACGATCAACCGCTCGCCCGGAACCATGTTTCAGGAATACGGGCAGGAACATTACAGCAACTTATACAACCTGCAAATGGTCAACAAATCCAATTCAGTCGTCAATATCGAGTTAAAACTACTTTCTCCTGAAGGTGAAATCCTCCTGATGGGAGATCCAATCAAAGCCGAGAAAGGTGAAGTTGCCAAACGAAACCTGCTCATAGTATTGAAAAAAGAAAATGTAAAAACATCGAATACCCACATGGAAATTGGCATATTTGGAAATGATAAAATGATTGATAAAATATCGATGTCGTTTGTGGGGCCAAATTCGCTAGACAGGTAGAAGTGATGAATGATGTACAGACAAGGCACAGCCTTGTCTCTAAACTAAATATATGAAGATAAAATTCAATTGGGGAACAGGAGTCGTAATTGCTTTGCTGGTAATGATAGCCGGAATGAGCTACTTGGTTTCGATTGCTGTGAGGCAAGACTTTGATTTGGTTGACAACGACTATTATCAAAAATCGATCACCTATCAGCAGCACATCGAAAAAGTTGGGAATACTGCTGAACTGGAGAAAAAAATTGTTTTTGAACTTTCGGCAGACACTCTAAAGCTGACATTTCCAAATCTCGGAAATTATCAGAACTTTACCGGAAAAATTCATTTTTATAGCCCAGTTGAAGCAAGAAGGGATTACAGCCTTGAAGTTAAACCGGATACTGCTTTTTCACAAACCATCGAACTGAAAAACCTTGAAAAAGGAAGATATCAGGTGAAAATTGACTGGACAGCAAACGAGGTTTCCTATTATCAGGAAGAAGAGATTAATTTATAAATAAGAAAGTAAAATCCGTTACACAGGCATGGACAACTTTAAACTTGGAACTTGGAACTTTAAACTCTTTTTATGGACTTTATTACACCTATAACCATTGGATTGATCGGAAGTTTTCACTGTATCGGCATGTGCGGTCCAATCGTGGTTGCCCTACCGCTGAAAAAGCATAACCTGATTTCAAAAATTTCGGGAGCTGTTTTATACAATTCAGGCAGGGTGATCACTTACAGTATTTTGGGTATTCTATTTGGTTTGCTGGGTCGCGGAATCCACATGGCAGGTTTTCAACAATGGACATCCATTTTACTCGGTGCGGCAATGATTATCAGTGTATTGTTTCCGTTCTTTTTCAGGGAAAAGATCACAATTGGCAACCTGTTCACCGGCTTTTCTGCCCGACTGATCGGCAGGCTAAGGAAACTATTTACCGACCGTTCGTATTTCTCGCTCCTGATGATCGGTTTACTCAATGGGTTATTGCCTTGCGGACTGGTTTACGTTGCCATTGCCGGAGCCATCAGTTCAGGAACATTAATAACAGGCGCACTTTTTATGATGTTGTTCGGAATCGGAACTATTCCTTTATTATTAGTTGTAACTTTGGCAAGTGATGCCATTGGTCAACGCGCCCGTAGCAAAATGCAGCGAGTGGTTCCTTACTTTGTATTTCTGCTTGGCGTGCTTTTTATCCTGAGGGGACTGTCGCTGGGTATTCCATTTATAAGTCCGACAACCGAAAAACTGGAACCTCATGTAATGGTTGAAAAAGGAAGTTGCTGCAAATAAATATTGAGTTTTTATAAACATTCAAACCTGTTTTGGGTTTCTTATGGCAAAACAGATATTGAGCCAACAAGCATTTTGTTGAAAACCAAAAATCAGAAATGGATCAACCTAAGCGCAACAGATTAACCCAAAAGAAGAAACCTGACAATCAGGATAACTTCCCAATTAAAAAAAACAAGGTGACTGCAAACGATATTTTTAAAATAATTTGCAATAAATCCTTTTTACTCCTGTCTGTTTTCATACTTGTTCCTGGAATGATTGCTTCAGGACAAAAAGCTTTCGACGACAAAACAAAAGATCCTGAGATTGGTATTGTGGAACATCTCGATGATTTTATTCCAACAGATATTTATTTGATTGACGAAAATAACCGGCGGGTAAAGCTTACCGATTTAATCGACAAACCAACCATTATTAATTGGGTATATTACCGTTGCCCGGGAGTTTGCAGCCCCCTGATGGAAGGATTGGCAAACGTAATGAACGCATCGGATATGGTTGCCGGAGTCGATTACCAGGTACTTACCATCAGCTTTGATCCTTCGGAAACCATTGATTTGGGCATTCGAAAAAAAACAAACTATCTGAATTTAGTGGATAAAAAGGAGGAGATCAGCAATGGATGGAAATTTTTCGTTTCGGATAGTGCAAGCATTATTAAAGGGACCAATGCAACTGGGTTCAAATATAAAAGAACAGGAAATGACTTTCTGCATGCTGCTTCAGTTACCGTAGTGAGCCCGAAAGGAAAAATTACCCGTTACATGAACGGAACTTATTTCCAGCCATTCGATTTCAAAATGGCCATTATCGAATCGTCAAAGGGAATGTCGTCGCCAACCATCAATAAAATCATGCAGTACTGCTTTTCGTACGATCCGGTCGGACAGGCTTATGTGCTTAATGTGACCAAAATTTCAGGAACATTGATACTGTTCTTTGCCAGTATTCTTTTTCTGTTCCTGATATTTAAACCAAAAAGAAAAAAATAAACAAACATATTTTATCTATGCAAACAGCATCTCAACCTTCACACGAGGTCAGTTACCTCGATTACAAAGGAAAATACAAAGGAATATTCGGATGGATATTTTCGACCGACCATAAGCGTATCGGCCTTTTATACATGTATTCGATGTTAACCATGTTTGTTGTGGGCGTTGCCCTCGGACTGGCCATGAAACTGGAATTAATTGCACCTGGCAAAACCATCATGGATCCTCAGGCCTATAATGCTGTTTTTACTGTTCATGGTGTGATCATGATTTTCATGATCGTAATTCCCGGTCTTCCGGCGGTCTTTGGCAATTTTTTTCTTCCCATCATGATCGGTGCAAAAGATGTGTCCTTTCCGAAATTAAACCTGCTTTCTTGGTATTTTTATGTAGCGGGGGCATTGCTGGTCATTTCCTCGGTACTTTTCGGAAACGGGACACCTGATACCGGATGGACTTTTTACGCTCCTTACAGCTTTAAATCGGGAACTAATTTACTTCCTGCCATATTCGGGGCATTTGTACTGGGATTTTCATCTATTTTAACGGGATTAAACTTTATTGTGACAATACACAGGATGCGTGCGCCGGGCATGACCTGGTTTAAAATGCCCTTGTTCCCCTGGTCGTTATATGGAACAGCCTGGATTCAATTACTTGCCACTCCTGTGGTTGGAATTACGCTTGTACTGGTAGCTCTCGAACGTATTTTCAACATCGGGGTATTTGACCCGGCATTGGGTGGCGACCCGATTTTATATCAGCATTTATTCTGGATATATTCCCACCCTGCCGTTTACGTAATGATACTTCCGGCGATGGGCGCTATTTCTGAAATTATTCCTACATTCTCACAAAAACATATATTCGGGTACCGGGCAATCATAGCTTCAACACTGGCCATTGCTTTTGTAGGATACTTTGTTTGGGGCCACCACATGTTTACTTCAGGAATGAGCGGAACCGCACAATATACTTTTTCGATCCTGACATTCATTGTCGCCATACCAAGTGCCATCAAAGTATTTAACTGGATTTCGACCATGCACAAGGGTTCTATTAATCCTGAAGTGCCATTCTTATGGGCAGTTAGTTTCATTTTTGTTTTCATGATCGGAGGATTTTCCGGATTGGTACTTGGAGCTTTGGCTGCGAATGTCCATGTGCACGATACCGCATTCGTGGTGGCACACTTTCATTTCATCGTTTTTGGTGGTGTTGGGTTTGCTTTTTTTGGGGCTGTCCATTACTGGTTCCCCAAGATGTTTGGCCGCATGTACGACAAAGTCTGGGCCAAAGTTGGCTGGGCTTTTTTTACCGTTGGTTTCCTCACCTTGTATTCACCAATGTTTTACTTGGGAATGATGGGAATGCCACGCCGTTATTACGATTATTTACCCGAGTTCCACGCAGCAAATATCCTTTCGTCGCTTGGCTCATGGGTTATGACATTCGGATTACTGATCGTGATAATCAACCTGTTCAGGTCGGCTAAAAACGGACCAATTGCCGAAATGAACCCATGGAACAGTAAAACACTAGAATGGACGGTGCCTTCGCCACCTCCTTTGGAAAATTTTGATGAAATACCTGTTTACGGCGAAAAAGACGGACCTTACGAATACTAATCATTGATACCAACTAATGGAACATGTACATGTAGCACAACATTCAGATCCCCATTACGATCAGGAAGCGTCGAAAATGGGAATGTGGCTTTTTATATTTACTGAACTTCTCTTATTTGGGGGTTTGTTTATAGTTTATGCCATTTACAGGTTTCTTAACCCTGAAGCTTTTCAAATGGCCGGACATGAACTGAACATTACAATAGGGGCAATCAATACCATTATCCTTCTTGTGAGCAGCATGACCATCGCCATGTCAACCTCCTCACTTCAGAAAAAAAACAAAGGGCTGACAGTTCTTTTGCTCGAAATCACCATCATTCTTGCGATCATTTTCCTGATCAACAAATATTTTGAATGGGGAGTAAAATTTGACCATGGCATCTGGCCAGGTTCTGAGCATTTATTAAATGATATGGGGAAGGGTGAAATACTGTTCTTCGGCCTGTATTTCGTCATGACCGGACTTCATGCACTTCACATTATTGTTGGGCTTGTTATTATTGTAGTGGCATTGAACAAGATTCAAAAAGGAACAGTAAATGCCGATCGGCCCTCATTGCTCGAAAATGCAGGTTTATACTGGCACCTTGTCGATTTGATCTGGATATTCCTTTTCCCATTATTCTATTTAATTCATTAAGAAACAATTTTCAAATGGAAAATGAAAAACATCATATAGTACCATACAGGGTTTACGTCTATATTTTGGGGGCACTTGTTGTTATGACATTCATGTCGATCGGGATTACCAAAATAAACCTTGGTGAGTACTCAGTATTGGGGGCAATGATATTTGCCACCATTAAATCCGTATTAGTTTTAACCTGGTTCATGCACCTTAAGTTCGATCAACCATTATTGCGTTTCATGGTAGGTTTTGTCGTTCTGCTGTTTTTTACTGTAATTTTTATCACCTTTTTAGATTACTATTTCAGATAAAAGCTTATGTATATCTTATTTAATACTACAAATGCGTCCAATTTTGTTACAGGGGTTGACAAATCCTTTGCAATAGTCATGGGCATATCCTTTGTCTTTCTTATCGGGTTAACTTTTACGATGTTGTATTTTGTATTCAAATACAACAAAAATAAAAACCCCGTTGCTACCCAGATTAAAGGAAGTACTAAGCTTGAAATTATCTGGACTGTAATTCCTACGATCCTGGTTTTGGTCATGTTCTATTATGGTTGGGCAGGTTGGGCACCAATGAAAAAAGCGCCGGATGACAGTTTTAACATTAAAGTTACCGCAAGGATGTGGAATTTCACCTTCGAATACGAAAACGGAAAAAAGACCGATACACTTTTTGTACCGATGAATAAAGCGGTTAAACTAAACCTTGTATCACTCGATGTAATTCATAGTTTGTACATCCCCTCATTCCGTGTAAAGGAAGACGTAGTTCCTGGCCGCGAAAAAATGGCATGGTTTATCGCGCAACGCGAAGGTCTTTACGATCTGTTTTGTACTGAATACTGCGGGTTGAACCACTCTTACATGATCAACACGGTGAAGGTAATGCCCGAACAGCAGTTTAATGCCTGGTATGTTGATACCGCCCAGCAAGTGGCAGCGATAACTGATTCGCCGGCTGCAAACGGAAAACGAATCATGAAAAACATCGGCTGTTTCGCCTGTCATTCCATTGACGGTTCAAAGATTATAGGCCCTACGTTCAAAGGAATATACGGACATCAGGTAACGGTTATTACCGGTGGGAATGAACGTGAAGTTACCATTGACGACGAATATATCAAACGTTCCATTTATGATCCGAATGCCGATGTGGCAAAAGGATTCAACAAAGGTTTGATGATGCCTTATGAAGGTCAGCTTTCGGACGATGACATCGCTCAAATTACCGAGTATTTGAAAACGCTTAAATGACAAAAAAGAGTCTGATTTTCTGGATAAAAATGATTTCGGAGCTGGGCAAAGTACGCATTTCTTTGCCCATTGCTTTATCTGCACTTGTAGGTTATACCCTGAAAACAGGCTTGTTCAGCAGCGAGGTTTGGATGCTGATGTCAGGAGTATTTCTTATGTCGTGCAGTTCAGGCGCGATCAACCACATCCAGGAATACAAAACGGATGCATTAATGCCGAGGACCAAAAACAGGCCCATCCCTTCAGTAAAAATAAGTGTGAAAAGTGCCATTTTGGTAGCATTTTTATTTTTTATCGCCGGTGCACTTATTTTACTCGCCAGTTTCCCGACAATCGTATTTTTTACCAGTGTTCTCACATTGTTGTCTTACAATGCAATTTATACCCCGCTAAAAAAAGTAACTGCCTTCGCGGTAGTTCCAGGTTCACTGGTTGGGGCGCTACCTCCCTATATAGGTTGGTTTGCAGGCGGAGGCGCACTAATTGACGAGCAAATTATCTGGGTGGCACTTTTCTTTTTTATCGGACAAATTCCCCACTTCTGGCTTTTGCTGCTCATGTTCGGCAAAGAATATACGCTGGCAGGTTATCCAACTCTGAATTCAGTATTCAACGACAACCAGATAAAACGATTGAGCTTTACATGGATTTTGGCCACCATCGCAACGGCCTTTGTTGTTGCATTGAAAGTTTTTAATGGCTCGGCCAGCATGTTTTTCCTTTTCATTTATATTTTTTACATTTTATTTTCGCTTACAGCAGGTTTGCTGATAAAAAAAGACATTCCAGTCAGGGCATCTTTCCTGAAGCTTAACTTTCTGTACCTGTTGATGATGGTCTTGCTAATTGTTGACAGCCTGTATGTTTCTTAGAATTATTCTGAAATCAGTTATAAAATGCTTTTGTGCGGTTCGATCCTGAAAAAACCTATCTAGTGCCTCTAAGAAAACTACCCATTTTTTCGATGGCTGTACATAATTATATGTGCACCGGTGGTGATGTTCAGTTTTTTGCCCAGTTCAACACTTGGGTTCATCTTCCCTTTTGTTATCCATTCGGTGTAGGTTTCAAATACCGAAAACATCTTTTCCTGTACGGTGGGCATGGCCCAAATTACGCATCAATTTTTTCATCCCTGTATGCCAATTGCCGATGTCGAGTAGGCAATGCTTACTTCTACTACCCACACAATCAAAAATTCGCCCTAAATTACTTTTCATAATTGACCATTTGACTGCTGCAATTTTCTATTTTTGTTCATCAAATTAATTAATAACGATCATGAAGGTTTTCAAATTTGGAGGCGCCTCCGTTAGTTCTGCCGATGCAGTCCGCAATTCAGTCAACATTCTCAGAATGTATCCGGGCAATATAGTTTTGGTCATTTCTGCAATGGGGAAAACTACCAATACGTTGGAAATAGTTGCCCGAAAATATTTTAATCAGGATCCGGAAGTGTGGACTGCCTTTCAGGAGATAAAGGCTTACCACGAGGGCATTGTTGCCGAACTTTGGGGCGAACTTGTTGGGCTTCCTGAACTCGAAAAGCTTTTCGTGCAGTTAAGCAACCGCATCAAAGGCGACCGGTCACTGAATTTTGACTACGAATATGATCAGATTGTGGCTTTCGGCGAGCTGATCTCGACACAGATTATCAGTTTGTATTTTGATAAAATAGGATTAAAAAACCGTTGGGTTGATATACGCAATTGCCTTAAAACCGATGATTTGTACCGTGAAGCAAATATCAATTGGGAGCTTTCGGCACGATTGTCGAAACAGGTGTTTACCTTCGAGTCACACGATTTATACATTACACAGGGCTTTATTGGCGGAACATTGACCAACCAAACCACAACGCTCGGACGCGAAGGTTCTGACTACACCGCAGCGATTCTGGGCAACTTGTTGGATGCCGAAGAAGTGAGCATCTGGAAAAATGTGCCCGGAATCCTGAATGCCGATCCCGACTTTTTTGCCAATACTCAAAAACTCGACGAATTGTCGTACAAAGAAGCCATTGAATTGGCATATTCAGGAGCGAAAGTAATCCATCCAAAGACGATTAAACCGCTGCAAAACAAGAATATACCATTGTTTGTAAAATCATTTCTCCATCCAGAAGAGTCTGGAACCATCATCCATTCGCTTGAACATCCGCTTGAACTGGTTCCGGTGATCATTGTGAAAAATAATATGGCGTTGATCACTTTATCGCCCAACGATTTTTCGTTCATCAGTATCGGCAGTGTTTCGGATGTGTTTAGCTTATTCGCCAAATACCGGCTGAAAGTGGGACTGATCCAGCAGTCGGCCATCGACCTTTCGCTGGCTTTTGATGAACCGGAGCAAGGGATTGACAGCCTAATTGTTCAATTACATGAAAAATTTGAAGTGAAATACAATACAGGACTCGATCTGGTGACCATCCGATATTACACTCCTGAATCGGTCACTCAAATCTCTGGTGGCCGTACAATTTACATTGAACAAAAAAGCCGCCGGACTGCCCGGATGCTACTTAAATAGATGATTGTAACATTATAATATCCCTATATGGAAACCAATCGACGTAAATTTATCGGAACAGCCCTTGCCGGTGGTTTGGCTACCGCTTTACCCTTGTCATCAAGCAGCTCAGAAACAGCAAAACCGGTTGCAGGTGTCCTTAACCCAAATTATGCCAGACTTGATGAAATACTTAAACAACCTGTATTTAGGAAAGAGTTTTTCCCCAATCCTGTTATCATTGAAACACTTGAATTGCTGCGCTTTAATGATAGTTTCTTATGCCGTGTGAGATCAAAAGATGGAGCCGAAGGTATTTCGGTTGGTCATAGCGGACAACTCCAATCGCTGTATCCGATCTTTACAAATTTGCTCCAGCCTTTTTTCATCAACAAGGATGCACGTGACCTGGACCTGATCATTGAAAAGGTGTATATCTACAAGCTTAATTTCCGTCTGAGTGGAATGGCCCTTGGCGTGCCCTTGGCCACAATCGAATTCGCCATTCTCGATATGATGGGGCGCATTTCCGGAAAATCCATCGGCCAGTTGATAGGCGATATTCATAATCCGAAGGTGGCTGTTTACCAGGCGACCGAGTACCGCGAAAAATCAGTGGCCGAATCTATGGAACTGATAACAAGGGATATTGATGAGTATAAGGCCAAAGCACTTAAAATTAAAGTCGGCGGACTAATGTTCGGGACTGAAGACCTGAAAGCCGTTGGTCCGGCAGGAAGAACAGAAGAGATTATTCCGCTGGTACGCAAAACATTCGGCGATAAGATGGTCCTATATGCCGATTCAAATGGTTTTTATTCAGTGGACGAAGCAATCCGCGTTGGCCGGTTATTGGGAGAGTACCGTTTTGAGTTTTTTGAAGAGCCCGTTCCTTTCGATTGGTATGAAGAGACAAAGCAGGTAGCCGATGCTCTTGCCATTCCGGTTGCAGGTGGCGAGCAGGAATACAGCCTTCATGGGTTCCGGTGGCTCATTGCAAATGATGGACTTCAGATTGTTCAGCCCGATTTCTATTATTTCGGTGGAATGATCCGCTCCAGAAAGGTGGCCCTTATGGCAAATGCCATGGGGAAAAAATGTACCCCGCACATGACGGGCGGAGGGCTCGGATTTCTATACATGATACATTTTGTTTCGGCCTTGCCCAATGCGCTTCCCTATCACGAATTCAAAGGGCTTAAAACGGATGTCGTTTTTGAATGTAAAACTTCACCTTTAGCTGTCGAAGACGGGTTGATTAAAGTCCCCACCGGATCAGGTTCGGGCATTGATATTGACCCGGATTTTATAAAAAAGCATCAGCCCGTAAAAGGTTGATTTGCTCCTGATTATCTAAAGTTACATCAGTTATGAAGAGAGGACAATTTATTAAAAAATCGATAATGTTTTATTTCTTAAAAACGTAAAATTATGAAAAATCTAACTAAACTTTTTTTGTTTCTTTTGTCTGGATTGGTTTCTTCGTCTTTTGCACAGGTTCCTGATAAGGCAACCATTGAAAAGGGAGTAAATTTTATTGCGACAAAAACTTACCCAGCGGAGGATGATGCAAGAATTCTTGAGCTTTATAAGGACTTACGCGTCGCTGATGTTTCAGATGGTTTGGATATGGTGGGGTTACCAGGCACAGGTCTGGTTGATGAGGCAATACATCCCGACTGGGTAGATTTAAAGGATTTCGCCCATATATTCAGGGGCATCGCAGTTACTGTCCGTTATGTCCCGACTCAAAAACCTGCACTCCCGGCTCCCGGAGAAGATTTTGAAAAATGGGAAGGGAATTTTTATAACACCTATTCGCATGAAGCTTTTGCACAGATCATAAGACCAGGATCAGCCATAATTATTGACGATGTTGAGGATAGGGACATCGGCTCAATCGGCTCAAACAATATTTTGTTTTGGGTTAAACAGGGTGCTGTAGGAGTAGTAACAGACGCAAGTTCGAGAGATACAGACGAAGTTGGGCTCCAAAAAGTACCACTCTATTTGAGGAAAAAAGGACGCGGAATTCGTCCGGGAAGGAACGAAATTGAATCAGTCAACCGTCCGGTTTCGATAGGCGGAGTGCTTGTTTGTCCGGGCGATGTAGTTGTTGGCGATGGCGATGGAGTAGTTGTTGTTCCGCGTGCTGTTGCCGAACAAGTCGCGAAATATGCCAGTAAAATCCTTACAAAAGACAAAGCGGGCAGAAAGGGCCTTTATGAAAGCTTGGGAAGACCATTAGATAAGACAGTTAAATAGTTCGGCCAGACTTATATAGTTATTTAACACTGAATCCATAGCCCGGAGCTAACAATAATAGCCCTGGCTTCAGTTTTTTTTATTTTCCGGCTAAGGTTATGTCAATTACCATTACATGGATTTACAACAGCTAATTCTGCCCCTGGATGGCACTTCGGTTTACCGCCTCTGAGGTGTACTCATTGTGCGTTTCCCTTATCATTGCCAAACAGGTTCTCAAGTTCCGTAATCAAGCCCAGATAAAGTTCTTGTCTCTTGAGCCACGCCTGCCATAGTGCCAGTAAACAGGTTGCCGCACTACTTGTCATTGCATCGTGTAGTCTACAACTTTTGACAGAATATAACGCCCTTCTCGACACCTCATCAGAGATTCACTTGCGTTCAACTCCTTTATCCATACCTGTACACACTCGTGGTGCGACTTTTCCTAAACGCTCAGCACCATGACTCTTTACCACAGCACCTTTAGGCGGTTTGGTGCCTTCGCCTGTACAACGACACCGATGGTCCAACCTTACAACTGGTCTCCATCATCTTGATTACAGCATGTAAATCTCTGCTTTTAAGTCAAAGGTTTACTTCTTGACACAATACACGCAGGGGCGGGAGTTTCCCGATGAATTTCCTACGAAGAATTGCTTTTCAAAATACTAATTTCCTGTCAACGAAGCACCGAAACCCGACTTGCGGGTATTTTGCTGTGTGCGCCCTGCATAAGCAGCGCGCACACTTGTTGTAAGCTCTGGAAAAAGTTTAAAAATACAAATAAACTTTACATAGTAGCGAAATAACAAGTGTGTATTTTCCCAGAGGGTGTAAGTCCCTTATACACTGGGGTAACGCCCAGAAGTATTAGCAAGTGGCAAGGTGGTTTACCGTGAGGTATGCACTGAAGGTTAT
>JANONW010000140.1:0-7941 GCA_031421065.1 Prolixibacteraceae bacterium
GATATTTTGGTGTTTATACGTAAGCCACCATAAAAGCTTTAGGTGACTATTGCGGCGGGGTTCCACCTCTTCCCATTCCGAACAGAGAAGTTAAGACCGCCAGCGCCGATGGTACTGCACATTGTTGTGGGAGAGTAGGTCATCGCCATTCTTTTCAAACTCCGGTTCTTTATTGAGCCGGAGTTTTTTTATGCGCCATAGTTCCAGGTTCCAGATTCCAAGTTCCAAGCATAAAGAAAGTCGCATAGCGACGGCAGAAAGGTTACTGATCCATTACCAGTTTCACCAGCCCAAACTGATCGAAGTCGAAAAGCATGATGCTTTTCATCTTATATGTGCCGAGAATAACCTGGATGCTGGCATTGGCCATATAGATGCCTAAAATTCCTGAAACTACGCCCAATACGCCGTTCTCATTACACCCCGGCACATCTTCCGGATTTGGAGGTTCAGGATAAATATCCCTTAAGTTCTTGCCGCCATCGTAGTTAAATACGGCCAATTGCGCTTCGAAATTAAAAATGCTGCCATATACAAGCGGCTTCTTTAGCTCCACGCAGGTATCATTGACCAGATAGCGAGTAGGGAAATTATCAGAGCCATCAACAACCAGATCGAATTTGGAAATTAGTTGCGTGCAGTTTTTCTTATTCAGTATGTCATTATAAACCTGAAATTCAACATTGGGATTTTGATCTTTTAAAATCTTTGCTGCAGTTTCAGCCTTGGGTTTTCCAACATCCAGGGTTGAATACAAAACTTGTCGGTGCAAATTATGAAGTTCTATTTTATCGAAATCAATGATGCCGATTGTTCCAACTCCTGCCCCACACAAATATTGCAGTACCGGACAACCCAGGCCACCGGCGCCTACCACCAGAACTTTGGCATTTTTTAATTTTGTTTGTCCTTCAATGCCAAATCCAGGAAGCATCAATTGGCGATGGTAGCGGTTCAATTCTTCATCAGTAAATGTTGCCATGATTAGATAAATGATTTGTCCCAGTCTTTCCAAACCGGTTCATAATTTATACCTGAGATGAATTCTGCCATTTGATGTGCACTTCTTTCATCAGAGATTGCAAACTGTTCCAGTGATTCCGGATCCACGGCATAACCACCCGGATTGGTTTTTGACCCTGCACTCATGCTGGTTACCCCCAACCTGATGATATTGTTTCTGAATTGTTCTGACTCACGGGTTGACATGGATAATTCAACATCTTCATACATCAAACGGTAAGCACATATTAGCTGCACCAGATCTCTGTCGGAAACCACAACATTGGGGGCTAATACTCCCTGTGCCGGTCGAATTCGGGGAAATGATACAGAATATTTGGTCTGCCAGTATTTTTTTTGCAGATAATTCAGGTGTAACGCACAAAAAAAGGAATCGGTACGCCACTCTTCCAGTCCCAATAAAACTCCTACCCCGATTTTATGCATTCCTGCCTTTCCAGCCCGGTCGGGTGTTTCGAGACGATAGTCGAAATTTGCTTTCTTGCCTTTAGGGTGATATTCGGGGTATTTTTCTTTGTGATAGGTTTCCTGATAAACCAATACAGCATAAATTCCGGACTGCTTCAATTCCTCGTATTCGTCATGATCAAGGGGCTGTACTTCGATTGAAATATTTGCAAAATGCGGCTTTATAATTTCGATGGCTTTTTTAAAATAATCTATATGAACGACTTGCTTGGCCTCACCTGTTACCAGGAGAATATGATTGTACCCCTGTTTCTTTATTTCAGCTATTTCCAGCGAAATCTCATTGGTTGTAAGTGTTTTACGCTTGATCTTGTTGTCGAAATTAAACCCGCAATACGTGCAAAAGTTAGTACATACGTTGCTTAAATAAATCGGGGCATACATTTGAATGGTATTTCCGAAGCGCTTTTGTGTTAGCTGGTGACTTAGCTGCGCCATTTCTTCCAGGTAAGGCGCTGCTGCCGGAGAGATTAAGGCTTTAAAATCTTCCAGGGTCCGGTGATGGGACGAAAGGGCCATTTCCACATCGTTCGATGTTTTATCATAGATGGATTCTTTAATCTCATCCCAGCTGTACTTATTATATATTTCTTTAAAGCTCATGTGTCTGGTTATTAATCTAAAAATGCAGTAAGTGGACTGCTGGCTTCAGCTGTCCGTTTCGTTGTTGCCAGCCTGGCCATATAAGCAATTCTTCCCGCTTCTACAGCCATCCTGAATGCCCTGGCCATCTCCACCGGATTTCCTGCCACAGCAATGGCCGTATTTACCAGCACGGCATCGGCCCCAATCTCCATTGCCCTTGCGGCATCGGATGGAGAGCCAATTCCGGCATCAATAATAACCGGAACATTGCTTTGCTCAATGATGATCTCAAGGAAGTCAATGGTTCTTAACCCTTTGTTACTGCCAATAGTTGAGCCAAGTGGCATGACAGCGGCGGTTCCGGCATTTTCAAGCCGTTTGCACAAAACAGGGTCGGCATGAATATACGGTAAAACCACAAAGCCAAGCCTGGCCAGTTCTTCGCATGCGATTAACGTTTCAATCGGATCGGGCATTAAATATCTGGGATCGGGGTGGATTTCGAGTTTCAGCCAGTTTGTTTCCAAAGCTTCCCGTGCAAGCTGCGCCGCAAAAATGGCTTCTTTGGCATTTCTGGCTCCTGAAGTATTTGGTAACAGGTTGATATGCAGATGATTTAAATGCAAGAGTAATCCATCGGTATTGGTTTCCAGATCAATACGCTTTAGCGCTACTGTCACTAATTCGGAACCGGATGCCAACACGGCATCTTCCATTTGTTTCGGGGAACCGAATTTCCCTGTACCCAGAAACAAACGCGAACTAAATTCTTTACCGGCAATGATCAAATTCTTCATGTAGCAATAAATTAAATTTTTGTATCAATTCTTTCTTGTTTGAATGGTTGGTGAGGACACCCGAAACCGCAACTCCAAAAACACCTGTTTCCATAATTGCAGCAACATCGTCCGGAATTATTCCACCAACTACATAAATTGGAATTTGCTTCTCTCCGGAAAGGACGTCTTTCATGATCAGGGCTATTCCATCCAAACCAAGCACGGGGCTTAATTTTTCTTTGGTCGGTGTAAAACGAAACGGGCCTAAGCCAATGTAATCACACTTTTCATTGAAGCGCATCAGCACATCTTGTATTGTGTTGGCAGTACCTCCAATGATTTTATTTTCGCCCAGTATGCTTCGGGCCTCTGCGATGGAGGTATCTGACAATCCCAGATGTACGCCGTCCGCATCAGTCCTTTTTGCAATGTCCACATGGTCGTTCAGGATGAAAGTGGCACGATAGGCCGAACACATTTTTTTTACCTGAACGGCCAAATCAGAAAGTTCATTGTTTTTGGCATTTTTAAAGCGCAACTGAATCCACCGGCACCCGGCATCGAGTGCACTTTGAATATTTTCGGTTTGTTCCTGAACCGTTTTACCTTGTGATATGTATTGCAGCTTGTGCATCATGTGTTCCTAATAAAGTTTTGTTACTGGATAAAAATTGTTCGACGTATATTTTGGCATCGCGGCACGATGTGGCTAAATCATTCCCTTTCGCCAGGTTCGACACAATGGCAGCTGACAACACGCATCCTGAGCCATGCTTGGGGAATACCTCTTTACCTGTCGGAAATATCTTTTCAATCATATTCTGCCTGAAAAGATAATCAACACCGGGTTCTTCTTTGCTATGTCCACCTTTTAACAGGACATTACAGTATTTTGCCAGTAGTTGTGCAGCCTCCATAGGGTTGTCAGTCCCTGCCAGGAAGGTTACCTCTTCGGTGTTTGGTGTGATCAGGAAGCAGTTTTCAAGTGCCGAAAGCAATTGTTCCCTTTCAAAATGCCTGTGAAACTGAAAACCTGCGCTTGCCTTCACGATGGGGTCCCAGATAATCTGACATTCGGGCAGTGCCTGCTTTAAGGCTTTGACGACAACTTCCAGAACTTCCAAATCCTTGATCAGGCCTATTTTGACCACCGAAAATTCAAATCGTTTTTGCAGCACGGAGACTTGTTGCAGAATTTCGTCTGCCTCAATCCACTTGAGTCCTTCGAACAGGATATCGTTCTGAAAGGTAAGTGCACTCAGCACGCCCATGCCGCAAACCTGATTTGCCTCAAAGGTTTTTATGTCGGCAAGAATACCGGCGCCTCCGCTGGGATCAAATCCAGCAATGCTTAATACACAGTTGCTTACTTCAGCCATCGCTCTTTTATTCGTTTAAATTTCTCAACAGGATGTTCGCTTTGCCATACGGCCCCAAGCAAGGCTATTCCTGAAAATCCCATGTTCCTGACGGTTTCAATTTTGTCTTCGTCCATTCCGCCAAGGGCGATTATTTTCTCATTCCTGTTTTTCAGAAACAGCTTTGCCTCAGCTGAATTGAACCTGCTTTTGTACCCGTCTTTTGAAATGCTGTCGAAAACGGGGCTCAGGAATCCGTAGTCAAACGGCAGTTCAGATTTTTGTATTTCTTCCAGCGTATGAAACGAAACACTTAAGGTTCCACATGGAGCTTCGCCCCTGTAAGTAACTGGAACATGAATTCCTTTCAGTCCATATTCTGCTGCCAGATAATAATGCGAGTGAAGGACAATTTTTTCCCAATGTTCCTCTGGAATGTTTTCAATAAAGGTTCTCAGCTTGCTCTCCGGATATTCCTTCTTCCGGAGATGAAAGACCTCCAACCCTTCATTGAATAACTGACGGATGATTTCATGTTCATCTTTTACCGGTGCCGGATTGGAAATCAGGATGATCATCTTATTGGTAGATTTCAGTTCCTATTGACTTAAATTCTTCTGATTTTTCTTTCATTCCTTGTTCAGCAAATTCACGCACCTCCTGTGTAATTTTCATAGCACAGAAATTGGGCCCGCACATGGAGCAGAAATGAGCCACTTTTGCTCCTTCAACAGGCAGGGTTTCGTCATGGAACTCGCGTGCGGTATCCGGATCGAGCGATAAATTAAACTGGTCTTCCCAGCGGAATTCAAAACGTGCTTTGCTCAAGGCATTGTCGCGGTATTGAGCACCCGGATGTCCTTTGGCAAGATCGGCAGCATGGGCGGCAATCTTATAAGCGATTACTCCGTCTTTTACATCTTTTTTGTTGGGCAATCCCAAGTGTTCTTTCGGCGTAACATAGCAAAGCATAGCTGTGCCGTACCAACCAATCATAGCAGCACCAATGGCCGAAGTGATGTGGTCGTATCCCGGGGCAATGTCGGTTGTTAACGGTCCGAGGGTGTAAAACGGAGCCTCATGACATTCTTTGAGTTGCTTGTCCATGTTCTCCTTGATCATGTGCATGGGCACGTGCCCAGGACCTTCAATAATGGTTTGCACATCGTGCTTCCATGCAATTTTGGTAAGTTTGCCCAGGGTCTCCAGTTCGCTGAATTGTGCGGCATCGTTGGCATCGGCGATGCAGCCTGGACGCAACCCATCGCCCAGCGAAAAGGCAACGTCGTAAGCTTTCATAATCTCACAAATGTCTTCGAAGTGAGTGTATAGGAAATTCTCCTGGTGATGGGCCAGGCACCATTTGGCCAAAATGCTTCCACCCCGCGAAACAATTCCGGTAACACGTTTGGCTGTTAGCGGAATATACCGCAGCAATACCCCGGCATGGATCGTGAAGTAATCAACTCCCTGTTCGGCCTGCTCTATTAATGTGTCGCGGAAAATCTCCCAGGTTAAATCCTCCGCTTTGCCGTTCACTTTTTCCAGGGTCTGATAAATCGGGACTGTTCCTACAGGCACCGGGCAGTTCCGGATGATCCATTCACGCGTTTCGTGAATATTTTCCCCTGTTGACAAATCCATCAGGGTATCGCCACCCAAACGGCAGCTCCAAACGGATTTTTCAACTTCCTCTTCGATTCCTGATGACAAGGCAGAGTTGCCAATGTTGGTGTTGATCTTGACCAGAAAGTTACGGCCGATAATCATTGGCTCGCTTTCAGGATGGTTGATGTTGGCCGGAATTATAGCTCGGCCGGCTGCAATTTCATCGCGTACAAATTCGGGTGTGATATATCCTTTTGGAGTATTTGCCCCGAAGCTGTTCCCTTCATGCTGTTGGGTTAATTGCCCGCTGAGTTGTTGTCCCAGAATGTCAATCCGTTGGTTTTCGCGGATGGCCACGTATTCCATTTCGGGTGTAATAATGCCTTGTTTGGCATAATACATTTGCGATACGTTTCTTCCGGGTTTAGCCTTCAATGGCTTCTTCAGATGTTGAAACCGCAATGCATCGAGACGGGGATCGGCCAGGCGCTGACGGCAATATTCCGAGGTGAAATCGTTGAGTTGTTGCACATCGCCACGCTGCATGATCCATTCTTCGCGCAAACGGTGCAATCCTTTTTTTAAATCGACAGTAATGTCCGGGTCGGTAAACGGGCCGCTGGTATCGTAAACCGTTACCGGCAAATTCTCTTCCGTTTTGCCATTCGAAAGTTTGGTCGGCGAAAGTGAAATTTCGCGCATGGCCACTTTGATGTCATGAAGTTGGCCTGGTACATATATTTTTTTTGATGCCCTGAAGGGGCCACTTGTAATTACGCTTTGGTTAGGTGAATTCTTGGTATCCATTGAGATTGTTTTATGTTTTTTACTTTTTACTTTATCCACTTCGGCATTGCTCAGTGCATCGCTTTTGCCTTGTCACTAGCCACCTTGAGTTGCTTTAATGATTAGTACTTCATCACGATTGGTAAGGAAACGAAGGCTCCAATTCGTTTTCGGAATTACCGACGAATTCACGGCAACGGCGATGCCTTTTTGTTTTTCGGGGATTACTTCGTCGAGCAACTGCTGAACCGTGCATTGCTCAGGAAAAGTTTTAATCTGGTTGTTGAGTTTTATTTCCATTCCTGATTTTTTTTGTTGAACTTCAGGAATGATCTATGGTAAGAGAAGATTCTTTTTCCTACGGCAGCATTACCTGCATCAGGTTTTGAGGGTATTATCTCAGCCCGTAAAGGCACCCCTAAAGTTTGAGCCAAAGATATATTATTTTTTGGGAATTAGATGGGAACCTTTTTTATTATCCGGGAAGACAAGAATCCGGTGATCCGTCATCCGTTCTAAAGTGAAACGGCAAAGGATATCAGTGCATTGATTAAGTATTGCGCTATCCTTTATTTCCGGCCGGCAAAATTTGAGAGACACTGAAACAACACTGAACATGTTCAGTGTAATGGGCGACTTTCCCTGAAGGCTAGGTTGATGCCCGGAGCGTCATGCTGTAACTTGTTTCAGCAGCGCGGGGATGGACGGTATGTCAGCAAGAGATCGTGAAATGAGTTAATCCATTTAATAGTAGAATCTCCAAATTATTCCCATTTTTGCTGGCCAATAAAATTTGTTGTAAAATGGCCTGGATATATTTACTAATTGCCGGAATACTGGAAGTTGTGTGGGCTGTCGGGTGGGGTGAATTAAAACTCAAATATATCTAATTATTTATCGTTCCATTTGGTATTATTTAATTTATATTTTGTAAGCTTGTTGCGTAATAATTAAGAACGATATAATATGGCTAACATTGAATGGGAAACACGTGCCAAAGAACGAAGGCTGGAGAACAAGCAATTAAAAAAGAGGATCAAAGAATTAACTTTTAGCAGGGACGAGTGGAAAGTTAAAGCCATGAAACGAAAAGAAAGCCTTGATGAGCTGAACCAAATACAGTCAATTACAATCGCCCAAAGAAAAAGCAGATGATTGGATTATTATTGCGGACGAGAGTATCGGTATTGGACAAGAAAAAGTCCTTGTTGTTCTAGGTATTAGGCGGAGCCATATCGACTTTGCACAGCGATTCAGGGAATAGAATAATTTAACTTGAATTCGTAATTGGGATCATTAGCGGGCAAAGCAGTAGCTTTAGGCAACATTTGTTG
>JANONW010000141.1:0-9655 GCA_031421065.1 Prolixibacteraceae bacterium
TAGAAAAAAAGCCATAAATAGTTTTGATTTTTAAACATAACAACTTACTTTTAACAGATCAAATAATCAAGCAATTATGAAGGGCCAAAGCGGATTGAAAATAATTGAACCATCAAAAAGTACTATAAACATTCCGCTAAGACGTTGCCGGCAAGTGTAAAAAGACAACGACACAGCAGACAATTTGCTACTTAATGACAGAAAAAGAAAAGCGAAATAATGAACAGCCCACGCACAAAACAACACATTTGCAAGCCCTGACACACAAGCCGACGCTTCAGCTTGCAAAAGAGTTGTTTTTTTGCTCACGCACCGCACGGAATTGAGTATCTTGCGGACTATAAATTTTGGACAATGAAATATGAAATTTAACGAAGATTCAAGAGTAAAAATACCAGCCATACTGCACCTATGCAAACTTGGTTATAAATATATTTCGCTGAACAATGCGGTTTGGGATACCGAGACAAATATTTTCACGGAAATATTCAAAGAATCAATTATAAAAATAAATACTGACTTTGACCAAGACCAAGCAGAAAGATTATTGGTTGACATTTCTCTTTTACTTAGCAATGAAGATTTAGGCAAAGCATATTACGAAAAATTAACCAGTGAATCAGGTGTAAAACTGATTGACTTTGAGAATTTTGAAAACAACACATTTCATGTTGTAACCGAATTGACTTATAAAAACGGAGACGAAGAATTCAGACCTGACATCATTCTTTTAATCAATGGAATGCCTTTGGCATTTATCGAAGTTAAAAAACCAAACAATCGTGACGGAATAATTGCGGAAAGAGAAAGAATTAACAAACGATTCCAAAACAAGAAATTTAGAAAGTTTGTAAACATTACTCAACTGATGGTTTTCTCCAATAATATGGAGTACGACAACGAAGATATTGAACCTTTACAAGGTGCTTTTTATGCTTCGCCTTCGTACACAAAACCAATTTTCAATTATTTCAGGGAAGAAGAAAAATTAGACTTGGAAAAATTGTTGGCTGATGAAGATGATAATTTAGAAAACTTTGTTTTAAAAGACAACAATCTTGCAGTTATCAAGAATTCGCCTGAATTTCAGACAAACAAAAATGCAAACACGCCAACAAATCGAATTCTTACATCACTGTTTTCAAAAGACAGGCTTTCGTTTATCTTAAAATATGCCATTGCATATGTGGACGAGAAAAAAAGGATTGAAAAACACGTAATGCGCTACCCTCAAATCTTTGCTACAAAAGCCATTGAAAACAAATTAGAAAGCGGAATCAAAAAAGGAATTATCTGGCATACACAAGGAAGCGGGAAAACAGCTTTGGCGTTTTACAATGTTCGCTACTTAACCGATTATTTCCAAAAGAAAAAAATAATACCCAAATTCTATTTTATTGTTGACCGTTTAGACTTGCTAATTCAGGCAAAACGAGAATTTACAGCACGTGGCTTAATTGTTCATATTGTTGATTCAAAAGCAGAGTTTGTAAAGTCAATAAAAACCACAACTGCCATTCACAACAATTCGGGAAAACCCGAAATTACTGTTGTGAACATTCAAAAATTCAGTGAAGATGCAAATGTGGCACAAAAACAAGATTACGATATAAGCATTCAACGAATTTACTTTTTAGATGAAGTTCACCGCAGTTACAATCCACAAGGTAGTTTCTTGGCAAACCTTACGCAATCCGATACCAACTCAATAAAAATCGGTTTAACTGGCACGCCACTCATTACAAAGGATTATTATTCGAAAGATTTATTTGGCAATTACATTCACAAGTATTACTACAATGCTTCAATTGCCGATGGTTACACGCTTCGGCTAATCAGAGAAGAAATTGAAAGCGATTATAAAATTGTGCTGAAAGATGCATTGGATAAGATTAAGATTCTAAAAGGCGATATAGAAAGGCAAAAAGTATTTGCTCATACAAACTTTGTAGAGCCAATGCTTGACTATATCGTAAACGACTTTGAGAAAAGCCGTTTAACTTTTTCCGATAGTTCCATTGGCGGAATGGTGGTTTGTGATAGTTCCGACCAGGCAAAAGAAATGTTCAGAATTTTCAATGAAAAATATGCATTACAAACTGAACAAGAAGAAGAACTGCTAAAAGCCGCAGAACCTAAAGCGGTGTACAAAGCCAAATTAAAACAGAGTTATAAAGTTAAAACGGCTGCTTTAATTCTTCACGATATTGGTTCTCCGCAAGAACGGAAAGACTTAGTTGAAGATTTCAAAGAAGGAGAAATTGATTTTCTTTTTGTTTACAACATGCTTTTAACTGGATTTGATGCCAAGCGACTAAAAAAATTATATATCGGGCGTGTTATTAAACGGCACAATCTTTTGCAAACACTTACACGGGTAAACCGAACCTACAAAAATTTCAAATATGGTTATGTAGTTGATTTTGCCGACATAAGAGCAGAATTTGATGCAACCAACAAAGCCTATTTTGATGAATTGCAAGCTGAACTTGGCGATGAAATGGAGTTTTACTCCGACTTGTTTAAATCGAAAGAAGAAATTGAAAAGGAAATTGCGGAAATTAAGGATGTTCTGTTTTATTTCGACACGACCAACGCAGAACTGTTTTCGCAACAAATAACCCAAATTCAAGACCGTGAAAAAGTCCTGCTCATAAAAAAGGTCTTGGGAAATGCAAAGAGTTTATACAATCTAATACGTTTATTCGGACATTTTGATTTACTTGCTAAAATTGATTTCAAAAAGTTGGCACAACTTTACCGCGAAACCGAAAACCATTTAGCACTGCTCAATACGCAGGAAGCGTTAAAAAACAACATCGACAATACCAATCTGCTGAATATTGCTTTGGAAGATGTATTGTTCCATTTTACCAAAATTTCGGAAGAAGAATTGATTTTAGCCGATGAATTAAAAGACACTTTGCGGAAAACCCGGGAAACCTTGGCAAGTAACTTTGATAAAAAAGACCCCGAATTTGTTTCGTTGTACGAGGAGTTGAAACGCCTATTCGACAAGAAAAACCTTGATGAGATTACACAGGACGAAATGAAGCAAAATATTGGTGCATTGACAAAAATATATGAAAAAATAAAGGAACTCAACCGCCAAAACAATTTGCTGAAAGACAAATACGACAGCGACCCGAAATATGCCCGAATCCACAAACGATTGGTTGAGAAAGGCGCATTATCACAAAAAGAAAGTCAGATTTTTGAAGCATTAAAAAGTGTGAAGCAAGATGCTGATTTGCAAGTACTACAAAACACACGGTTGTTAGATAACGAGAGCTATTTCACTACTCAAATGATGCGATTGGTTATTGACCAATTTAAAAACAAAAACAATATAAATTTGAACGCTGACACATCAAAGTACATCAACAACCTGGTGGTAAACGAATATATGAATGAATTCTATGGCAGGGCAGTATAAATTAAAAGTATTAATAGATGGATAAAAAAAATAAGCTCATTAGAAACAGTACTGCTGAATTCCTAATTTTCACAGCACAATCAGGCGAAAAAAGCATTGAAGCCAGATACGAAGATGAAACAGTGTGGCTTTCGCAAAAACTAATGGCTACATTGTTTGATGTTGAGGTAAATACGATTAATTATCATTTAAAAGAAGTATATAAAAGCGGTGAAATTGAAGAAAAACGAACTATTCGAAAATTTCGAATAGTTCAAACTGAAGGGCAGCGTGAAGTTGCAAGAGAGGTGGACTTTTACAATTTGGATGCGATTATCTCTGTGGGTTATAGGGTAAATTCCGTAAGGGCAACGCAATTCAGACAATGGGCTACCAAAGTGCTTCGTGAGTTTGCAATAAAAGGCTTTGTTTTGGATAAAAAACGCCTTGAAAACGGCTCATATTTAAGTAAAAATTACTTCGAAGAATTACTTGCCGAAATTCGCGAAATAAGGCTGAGTGAAAGGAACTTATATCAGAAAGTGACAGATATTTATGCTACCAGTCTTGACTATAACAAAGATGCTGTTACTACAAAATCTTTTTTTGCCAAAGTTCAAAATAAATTGCATTTCGGAATTCACGGTCATACGGCTGCTGAATTAATTTATAAACGGGCTGATAGTAAAAAGGATAAAATGGGTTTGACAAGCTGGAAAAATAGCCCCGAAGGAAAAATTCTAAAGACAGATGTAAGCATCGCAAAAAACTACCTGTATAAGGAAGAACTGGAATCGCTGGGTCGCATTGTGAATGCGTATCTTGATTTGGCTGAAGACCGTGCAATAAGGAATATTCCTATGACAATGGAAGATTGGGCTAAAAGATTGGATATGTTTTTGGAATTTAACGAACGAGATATTTTAAAAGATACAGGTGTAATAACTGCTGAAATTGCAAAACTACATGCCGAAAGTGAATTTGAAAAATACAGGATTGTTCAGGACCAACTTTTTGAAAGTGACTTTGATAAGGAAATCAAAAGAATTTTGAATGAAAATAAACCGAATACAGAAGAAAAGATATGACAGATATAGATTTTAAAGAAAAAACAAAAACACTTATCGACAGCCTTAAAAGCATTAGTGCAAATTATGGCTTAGGCAACGATGGCAACGAGTTTAAAATAATTACTCAGGTTTTCCTGTATAAATTTATGAACGACAAATTTGCGTTTGAGGTAAAGAAACTCGACAGCAAATTAAAGAAAGCCGAAAATTGGGAAAAAGAAATAAGTGCGTATTCCGAAGACGATTACGAAATGTTGATTTTGCAGTTGGGAGCCGACACTGCCAAACTGAAACCACAGCATTTTATATCGGAACTTTTTGGCAGACAAAACGAAAGCGATTTCGCCAAATTGTTTGATGACACCTTAATGGACATTGCCATAAGTAACAACGATATTTTCTCGGTAAAAACCGATGGTGGTGCAAAAGTGGTTTTATTCGACCGCCTTACCGAATACATTAGTGATGGTTCAAAGCGTGATGCTTTTGCAAAAGCCATTATCAATAAATTGGTTGGAGTAAGTTTTGAGCATATTTTTAACCAGAAATTCGATTTTTACGCCACCATTTTCGAATACCTGATAAAGGACTACAACACCAATAGCGGGGGCAAGTATGCCGAATATTTTACGCCTCATGCCGTAGCAAAAATTATGGCTGCCATTTTGGTGCACGAACCTGTGCAAGATGTAACCGTTTACGACCCTTCGGCAGGTTCGGGTACACTGTTGATGAACATTGCCCACGCCATAGGCGAAGACAAATGCACCATTTACTCGCAGGACATTAGCCAAAAATCATCAAGCTTGTTGCGTTTGAATTTGATTTTGAACAATCTGGTACATTCCATTCAAAACATTATTCAGGGTAACACCATTTCGCACCCCTACCATAAAAACGAAAACGGAGAGTTGGAGAAGTTCGATTTTATTGTTTCCAATCCGCCTTTCAAACTCGACTTTTCGGATTACCGCAACGATTTGGAATGTAAGGAAAACAAAGACCGTTTTTTTGCAGGAATACCCAACATTGCCAAGCAAGCAAAGGACAAAATGGCGATTTACTCGCTGTTCTTGCAACACATTATTTTTTCGTTGAGCAAAAAAGGGAAAGCAGCCGTAGTTGTCCCCACAGGCTTTATAACCGCACAAAGTGGAATTGATAAAAAAATCCGTGAAAAGTTGGTAGAAAGCAAAATGTTGGCCGGTGTGGTAAGTATGCCAAGCAATATTTTTGCAACCACAGGCACCAATGTTTCCATAGTATTTATGGATAAAAACAACAAAGGTAATGTGGTGCTGATTGATGCTTCCAACTTGGGCGAAACCATAAAAGAAGGCAAAAACCAAAAAACGGTATTAACTGCAAAAGAAGAACAGCAGATTATAGACACCTTCAATAACAAAGCAGCCCTTGAAGATTTTTCGGTAGTGGTTAGTTACGACGAAATAAAACAAAAAAACTACTCTCTGAGTGCAGGGCAATATTTTGAGGTAAAAATTGAATATGTGGACATTACAGCCTATGAATTTACTGCAAAAATGAAGGGCTTTGAAGAAAACTTAAATAAGCTGTTTGTAGAAAACAGAACATTGGAAACCGAAATTCAGAATAATTTAAAAGGATTGAGGTATGAGTAATTATGTGAGATTATCTGAATTAATTAAATCAGTTTCGATTACTCATAAGTTTGATAAGGAGGAACTTGTTTTTTTAAATACTTCTGATGTTTCAGAAGGCAAAATTCTAATAAATTATTATTCAAAAGTTTCTGAATTAAAAGGTCAAGCAAAAAAAACCATAAAAAATGGTGATATTTTGTATAGCGAAATTAGACCTAAAAACAGAAGATATGCATATGTAAGAGGAATTAATAATGTGGAAGATTATGTAGTATCTACTAAATTAATGGTTTTAAGAAATAATTCTAAATTACTTGATACTGATTATTTGTATCATTTCCTTACTAATGATGAAACCCTTAATTATTTACAAAAACGAGCAGAAAACAGAATTGGTTCTTTCCCACAAATTACCTTTGATGTATTAAAAACACTTCAAATTTGGTTGCCTGATATTGCTGTTCAAAAATCTATTGCCAAAGTCCTTTCCGACCTCGACGCCAAAATAGAGCTCAACAACAAAATAAACCAAGAGTTGGAAGCTATGGCAAAAACGCTGTACGATTATTGGTTTGTGCAGTTCGAATTCCCCTTCGACTTCGCTCAGGGCATGCCCTATTCCCCTCACTCGGAGGGGTGTCCGCAGGACGGGGTGGTTGGCAAGCCCTACAAAACAAGTGGCGGCAAAATGGCGTGGAATAAAGAGTTGAAAAGGGAAATTCCGGAAGGGTGGGAAGTGAAAGATTTATCGGAAGTTACTTCTTCAATTATGCGTGGAATTTCTCCTAAGTATCTGGATGAAGGAGGAATCTGTGTTTTAAATCAAAAGTGTATCCGAGATCAAGAAGTCAAATTTGAATTTGGCCGAAGGCATGATCATGAGTTGAAAAGTGCGAGTTCAAAGCTCATCCAATATGGAGATGTCTTGGTTAATTCTACTGGTTTTGGCACTCTTGGCAGAGTTGCAATTGTAAAACGGTTACAAGAACAAACTACAGCTGTTGATTCTCATATTACGATTGTTAGATGTGAAAATGAAAGTATTAAGAAGCTTTTCCTGGGATATTCAATGCTAATACGGCAAAGCGAAATTGAGGGTCTTGCAGAGGGTTCTACTGGTCAAACAGAATTAAGTCGGGTTAATTTGGGCCAGTTAAAAATGGTTATTCCCCCGATAGAATCGCAATCACGATTTGAAAAATTTTCAGAACCTCTGATTCAGAAAATGGCCGTAAATGAAGCCGAAAACCAGCAACTCGCCTCACTACGCGACTGGCTGTTGCCCATGCTGATGAACGGGCAGGTTACGGTAGGTGCCAAAGAAAAAGGGAACTACGAAGTAAAAGTGAAAATGGATGTAGCTGCGGAGCCGGAAAGAAATTAAGTTTTATTTTTGTAGCAATACGTAAACAAAAATTCAATTAAAATACATATTTACAGTACAATGAAATTAACAGATTACAAGGCCATTAGAGAAGCCGGAAAAGAGATTGGAAGCAAAATATTTAATTTTGCAGTTGACAGTAATAAGCATGAATTAATCTCAGCTGCCAAATTATTGGGGTTTTGGGATGGCAAAATGATGGTATTTGATTCAGAAAATGATTCGGAAACTATGATGGATCTGATGGTTTTTGAAAAGATTTCACCAAATATTCCGGCGTGTAAGCGTTTTCAGATGAGTAATCCCAAACTTAATGATTTGCAGCAGGAGAACCTGAATGGGGCACTCAATAATTATTCCTCTCTTTTTGAAGTAAAAAGCATTGATTCTATTGGCAATACAGTTGTTCTGGGAGATTTATTGGATGCTAACCGTAATGAGTATCTGTTGATGGACATCGGCATGTCGAAAACGGCACGGCTTGGGTCTATTTTTTATACCCGTTTGATCCCCATCCGCGATATTAATATGACTTCGGGTGCATCATTCATATTTGAAAAGATTTATAAAGACAAATTGCTTTCTGCAATTTCTTTTGCTTCTGTCAAGAAAAGGAGAAAACTAACTTCCACAGAAATGTTCATACTGATGCATGAAAAGAATCGACAGTTCGGAATGGGAACAAGAACTGAATAAGATTTTCGAAAATAACAGAAACATTGGAACCTGGAGTTTGAAACCTGGAACTCTGCTCTACCCCAACATTTCCTTCGTACTTAATAACCCGCATGCTGCGTATATATCCTGTCCACGGCTGGTTCGAATGTTGGTTAAAATGCCCATGAAGTTATGCTGTTCATAAAGTTACTCTATAGTCGAATTGATAGAGAATCTGAATTAAATTTTTGGATTAAAAGGTCATATATCTAACGGAAGATTTATTTCCATCGCGCATTGATCAATACTTCGTTAAATTTTAAGCGGCAATTTTGCCGTAATCCAATAGTTCTTTGACAATTTTTTGATTTTTTGGCGAGTTTGGGTTTATAGCAAACATGCACATAAATCGTTCGAGCATCAAAGTGTTGTTATACAATGTTTTGTAATCGGACATTGAGAATGGTTTATCGGCTTTGCCTTTGGTCGCAAACCAGTCTTGTTTTGCCAGATTTACTGCTGTAAGTGCTGCATTGAAATGAAAATCCAATTTGTTTTTACTTCTTGCCTGGCAGTTATTCAGACCAGTAAACTGTTTTGCATCACGATACAGAAATTCGATTTGGAAACGTGCCTGATAATAACGAACAATTTTTTCTCCGTCTTGCTTCAAATCAGTAGAGAAGAATAGTTTTCTTGCAGTCTCTTTTCCGTCTTTGTAAAAGATCGCAATAGCCAATTTGATGTCCATTTTGAATGCCTTAGAATAAACAACCAATGAGTAGATTGTAATCTCCTCTGTAGACAGGTCTAATGAAAATCTATTGGGGTTAAAGTTGTAAGCATCAACCAAACCATCAAATTTTTTTGGGGCTCCCTTTCTACCGGTTCTCTCACCTGTAAACTTGTACTTCAATACACTGTCATCCCTTAAACGGCTGATGAACTCAAGACCGGTTGATTGTACTGCTTTAACAAATGGTCTCTTGGAAAAATAGGCATCGGCTACCATGTACTTTGAGAACGCTTTAAACTGTTCGGCATTTTCAGTTACAAGACTTGCATAGTGGGCCAATAGGTTCAATCCCTTTTCAGCCAGTTCAACAGCAGATGGTGTTTGCCAGGCTTTCAAATGCAGTGCGGTGTTATTGACAATATCAACCACTGCAAAACCACATATATCCAAACCCCATTTTGCTGCACCGGCTACACCAGACCAATATCGACCTCTGCCATAAGTTGATTTGCCTGCCTTGGGAATATAACTTGGATCAAACGCTATAATCCTTTCATCAGAAACTACTTGATTGATCAACTTCTTATTAAAGGAGAGGAAGTCAAACACTGTCTCGAACTGGTTCCTGAACGTTTGTTCACAAAGAGGGCTGAACCGTCCAAGCTGCAAGAAATTAATCCTACCTTTGATACTCAAAATATGCCAAAGAACACTAACGATAAAGTCTTTACGAGATTTATTCAACACATCGAAAACCTTGTTTTCTAATAT
>JANONW010000142.1:0-1518 GCA_031421065.1 Prolixibacteraceae bacterium
GAGGAAGCCAACGCAGTGTCACCGATGAATTGGAGTTGGAATTATTTGTACTTGCGAAACTGCCCCACCACCACACCAAATATTTCCAGATCACCTTGGGGACGAATCACCGGATAAGCAGGATTGGCAGGGACCAGGACAAATTTACCCTTCTCCTTGCCCAATGTTTTGAGAGTAAATTCATTGTCCACAATGGCGATCACCATATCACCCGCATTCGCCGAATTGCGCTTTTCCACCACCACGGTATCGCCCGGCATGATGCCCGCATCTATCATCGAATCGCCCTTGACCGTGACCAGCACCGTGCTGGAAGGATTGGCAACCAGATATTCATCAATGGTGAGCGTGTCATGGCTGGTATCTTCTGCCGGACTTGGAAAACCAGCCCGCACGCTGTCATACACCGGGCGCTCGAAAAAACGCCTGCCGGGCTTGAGGCGTTTTTCCGCAGTGGCTTCCAGAAAGCCCAGCAGCTTGAGCCGGGCTACCACAGCCGCCACCGGCGATTTGGATTTGAAGCCGAGCAGCATCATGACCGTGGAATACGGCGGCAATACGCCGTGGTCGGCGTAGTAGTCTTGCAACTTGGCGAGGTGTTGGGCGTCTTGTTCCATGGACGACAGCATATGGACCGATCGTTCTTTTGTCAACTGCTACTTGCGATACGTTTATTGAGGTGCCCAAGGAAATGCCCGGATTAGCGTGGTGCAGTAGCACCATTCCAACCGGGCAAGTTTGATCCCAAGTAGGGATCAAGAGAGAGAACTCAGGACTTAGCCAACAGCCTGGTTATTTGTCCTGCGGCGGGCTGAGTAACCCAGCAGGCCCAAACCAGCGAGCATCATGGCATAAGTTTCAGGTTCTGGTATTGCGCTGACAGCAGTAGGACGAATGACAATGTTACCGGCATACGCACCTACTGATCCTCCTCGGGTACCTGCTACGTTCAAGCTATACTGCCCCGGAGCAGCCCCGCCGGAAAAATTCAGGCTGGAAGTATTGCCACCGGTAGCGCCTGAGAAAGTGGTATTAGTGGAATTTTCCCACAACGTAAATTTGGTGAAATTGATACTGCTGTCCGACAGTCCAATTACGTTTACCACTCCATTCCCCGATGCATCCGAAGGAATACTGAATGCCAGTGCATCATCAAATGTTGAACCCACGCCAGGGTTGCCAAAATTGGCGGAATACCCAGCGTTGGTGTTACCTTCCCAACTGCTCATTGACAATATGCCGGCATTTGCCCCAGTTGCACCGAATATCCCTACCACCACAGCTGCCATGTATACAGAAAAAAATCTTTTCATAGTAATTCCCCTCACAATAAAGTTAAGCTAACCAACTTGCTTTCTGCCTGACTATCACACTGTGCTCCTGATGCCACAATGTGCTATAGACAACATATGCTCTGTAACCTAATCAATCGGGATTCAGAAGCATGGGAACATAATATAGATTCAATTGAATTTATCTGTTCGCAAACCAACACACAGTGAAATATTTTTTAGTGGA
>JANONW010000143.1:0-1730 GCA_031421065.1 Prolixibacteraceae bacterium
TGTGTGCTGTTCTGTTTCATTTTTCTTCCCTCCAAGTGCTTGGATTCTGTCGATGGTGATGGAGACTTTGTATCGTTTCTGTCCTGTTGTCTTGTCATCCCACCGTTCCTGTCGAAGAGAGCCGGTAATCGCTACCTGAGATCCCTTCTTCAAGTAGGTGTTGATGAAGTTTGCCGTCTTGTCGAAGGCTGTGCAGTCAAAGTAGAAGACTTCTTTGTTCTCTTTAACCGTCTTGTTGTAGGCGATTGAGATGTTGGCGATCTCCTTACCGTTTTGTGTGAACTTTGATTCCGGGTCCCTTGTCATATTGCCGACGATGTTTACTGAGTTCATACTTTCTCCTGTCGTATTTTTTTCATTGCGCGTTCAAATAAAAGTTTTGCTTCTGCTTTTTCTTTTTCTTTTTTTTGTCTCGTTCTTTCCCTGCGAGCTTCCTGATCCTTTTCTCTTATCTCGATAGCATCTGCAAAACTGGGTATCAGGCCAAGATGCCTGAACTCTTTGTGCATTGATAGAAGCGATGTCTTTTCCTTCTCCCATCGTTCCTCTGCCTCGATTTCGTTCTTTGGTTTATTCAGCGTGCCGAGCATTAAGGTGTGCTTGAATGTTGCCGCCGCCAAGTCTTTATTCTCACTTGTGAGTTGTGCTCTTGAGCCAATATCGCTGAAGACATCAACAACTTCTTCTACAGTAAGAACCTGTTGCGGTAATTCATCAAGAAACTGAAAGACCTTATTGTTGAGCGGTCCTACATATTCATCGAGTTTTTTGATCCTCCACTTTGCGTATGTTCCGAGACGCTCCATCCATGCTGCCAGTTCGAGGTCCGTCAATTTGTGCCTGGTGAAAAGCTCCAGCTTTAGGATCGCTGCGTTTACCTCCCCCTCTGACACGTGCGAACCTGTCCCGCTCTGCATTGATTCCTCCTCCCCTTGTCCCAGACTTATTCATTCGGTAGGCGTTGATCGTATGGGATGACATCGCTATCGAAAAGGTTATCCCTATTTTGTCCGATTTATCGGACAAAAGGAAGTGTTCGACAACTTGTTTTGCTTCGTCTATCTGGAGACTGGAGAGTATCCTCTTGGCAGTTGTTGTATCCACCGACCAGTTAATAGCTGGCTCAAACCCTCTCAATTCCTTGCATAACTCAACGAAGTACAAGATGAGTTCTTTTGGTTTGGGTTTTACTATGTACGTTGGTTTAAGAATAACCTCTGTCGGGATATTAAACTCCATCGCTTCACAAAGGGGACACTTTGGAGTTTCTCCAAGGTTTTTTACGCTGAACCCAATTTGGATGTGTCCCTCGGCGCACATGTGGGTATAAGCGAGCGTTTTCTTTATCACAGATCCTCCAAGGAATGCGTTATTATAACACACACTATTTAGAAAATCAACTCTTCTGGGGGTGGCGGAAGGGGCAGTGCCGCTACCACGTTAAGTTCCGCATTATACTGAGGGCAAACACCAGACACCTCACAGTAGAGCTCACACCGAACAAAGGAACCAGGACGAACCTCAATTTGGTTGCCGTCCATAAAAGCCATTTCTGTAGCTTCCTTTTCTCCACCTCCCCGTTTCTGTCCCTTTCCGAACACAGCCACGGCAGTTTTCCGTCCTTTTTTCATCACTGCCCATGATGTTGGCTTCTCCCACCGTTCCTCTGGGCTGCATTTACATGCCTCTACGGATGCCTGGCAGCGTTTGTGGGCCATTACCCTGTTCTG
>JANONW010000144.1:0-1877 GCA_031421065.1 Prolixibacteraceae bacterium
CCTGCTCCCTTTGAAGGGACGCGGACTTTCATAAGTCCGTGATTTGTGATTTTTGGTACAAAGCGAACCCTTCCTGAAACTTTTTCTTCTTGAATGCTGAATTATAAATTTATTTAATCTCTTTTTGGTTTAATTCCCCGCCCCTTGGGGCGGTTCCGCTTTCGCCTTGTGCGTTAGCTCTTCTGATACCTCGTGGGCTTGCCCCGAGGTAGTTCATTTCTTCAAGGAAAAAAAACAAATTCAACAAATTAAAATTTCGCTACCCCCCAGCCATCGCGGTAAGTGCGACGAAGATAATTGCTGGCATCATCATTATTAGTAACCTTTAAATTGGCAGAGTCCCATTCAAGCAACACATCTGGTGTTCGAATTGCAACAGTTCCGAGAAGAATAGCTTCTGTCATTGGACCCGATTGTGCAAAATGTGATTCGGTATTTTCACCGCCCAAACATGCATCAACAAAATGATGGTAATGATTACGCTCCTTAAAATTTGGGATTTTATGATCCTTAAATTTACTCTGGGGTAACAGTGCCAAATCATTACCATGTACAACCAAAAGGGCACCTTCCGTGCCAATAAGCATAGCCGATTCAACAGGGTATTTATCGCCCTGATATAAATCCTGAATTTCCTGGGGTGGAAAAAACTCGCCATCGAACCATTCCACTGGCAAAACACTCGATTCTGTTAGTTCGTTTCCGGGAAACATCCAGGTAATATGGTTGCTTTGAGGCCAGGTATCCGCTCTCCGTTCCGGGGAAATTTTCCATGATTCCTGAACTTCGGCTATAACCGATTTAGGAGGTTTCAGATTAAGTCCTTTCCAAACGGCATCAAAAATATGGCAACCAATATCGCCTGACCAGCCTGTCCCGAAATCGAGCCAGGCCCTCCATTTCATTGTGTGATAAACGTTGTCTGCAAACGGGCGTACTGGAGCTGTACCCAACCAAAGATCCCAATTCAGAAAAGATGGTGCTTCTTGTTCCTGAAGCGGCCGGGGACCTTCGAGCCGATATGACTCTATCCCCGGACGGTTCGAACAGAGATAAATATGTTTTACCTTTCCGATTACCCCTTCCTTTATTAATTTAACAGCCCTGCGATCGTTAGGAGAAGAAGCGTGTTGTGTACCGAGTTGTGTAATCACCCCCTTTTTTACTGATATTTCAGTCAACAGGCGCACTTCTGCTACATCGTGGCACATGGGTTTCTGGCAATACACATGTTTCCCCATTTGAATGGCCTGATAGGAAATAGCAAAATGATTGTGATCAGGTACGGTTACGTTTACCGAATCGATATTATCAGCCTCCTTCTGCAGCAGCTCGCGCCAATCTGTATAAACTCTTGCGTTAGGAACAGCTTCTGAGGCTTTTTTCAAATTATTGGCATCCACATCGCATATTGCCACTATATCTACATCCGGATGACTAATGAAGTTTTGAAGATCACCCCAACCCATTCCTCCTACTCCTATGCAAGCATGCCTGAGCTTGGTTTTTGGTGCGCATGATTCGAGAATAAGTGGCCCTGCAAGGGCAGCAGTTGCAGCAGTTTGTATAAACTTCCTGCGTGTTACTTTAGAAGTTTGATTATTCATTGGTGTAAAATTAAGTTTTAATTTAAGTTGTTTAAAAATGCTAATTTTTATTGATTTAAGTAAGTTTTTTTCGAAATAGAAAAGAATAAAAAATTAATACAGCAAAGGAAGCAAATACTGATTGGGTGAAAATTGAAAGAACTGCAGGCGAATTGTTTAAAGCAAAAATACTTAAAAGGAATGGCGACAAACAAATCAGTGCCGCTATTTTACCTTGCCAGTTCCATTTAAATAAAACAGTAGATATTACTAAAAATGCAATTGACAGTC
>JANONW010000145.1:0-2572 GCA_031421065.1 Prolixibacteraceae bacterium
CCGCTACCCCACCCCGACGCCGAATACCCGCCCATCGTCGAGCAGCGCCGCCACGCCCTGCTCGCCCGGCAGCGCGGCCGTCATCGCCACGCGGGCGGGCAGCGCCACGGTGGCCACCTCGGCCCACGCCGCACCCGCGTCGAGCACGCGCAGGGCCAGGCCGTTCTGCTGCGGCAGCACCAGGCGCGGGCCGAGCCACACCGCCAGGTCGAGCTCGCGCGAGCCGATGCGGTGCGTGCTGACGTTGTGCGCCACAGCGCGGCCGACGAGGCGGGTGCCTTCGACGCGGTACTCGTGCAGCACGCCGCCGATATGCGGCGTGTGCACGGCCAGCATCCGCGTGCCGTCGGTGCTGGGCGCCAGCCAGCGGTTGGGCGAGCCCAGCGCATCGCCCAGCGCGGCCCATTGCAATTGCCGCGGCTGCGTGGCGCTGGCGGCCACCAGCCCGAGCTGGCTGCCCTGCGGGCCCGAGCGCACGGTGAGCAGCGCGCTGCCGCGGCCCAGTGCCACCACGCGCGGCGCGATGTCTTCGAGCACATCGGGCGCCGGCAGCACCAGCTCGCGCAGCAGCGCCAGGCTGTAGCGCTCGAGCCAGAGCAGGCGCGTGGCCTCGACGCCGTCGCCGAGCACGCCGTGCGTGTAGCGCTGGCTGTCGGGCCCCGCCAGCAGCACCAGGTGGCCACCGTCGCCGCGCGCGTCCAGGTCGGCCTGCAGCGGCCGCGCGTCGGGCAGCACGGCCTCGGCCGAGCGCGCCACCACCGCCCAGGCCTGGCTGGCACCGGGCTCGAAGCGAAGCACCTGGTGGCTGCCCGCCGCCACGCCGACCACCGCCAGCGGCAGCACCAGCAAACCGGCCTGCGGCGCCAAGGCGTCGCGCGGGCCGCGCTGCACGGCGCCGCCTTGCCACACCCCCAGGCCGCCATCGGCATGGCGCGCGGCGATGCGGCCGTGGCCGCTGGCCAGCGGCGTGAGCGGGTCCAGCCCGTCGGCGAGCCGGGAGGCTGCGGCGCCGCTGGCCGACAGCGCCCACAGCGCACCGCTGGCGCCCACCGCGAGCAGGCCGCTCGGCCCGCCGGCGCGGATTTGCCGCAGCGGCTCCTCAGCCGCGATGTTGCGCGCGGCCCACGCGGCCTGGGCCGGCGCCGCGGCCGACAGCAGGGCGCCGAGCGCGAGCAGTTGGCGCCGCCGCAGCCAGTAGCCCAACGAGTCAGTCCTCTCTCGCATGGTGCGTAGCCCCTTTGCCGTAGTGACGCGATTGTCTCTAGCAGTTGGTGACGCATTCGCAAGGCGATGCTCGCGTGTTCGCTGTGGCCGTGGCTCTGGCCTTCGCATGCGCGGCGGCGGCCACGTCGTCGCTGCTGCCTGGTACCCTAATCCCAGTTCACGCAAAGGAGAGTGCGCTCTGGACCGATCTCAATACCACGCATCGATCGACGCGTACTTGAGGGCTACCGACGACGAGATCCTAGGTGCCCTAACCGCAAACAGTGAGTTCGCTGTCGAACTGCCGCAGCGAAGCGCGTGGCTGCGCGAAATCGAAGTGCTGCGAGCTTCACTATCCACCTTCTCTGGTCGAGGTTGGGTCTTTCTCGAGTTCGTATTGCCGCGCCTGGGGCGCCGAATGGACGTTGCGGTAGTTGTCGACCATCTCCTGTTCGTTATCGAGTTCAAGGTCGGGGAACACGAATTCCAACGTGGCGCGATCGATCAGGTGTGGGACTACGCGCTCGACCTGAAGAACTTCCATCAGTCGTCGCATGCGATCTACATCGTGCCCGTGCTAATCGCCACCGGGGCGGCACCACGCGCCCTTGAATATCGCGAGCCCGCGGCCGACGGTGTGTTCCGTCCGGTCCTCGCGGCACCCGATTGCCTAGACAAGGTGATCGCACTTTACCTCGACTCGACCCATGGTTTAGCTATCGACGGCCTCGCCTGGGAACGAGGCCGCTACAGCCCAACGCCTACCATCGTCGAAGCCGCGCGCGCGCTGTATGCCGGCCATGCCGTCGATGAGATCTCGCGTAGCGACGCCGGCGCGGTCAACCTGGCCATCACGTCGAAGTACATCGACCGGGTGATCGCGGAGGCACAACAACACCGGCGCAAGGCGATCTGTCTTCTTACTGGCGTGCCAGGTGCTGGCAAGACGCTCGTTGGGCTCGACATCGCAACAACGCACATGGACCCCGCGAGCGAACTGCATAGCGTCTTCCTGTCCGGCAACGGTCCACTTGTTGCAATTCTGCGTGAGGCCCTAGCGAGAGATCAGGTGCTGCGCGAGAAGGCGGCGGGACGCGCCCTCCGCAAGGGGGATGCCCGCCGTCGCGTCGAGGCGTTCATCCAGAACGTTCATCACTTCCGCGATGAATGTCTGAAGAGTCCAGAGATACCGCCACCCGAGCGCGTCGCCATTTTCGACGAGGCGCAACGCGCGTGGACACTCGAGCAGACCGCCGCCTTCATGCGGCAGAAGAAGGGGAGACCCGGCTTCGACAAGTCTGAACCCGAGTTCCTGATTAGTTGCATGGATCGCCATGCGGACTGGGCAGTGATCGTCTGCTTAATCGGG
>JANONW010000146.1:0-2512 GCA_031421065.1 Prolixibacteraceae bacterium
GACCTTCGACGACGAACAAAAATACATCTTGCCAAGAAGAGGAAGTCCCTTCAAGGGGTTAGGCCTCGGCGCGCGGTGCTTCCGTGGCTAGCTGAGCGACAATGCTTCTAGGAGGAGGCGCGATGTCCCTGGTGACGCTCACGGATGCACAGATTCTGGACTTCGTGTCCTGTCGGAAGCGTGTCGAGAACCCTGGCAGCAAGGCTCGAACTGAGGGTAAACACGTACGACGCGACTTCCGTGTGCAGAGCGAGGACGGGCGGCATGAGTTCGTGCTCTTCACTAGGCAAAGCACTGTGATCAGCGACAACTTCTCTGCGGGCTTGCGCTGGAAGTCCAAGACTGGCGAAGAGGTGATCCTGATGAGGTGCAATGGGTCAGATCATCCGCACGGAAACTCGATGGAGCGTGATGAGTTCGGTGCCCAGACCCACATTCATCAGGCAACAGAGCGATACATCATGGCAGGGAAGAAGGCGGAATCATTTGCGAAGCCTACCGAGAAGTACACGACGCTCTCTGGTGCTCTTCATGAGCTCGTTCGGCTCGCAAACATAGTCGGGCTTGAGACGAAACCCGACGAACCTGATCTCTTTGCTCAATCATGAACGGGAACGAACTTCAGAAGATGCTCTGCAAGGCGCTTTGTGCGGAGGCGACAGTTACCGCTGTGCGTGAAGATTTCTGGCGGGTTGCCACCCCATTCCGTTTCCCTGATGGGGACTCATACACCTTGTATCTACAGCAGGTAGCGAGTGGTGGGCTACGGATAAGCGATGCCGGGTCGACGATGATGCATCTGAGTTACGAGAATGACATAGACAAACTGAGGGAAGGGACGCGGGGACGGCTGCTCAGCAAGTTCTCTCGGACTCCGATATGCAGGAGGACGATGGAGAGTTCTTCGTCGATTCATCGATCGAGGATCTTGGCAAGAGCATGTTTCGGTTCGGCCAGGCGCTGACTCGGATTCACGACCTGACTTTCCTTAACAGGTTGCGCGCAGAAAGCACCTTCTACGAGGACTTACGAGAGACATTGCGAGGTTTGGTTGGCGCCGAGCAATTGCACGAGGCCTTTGTGGTTCCTGACGTTCCCCGCGCAGCCGACTATCCAGTTGACTACTTCGTTGACTCTGCGAGTGCTCCGCTGTATCTGTTCGGCGTTCCGAATCGGGACAAAGCGCGATTGGCTACGATCATTCTGCAGCACTTGATTGGGGCCGGACGAGACTTTAACTCGATGATCGTGTTCCAGAACATGGCTGATCTGCCTCGCGCAGACGTTAGTCGATTGACGAACGCCGCGAACGATCAAGTGGACTCGCTCGACGCGGTGGATGATCTTCGGCGGAAGCTGTTGCGCCGAGTACGGTGAGTTCCGAGGCCTAACGTTCGAGCTGAGGCGGGACCAACGGCGGGACGCCAGGGCCCGGTTGGCGAAAATGTACCGCGTACCGCCGACCGGGCCCTGGTGGCCCGCCGTTGGGCCTCGCCTCGAGCGAGGGGTTAGGCACAGCGCTGCAGGCCGGACGAGCGGGTGAACCCTGCTATCTTTGTTTTTGGTGACGCGCGGCGAGCGGTCCGCTGTGCCCAGCACAAAAGTTGGGGCGGGACACCTGCATCGCACGGAGGTGCTGCTACGGAGGGCGACGCCAGGTTGCGGCTTTGCCCGTAGGGTGAGTTGCTCCAGCGAGGCGAGGCGACTTGGCCGAGCCGTATTGACCGAGTTGCACGGTAGCGATTCGCGGTGCCTAACGTTCGAGCTAAGCGGGCGACGACGGCAGAACGCCAGGCCCGGGCTGGCGAAAATGTACCGCGTACCGCCAGACCGGGCCTGGTGGCCTGCCGTTGGCGCTCCGCTTGAGCGAGGGGTTAGGCCGCACTCTACGCCTTTGAGCGAGCTTGCCCTATGGCAAACGTTGCTTTAATAATTAGCCCAGCATGTACTTCGTAGATGCAGAGCATTTCAATTTCTTCGAGTCCATCTGGAAACGTTCTGGTTACAAACTCATGATCGATGACGATATTGTCCATCACAGTTCTCGATTTCAACGCTGCGTGCAGCGCAGTGTCCTTAAAACGCTCAGCCATTCTCTTTCGAATTGATTCATGGCCGGACGCCAGTAGCCCACCATGCAGTAAATACTGTTCTGCATCTGTCTTGTACGTTGCTAGCCACGCGTCCATGTCTCGTGCGTTGTAGGCATCCAGTTGTAGCTGAACTACTTGCTCAGCCGGGATGAGGAATTGGTGTACTTCGGGTGGAGTTTGCATTTCACAGATGTGGTGAAGGAAGGGTCTCGTTTGTGCGGCCTAACGTTCGAGCTAAGCGGGCGACAGCGGCAGGACGCCAGGCCCGGGCTGGCGAAAATGTACCGCGTACCGCCAGACCGGGCCTGGTGGCCTGCCGTTGGCGCTCCGCTTGAGCGAGGGGTTAGGCCGCGCTCGCTGAGTAGTGCCAAAGCTACTGAACAAAACCCTGCTCCTTGTAGCTGGCATAGCCTGCCTTG
>JANONW010000147.1:0-10528 GCA_031421065.1 Prolixibacteraceae bacterium
TTTTAGAGGGCCACATCAATTCGGGGAAGAAAGATACAGGAAGGGCCGGAATGGATTTATGGGGTATTTTTGTTTTGGCCCAAGTACGGTTGTGCCTAAATTTAAGTTATGATGTACTGCACGATCAGGCAAACAATCACCACAATATGAGATGTTTGATGGGCGTAGAAAAGGGCTTTGGTTATGAACGTATCGAGTTTGGATACCAGGATATTTATGACAATGTGGCCCTGCTCAGCGATGAGGTGGTGGTTGCGCTAAACCAGGCAATCCTAAATTTTGGGCATGGAGAGGTGTTTAAAAAAAAGAAAATACAGCATTGCGCTTAAAGTCAGATAGTTTTGTGGTAGAAAGCAATGTCCATTTCCCGACCGGCTACAACCTGTTATGGGACTGTGCCCGTAAATGTACCGGCACCGTTTCAAGGTTACTGAATAAGCACAAGGACATTGAAGGTTGGCGCAAAATTGGCAATTGGAAGGCTGAAATGAAAAGTTTGATGCGCAACCTGGGCCAGGCCAATCGTTCGGGAGGTAAGAACAAGAAAGAAAAAGTAGTTTCCTGTGCCGAAAAATATCTCAATAAAGCAAGGTTGCTGCTCAAAAAACTAAACGAAGAAAAACCTCAATTTCCGATAACCGACATGGGCGATCTAGCTTTGATCATTACTTTGGAGCACTTTATGAAACTTCTTGAAAAGCATATCGGACTGGTTGACCGGCGAATATTGAAAGGCGAAACCATACCTCACCATGAAAAGATGTTTTCGGTATTTGAAACCTATACCGAGTGGATAACAAAAGGGAAAATGAACCCCAGTGTTGAACTGGGCAAAAAACTGGCCATCACCACCGGCCAGTGGGGGCTGATCGTGGATTGCCAAATAATGGACCACCAGCAAGACCGGGACATTGTTATCGAATTGGCCGACAGGATTTTGCCAAAATATAAAGTTGCACCGTGGAGCTTCGACAAAGGCTTCTGGTTACAAGCAAACAAGGAAATCCTACAATTGGAAGTTGCCCAGGTCATCATCCCCAAACTCGGAAAGCGCAACAAACAAGAAGTAGGGGAAGAACACAGCAGGCCGTTTAAAAAGCTGAAAAACACGCACAGCGCGATCGAATCAAACATCAACGAATTGGAACACCGCGGGCTGGATCGTTGTCCCGACAGGAGTTACCCACATTTTAAGAAGTACATCGGACTGGGTGTGTGCGCCTACAACCTCAAGAAAATTGGAAAACAAATCCTGAAGTTGGAGCGGGAAGCACTCGCTGCAGTTCCAGCAAAAATGAAGGCAGCTGCCTGACAAGGTTACTTGCCATAGATTATGAACATAACAAAAAAGCATTAATGGGAAACGTATGTCCGAAAACGAAAAAAAATGGCGAAAAATGAAAAATTTGCTCCTGTAATTTTAAAAACAAGAGCTTATGGATAAGCAGAATATAGAAAATGTAAATCCCACCCTCAAAATTTTTGACTCAATATTGAAAAAACAAAAAGAAAGGTAGTTTTCTAAACAGCACTAAATAGTGCCTCTAAGAAAACTACCCATTTTTTCGATGGCTGTACATAATTATATATGATAGGCTGACTTTTTTGGTTACGCATCAATTTTTTCATCCCTGCATGCCAATTGCCGATGTCGGGTAGGCAAAGACATTTCAGCCCAAGCCCTTCGCTCCATCTTCATTACAAAGACTTCATCACTACTACGACTTGGTCCGCAACTGCGTATTGCATCGGTACTTTCTGCCTTGCTGGTTCTCAGCTTGTGCATTTTCCCTTTGTCTGTCGGCGAATCCAATGGCGGTAGCCTTTGTGACAGACTGGCATCAATACGTCATCAGGGGTTCACTTTCGTTCATCTCCGTTATTCTTACCTGACTCATCTAGTGATACTTTTCCTTTTCCCGAAAATTGGCTTATTTTTGCTGAATGATCACATTCTGTCTGCATCAAACCAGTATCGATCCGTATTTTAACCTGGCTGCCGAAGAGTATTTTCTGAAAAATTTTCAGGAAAATTTCTTTATGCTTTGGCGCAGCCAGCCTACGGTGGTGGTTGGCAAACATCAGAACGCCCTTGCCGAAATAAACCATGATTTTATACATGCACACCAGATTCCGGTGGCACGAAGGCTTTCGGGTGGCGGAACAGTTTTTCATGATCTGGGCAATTTGAATTTTACCTTTATCCGGAATGTCGAAAAAATTCAGGAAGTAAATTTTAAAGTATTTACCTTTCCCATCGTTGAAGCATTGAAAACGCTGGGTGTTGAGGCTTATACCACAGGCCGGAACGACTTGCAGATTGATGGCAAAAAAATTTCCGGGAATGCCGAGCATGTTCATCGAAATCGTGTTTTGCACCACGGAACACTTCTTTTTAACAGCCAGCTCGATGCGTTGAAAGGTGCGTTGAAAGTGGATTTATCGAAATTTGAAGACAAGGCTGTGCAATCGAACCGGAGTGAAGTTACCAATATTGCCCCTTATTTGTCTGAACCGATGGGTGTGGAGGATTTTGGCAACTGGTTTTTTTTAGAAATCAGCAAACAGATAGCCAGTGCTCAGGTATATTCGCCAACTGAAGCAGATCTGGGAGCAATTCAAGAACTAAGTGACAAAAAGTACCGCACCTGGGACTGGATTTTTGGCTATTCGCCCCGGTACCGGTTTAAAAATAAATTTCAGGCCGCAAAAGGTGAAATTGCCATCAATCTTTTGGTTGAAAAAGGCTTGCTGGTTGAAGTTGAGATTACGGGCGCCATTTCTGAAACATCAGGCAAAAAAATAGTAAATGTACTTTTGGGCTGCCCGCACGACTTAATTGCCCTTGAATCGCGTTTTGAAACATTGCAGGCCTTACTGACTGCTGAAAATATCACTCCAATAGATTGCGCCCGAAATTTTCTTAAGTAGTCGCCCGTTATTTGTATTTAATTTTCCTTTTAGCTTCCATGCGTTTTTTATTATCGGTTATCCAGTATCTTTTCGTCCAGTTGCCGTGCCTGTCGTATCTAAAATAATTTTCCTGTCGCTGCTTGTTCTGGTCGTTGCGTAAACCCACCAGATAGTCGATCGAAAAATGGTTGGCGAAGCCACGGTTGTTATAATTGTAATATAAGATTGTATTGAAATTTAACGCAATTCCTTTCCGTTCAATCCTGATCAACCTGCCCGATGGATCATAGAAAAGATCACATTTTTCTCCATCATCGGGATCTCCGTTTTCATTGATATTATAGCGGGTAAATGAAATAAGTTTATCGTTTTGGTATTCAACATCTTTTTCAACCAGAAATAATTCCCGCACATTTTTCTCCTGATTAAATGACCAGGAATCGACTTTTTGAATTCTTCCTGCAGAATCGGTAAAATTCTCATATTCAGTAAATTCAATTGCCTGATTTGATCCATTTTCACCGGTTGTATTGAGAAGAGAAGGTAAAAAGCAAATTTCTTCATTGAGTTAGTTACAAAATTTCGGACTTAAGAAACCGGTTCATTATATCGAGGGTTGTAGGGATGAGCAAAACCCAGACAACCGGACCTTTTCCTTCATTCTATTCTCTAAAGACTTTTTATTTCGCTTACCAGATTTTGAAGGGTGTTTTTGGCATCACCAAACAATAATCGGGTTTTGGAGTCGAAGAAGAGTTCGTTTTCAATTCCGGCGTAACCTTTGCCACGACCACGTTTCATCACAATAATGTTTTTTGCCTGATGGGCATTTATAATGGGCATTCCTGCAATCGGACTGCCCGGATCGGTAATAGCAGCAGGATTAACCACATCGTTGGCGCCAATCACCATCACCACGTCGGTATTCGTCATGTCAGGGTTAATGCTGTCCATTTCAAACAATTGGTTGTAAGGCACATCGGCTTCGGCAAGCAAAACGTTCATGTGTCCCGGCATTCGCCCAGCTACCGGATGAATGGCATAGCGTACATTTACTCCTTTGCCTGAAAGTATCACATCCAGTTCGTGGCAGGCGTGTTGGGCCTGTGCAACCGCCAGTCCATATCCGGGAACAATCACCACACTTTTCGAATAACTTAGCAAAATAGACGCATCGCTCATCGAGATTTCCTTCATGTCGCCAACCTGCTCTTTGCTGGCTGAAGCGCCTCCGACTCCAAAGGAGCCGATAATCACGTTCAGTAACGAGCGGTTCATGGCATTGCACATCAGAATGGTTAAAATTGTACCCGCTGCACCAACCAGGATCCCTCCAAGAATCATTGCCTGATTGTTGTATATAAAACCGGCCATCATGGCGGCGACCCCTGAGAAACTATTCAGGAGTGAAATTACAACCGGCATGTCGGCGCCACCAATGGGCATCACGAACATCACCCCGTAAACCAGCGAAACCACCAGCAACAAATAAATCGCCCAGTTTAGCTGTTCGGGTGTTTGTCCTGAAAGCAGGATGAATACGGAAATAGCAACAGTAACCAACAAGAGGGACATATTTACGTATTTCATCATTCCAGAGAAGATATCGCCCACCTTGCCATCGAGTTTGCCATAAGCGATCATACTTCCGCTAAACGCGATGCTGCCAATAATTAATCCCAGGATAGTTACCAGTACCGAACCCAAGTTGGTCATATCGGCATTCGGAAATTCGAGCAGTGCGACCAGTGCCGAAGCAGCGCCACCGGTCGCATTGTAAAACGATACAAGCTGCGGCATGGCAGTCATTTTGACTCGCAGGGCAATGATCCGGCCAACCACGGAGCCTACACCAAGCGAAGCAAGAATGATCCAGATATTGACAAGTGGAATTCCCCCGCCTTGCGCATTTTTATGAAGTAAAATTGTGGTGACTATTGCGATAAACATGCCTATGGCTGCGTAAAAATTCCCTTTCCGGGCGGTTTCCGGATGGCTTAATAATTTCAGCCCATACACAAAAAACAGGGCGGCCAGTAAATAACTTAGTTCGAGTAAAGTTCCACTCAGGGTGAAATCAGTGCCATTCAAATTTCCTATTACCTGATCCATAGCTATTTCTTTTTCTTTTTAAACATTTCCAACATGCGGTCGGTCACCACAAAACCACCCACCACGTTGAGGGTAGCAAAAATGATGGCCAGTATTCCAAGGATCAGTTCGAGCGAAAGTTTTGAAGCATCGGTATGGCCGACAAGGATAATCCCGCCAATAATAATTACCCCGCTGATGGCATTGGCCCCTGACATAAGTGGAGTGTGCAGCACCGAAGGTACGTGGGATATCACTTCGATACCCAGAAAAACAGACAGTGCTATGATGAAAATCGCTTCTTTATAAGTAAAAAAGTAAACCAATATTTGTTCCATGAAAATAGTTTTATGATTCGATTACTGATTTAACCCGTTCGTTCAGGATTTCGCCGTTGCGGGTAATGCAGGTTCCCCTAACAATATCGTCGTCGAAATTCAAATGTAGGCCACCTTCCGGAGTAATAATTAATTGCAGAAAGTTATAAAGGTTTTTGCCGAACATTTTGCTGGCATCGACCGGCATGAGCGAAGGATAATTCGATTGTCCGATGATTTTGACCCCGTTGAAAATAACGGTTTCGTTGTCCTTGCTGAATTCACAATTTCCACCGCTCGATGCTGCCAGGTCGATAATTACCGATCCGGGCTTCATCTTTTCAACGGCCTCTTTGGGAATGAGAAGCGGAGCTTTTCTTCCTGGAATCTGGGCGGTACAAATGATCACATCCGCTTTTGCCGCATGTTCGTTGATCACCTGTTGCTGTTTCCGTTTGAATTCTTCGGTTTGCTCAACCGCATAACCACCGGCTGCGGTGTCTTCTCTGGCGCCTTCTACTTCCACAAACTTGGCCCCGAGGCTCATCACCTCTTCTTTTACAGCCGAACGCACATCAAAAGCCTGAACCTGCGCGCCAAGTTTTCGTGCAATGGCGATGGCCTGAAGCCCGGCAACTCCGGCTCCAAGTATCAGAACGGTTGCCGGGCGAATGGTCCCTGCAGCAGTCATAAACATTGGGAAAAAATGGGGAAGCTCCGTTGCAGCTTGCAAAACTGCTTTATAGCCCGAAACCGTGGCCATAGACGAAAGTACATCCATCGCCTGTGCCCTTGAAGTCCGCGGGATGGAATCCATACTGAAACTGGTGATTCCTTTTGCGAGAAATTTCTTCACTAAATCGGTATTCCAGAGCGGATGGTACTGGCTTATCCAGATTTTGTCGCTTTTCAATAGGTCGATCAATTCTGGAGCGGGTTCGCCGATCTGAACCAGCAAATCTGATTTTAGCAATACTTCTTCTCTCGAAAAAATGCCTGCACCAACTGCCTGATAGGCTTCGTCAATCTGAAATGCGCCAGCGCCCGCATCTTTTTCGACATAAACTTCCACCTTTTGACGTACCAGGTTGGCAACAATTTCCGGCAAAAGTGCCACCCTTTGTTCGATGCCGCTTTCTTTCAGAAGTCCTATAATCATTGATTTAAATTTAATTGTACTATTAGGATAATCTATTCTCAAACAAGTAAAACAAGCAAAAGTTCATAGTGTTATATTGACAGATTGATACCCAGAACATTCCTTATGAAGAGTAATGTTTTCAAGGATATTACTTCGTTTCTGGAATAATTATCAGTACCATAGAAAGCTAAAACTATAACCAATAACTCATTACAATCCTGTTTCCGTTTCACCCAACATTTCCGTACTTTGGCTTCACTAAAATTCTCAACATGCTTGCTTCTGGAAACATAATCAAAATGCGATCTGAATTTGCAGATCCGGTTCAGTATTATCTTCAGGTGGGAGAATATGAACTGCCAATGAACGAACTCATCGGGAATAATATACAACTCACTTTTACCGGGCAAATTAACTGTATTGTCTGTGGAAAGAGGACCAAAACCTCTTTCGGACAAGGCTTTTGTTACAACTGTTTGCAAACGGCTCCCGAGGCCAGCGAAACGGTGGTGCGTCCCGAATTGTCGAAAGCGCACCTTGGCATTGCCCGCGACATGGATTGGGCCCGGGAACATGACCTGATCGGGCATTACGTTTATCTGGCTGTTTCAGGAGAGTTAAAAATTGGCGTTACCCGTCATCATCAGGTGCCTACCCGCTGGATCGACCAAGGTGCCGCCCAAGCCATCATTCTGGCCTGCACTCCCAACCGACACATTGCCGGAGTAATCGAAGTTTATCTGAAAGATTTCTTTTCCGATAAAACCAACTGGCGGTCGATGCTTCAGAATAAAACCAATGCGTTGGTTAATCTTCAGGAAGAAAAAGTAAATGCTTATCAGTTGCTTCCTAGCGAACTGCAACAATACCTGCATTCCAACAATCAGGTATGGCAAATCAACTATCCGGTTGTCTATTTTCCTGAAAAAGTAACCAGTGTTTCGTTCGATAAAGACCCGGTAATTTCAGGAATCCTGAATGGCATAAAGGGACAATACCTGATTTTTTCGGATGGACGAGTATTGAATATCCGCAAACACAACGGATACTTCCTGAATATCAGTGAAGTTGAATGAAAGAGAAATTTTAAGACTGAAATCATAAGTCTTTCCTTCTCCGCGTTTTTTTTCGTTAATTTAAGTCCTCATTAATGTCCTTGATTGACAGACAATTTTTTTAATTATGGAAAATATAGATTGGAGTAATCTGGCATTCGGTTATCTGAAAACCGATTACAATATACGCTGTACATATAGCAACGGAGCCTGGGGCGAACTGGAAGTATCTGATAGCGAATTTCTGAACCTGCACATGGCAGCCACTTGCCTGCATTACGGGCAGGAATCATTTGAAGGATTGAAAGCGTTTCGTGGAAAAGATGGAAAAATTCGTGTTTTCCGTATGGATGAAAATGCTAAACGGATGCAGGATTCAAGTGTCGGAACGATGATGGCCATACTTTCTATTGAAAAATTTCAAGAGGCAGTAGTTAAGGCTGTGAAATTGAACGAACGTTTTGTTCCTCCTTATGAATCGGGGGCATCGCTTTATATTCGCCCGTTTTTATTTGGTACCGGCGCTCAGGTGGGCGTAAAACCAGCCAGTGAATATATGTTCGTTATTTTTGTAACTCCTGTTGGACCTTATTTTAAAGGAGGTTTCCAAACTACACCTTTTGTTATCATGCGCGAGTTCGACCGCTCTGCACCATTGGGCATGGGCAAATTTAAAGTGGGTGGTAATTATGCTGCCAGTTTGGTAGCAGGACAAAAAGCCCACGAACTGGGTTATTCCAATGTGTTCTATCTCGATGCCAAAGAAAAAAAATATATTGACGAGTGTGGCGCGGCCAATTTCTTCGGAATAAAAAACAATACCTACATCACCCCGAAATCAAGTTCTATTCTGCCTTCGATCACCAACAAAAGTTTAATGGTCCTGGCCGAAGAATTGGGAATGAAAGTGGAACGCCGTCCGGTTCCTGTTGAAGAACTGGCTACTTTTGAAGAAGCCGGCGCCTGTGGAACTGCCGCGGTAATCAGCCCGATTGAACGGATCGACGATTACGATGAGAAAATTTCTTATGTGTTCTCGAAGGACGGAAAACCTGGAGCGATCAGCGAAATCCTTTACAAAAAGCTTCAGGGTATTCAGTATGGCGACGAACCAGATTTATACGGTTGGGTAACGATCGTTGAATAAGAAAAACTAAAATAGTAAAATAACGGGCCCTGCATCGAATTGATCTGTGCAGTGTTTTTTGTTTGAAATTTATTTAGGGTATGCTTAAAAACTACATGAAACCACGAAGTGGTTAAATGTGAATAGCCCCGAATGAAATTCGGGGATGAGATAGTACCCCAGACCCGAACCCTGAAAGGGTTCAATAGATGTTAACGCATTATTATTGAACCCTTTCAGGGTTCTGAATCATCTCGTATTCACATCCACCGGTTTCACCGGTGGTTATTCATATTAAATCCTTTCAGGATTTCTTGCCGCAACTATGTTGAAGATAACCTAACTTTGCTTGAAGAAAAGCCTCAGCAATTAGCAAATCGGTAGGTGTGGTGATTTTGATGTTTTCGCGGTTCCCATCAATCATATTAATAGCAAATCCTGATTTTTCGACCACCGATGCATCGTCGGTAAAACTTAATTCATAAGGTTGGCGAAACGATTTCAGTATTACTTCTGATCGGAAAGTTTGTGGGGTTTGAACGCTGAAGTATAAACTTCTGTCAACCGAGATGTTCTGATCACCATCGAGCTTTCGCAACGATTCGTTCACAGGTAAAACCGGAATTGCATTTCCATATTTCTGAGCCGTTTCGAAGCATCTCATCAATGTTTCCTTACTGACCAACGGCCTGACCCCATCGTGGATAAAAACGATCCCTTCACTCTGGATGAACTTTAATCCGTTTTGCACTGAGTGAAAACGGGTTTCGCCACCCGAAACAATTTGATGAGGCAATGAAAACGAATATTTCAGGCACATGTCGGCCCAAACTTCCTTTTGCACAACCGGAAGCACGAGAATCAACTCACATTCAGGATCGAAATCAAAGAAAACCTGGATCGTATGCATCAAAACTGGCTTTCCGCACAATTCCAAAAACTGCTTGGGAAGTTCAGGTCCCATCCTGCTTCCTGATCCACCGGCAACAATAATTACAAACTTTTTCATAATTTAAACGTTGAAAGCAAAAGTACAATTTCATCCGTAAATATTATGCAACAAATTCTCAACTTCCTTTCAGAACTAAAGGAAAACAACAACAAGGAATGGTTTGACCAAAACCGCGACCGCTATCAGGAATGTCGGGAAAAGGTATTATTTCTTACAGTGATGCTTTAAAAGCCATCCGGACTGAAATATTTGATCATCCGGAAGACTTTAAACAACTCGTTTACAATGAATCTTTCAGGAAGGTTTATCCTGGATTGTATGACGACAAGCTAAAAACTGCGCCCAAAGGATTTCCGAAAGATTTCCCGGACATCGATTTATTGAAATACAAATCGTTCGCATTTGGATCGGCAATTGACGATTCGGTTGTGGCAAGTGATGCTTTCGTTGAGAAAATAGTACGATCGATGAAGGAATTATATCCTGTAAACCGGTTTTTAAATACTGCTTTGGACAAATGGCTATAATTATGGGCACTAAAAAATTAACCATTCGACTGTCAAAATGAGGGTTTCGTCACGATATTCGAACAGTTCATGAATTAGTTCAAAAATCAGGGTTGCCAATTGGTCGAAAATGGAATTAACCCAAGTTGCATTTAGTTTGTTACAACAATTGGTTTTTACGGGTTTTTAATCGCTTGATGAACAGGCATATAAAAACAGTGTATTTTATCACACTGATTGACAGATAGTTATAAAAGCACACTTAACGCACTGATATTCAGGACACAACAAATATTTTAGTGATTTTGTCGTTTGATAATAAGCATGTTGGCGAATTGTTTCCTGATAATATTTACAGTGTGCCACCTATGGACAATATACAGCAGGTAAAACTTGACACCTTTGAATCTATCAGTTCGCACGAAAT